>NZ_JAMYUT010000001.1:0-385468 GCF_040323235.1 Mesorhizobium sp. M0051
TGCGTCGAGCCGGCAGGCGCCTGGCCCGAGCCGTTGATGCCGCCATTGGTCGCAGCCGTCAGGAAGCTCTCGTCGACCGTCAGCGTCGGCAGCGCCACGTCGGCCAACGCCACCGTCGGCGCATCATCGTTAAAGGTGATGGTCAGTGTGCCAGGCGCCGTCGAGCCGTCGGCATCGGTGATCACATAGCCGAGATCGACCGTCGCATTGTTCTCGTCGTTCGGTCCTTGAGCTTGAAGGACGTTGTCGAGCAGTGTCACGGTGTAGGCGCCCGTTGCTGGGTCCGTCACATGCACCGTGAACAGATCGCCGCGCGGACCCGTTGCCGTCAGCGTGTCGGTGGCGACGTCCCAGCTATAGGTTACGCTCTCCTGGCCGACAGTGCCACCAGTACCGTCCAGCGTCGCGAACGAGAAGCCGTTGGAGCCGGCTCCATCACCGCCGACGCTACCACCCAGTGTGCCGTTGTAGACTGCTTCGCTGAGGCTCGCTGGGGACTCGCCCGTATTGGCGTCGATGTCCCCTATCGTGCTCGCTGGATTGCCGCCGGCGAGGCCGTCATCGTCAACCGAGGCCGCAGCTGTGCCGCCGGTCGGAACATTGGCGTCCGTCACCGCAAAGCTGATGCCGGCCGTTGATGTGTCACCGTCGCCGTCCGTCACCGTGTAAATTGCAGAAGCCGCGCCGGTGCCGACAACCGAATTGTCGGCGGTGAAGGAGTAATGGCCGTCAGCCATGACCTTGATCAAGCCATCGCCGATATCGATCGGCTGCGAATAGCCATCGCCTCCGAAGACCAGGGCGGTGCCGCCGATATGCGTCACCGTAGCGCCGTCGGCGCCGGCGACGAAGTCTAGCGTTCCAGTGATCGTCGCACCTTCGGCGACGTTCTGCGAGGCTTCATCATGCGCCGTCGGCACGTCGTCGGACACCGTCACGTTGACCGTGCCAGTCGCCTGGTCACCGTCAGTATCGGTTGCGACCACGCCGAGATGGCCCAGATTGACCAGATCGTCGAGATTGATGCCGGGATGTGCATCGTAGTTGTTGTTCAGCGTCGCCGTCACCGTTGCCACATTGTTGGCAACCGACAGGTCGAGCGTCACCACCGTCACGGCGCCGTCCTTGCCCACGACCTGGGTGTCCGACACCCTGGTCCAGGTCAGGTTGGCGGTGTTCAGCCCGCTCAAATCGGTGCCGAAGGCGATCGAGGCGATCGCGTCCGAGCCCGGCGTGAAGGTGATCGAGTTCGCGGCGAAGTCAGGGCCGGCCGGCGTCGAGCCGTCGCTCAGGTTCTGGTCGTCAAGCGCCAGCGTGATCGGAGCGCCCGCAGCCGGGCCTGCGCCGTCCGTGATCGTGAAGGCGATGTTGGCGGTCGAAGTGTCGAGATCGCCATCCGTCACCGTGTAGGTCGCGTTGACCGCCACCGGACCGGAGCTGTTGTCGACCGAGGCATCCGGCGTGAACGAGTATGACCCGTCCGCCTTCACCTGGATGGTGCCCGCGCCGATGTCGACCGACTGCGAGTAGCCCGTGCCGGCATCGAAGATCAGCAGCGTGCCGTTGACATGCGTCACCGTCGCGCCATCTGCGCCCGCGACGAAGTCCAGTGTCCCGGTCAGCGCCGGAGCACCTTCCGCAATTGACTGCGAGGCTTCATCATGCGCCGTCGGCACATCGTCGACGATCTTGACGGAGAGCGTGGCGTCGGTGCTCTGCAGATCCTGGTCTGTCAGTGTGACGGTGAAGTTTTCAAACAGGTTGTTCGTGCCCTGGATGGGGTCATGCGCCTCGTTGTCGACCAGCGTGTAGGTGTAGCTCACCTGGCCGGTGGCGGCATTGTAAGCCGTCACATTGAGTGTGTTGCCGAGCGCGGTGGTGAAGGAGCCTGCGGTGAACGCGCCATTGGTGATGAAGGCATTGCCGTCGATCGCCAGCGAATGGATGCCGTCGGGCGAGGAGATGGTGAAAGTGCCGGCGCCGGTCTCGGCCGTGCTTGCCGGATCCGACCCAGGCCCGCCCGCCGTGCCGACATTCAATGCAGCCTCGTTGACGACGACATCGCCGCCGTTGGCTTGCGGCGTCAGGTCGGTGATGACAGGCGTCGAATTGCCGATCGAGATCGTCAGCGTGGTGTGCGAGGTGTCGCCGTCGCCGTCCTTGATCGTGTAGGTGAAGACGTCGTTGACGCCGCCGGGCGTGCCGGCGTCGCGCACGTAGGTATAGCTGCCGTCGCTGTGCAGCGTCAGCTTGCCGTAGGCGCCCTGGAAGGGCACGTCGAGCGTAGCCGCGTCAGTGACATCGGTATTGGTGTTGCCGGCCGCAACGCCCACCACCGTCGCCCCGTCGGCGCCCTGGGTGTCGGCAACGCCGTCCGTGGTATTGCCATCACCCGCATCCGTACCGCCGACAAGCACATTGCCCGTGGCGGGGCCGAACTGGCCGGCGGCGATGCTGTCGCTGTCGGCAACCGCAGTCGGCACGTCGTCGACGATGGCGACGGCAAAGGTGGTGCTGGCCGTATCGCCGTCGACATCCGTGACAGTGATGCTGAAATTGTCCGGAACCGTGTCGTTCGGATTGAATCCATCCCCCTGCAAGGGATGCGTGACCGATTCGGTCACCGTGTAATTGTATTCGATGGCACCGGTGCTCGGATTGTAGGAGACGATCGTCAGGAAACCGAAATCCCCCGGGATGTGCTGGCCGACACCGGTGACGGTGACGCCGTTGATGACGATCGACCCGATTCCATCCGGCGCATCGATGCTGATCGTTCCCTTGCTGGATGTTTCCGAATGGCTCGGTGCGTCGCTACCCGGCGATTGTGTCGGGCCGCCATCAAGGCCGGTTTCGCTGGCCGCTTCGCTGGGAGCAAGCAAGGACGTGGCCGTCACTGTAACCTGCCTGTCGACGATCGAGGGGAACAGCTCACGCCGGTCCAATTGACCAAACTGCAAGGCTGTCGGCGGGAGCAGGGCCGACAGGTCGAAGCCGTCGCCGATGCCGCCGGGGGGGACCGAGAAGTCTCCGCCTGCACTGGAATTCGAACCGCCTGGGCCGGCCGATATGGAACCGTCGGCACCGAAGGCAACATCGACATGGCTGGCTTCCAGCGCCGCCAGCAGGGCAACGCGCGGCACCTCGACGTCGCCGATGATGAAGGTCGGCACGTGCAAGGCGCCGTCCTTGATCACGATCACCGAGCCGTCGGCCTGTTCGAGCACAAGGTTGTTGCCGTCGACCTTGATGTTGTCGATGGAAACGTTGGACGGAAGTTTTACGATGTTGCCAGCGTCAGCCACATATTCGTGCGGTGCCGTCGCCGCGGGTGCGTTTGCCGTAACCGGTGCCTCCGGCTTGGCCGGCGCTGCGCCGACATCGACCGGCACCGGTTCGGAGGCTGCCGGGGCGGGCTGCTGTGCCGCCGTTGCCTGTGCGACCTGCATCTCTGCCGGCGAAATCTGACTGTTGTGTTCGCCGGACGCCGAATGGTCGTCCATGGAACCCGAAAAGCTGTCCAAATCGATATTGGTGGTCATTGCTGAAACCCCTCCGTCATTTCCCGGAAAGAGACAGTGGCGACCTCTGCTTTGCAACCGTCCTGCAATCTATTTCATATACTCAGATATGCATGGTTCGGCATTTTTTACACGTGGTAAACTACAACAATATAACCTGATATACATTGGCCCGCGTGGGAGCCGAAAGGATGGAGGTGAGCCGCGATTCTTTGGTAAATGGAAGTATAAATTTGTATAAAATTTTACGCAAAATAGTCGAAGTGATTTGGGGGAAAGTTACCTACCTTCCTTTCCAATAATTTGAGACAAGATTGGTAGCGTCCACAGTCAAAGGTGGGCGTCATGAAAAAAGAAAACTCAGCTCTGGGAAAAACCGGGCTCAAGGTGCTCCTGCTGGCAATCGGGCTTGTCGGCCTGGCAGGGCCATCATTCGCGAACGCTATTTCCAGCGATGCAGCCGCACAGGGCGCGCCTCTGGAAAGGGTCCAGACGCCGCCCTGCCTCGGCGGCGTGTCGCTGGCGAGGCCCCAGCCCTGGCTGCCTGCTGCCCCTTACCGCATCGGCATGATGTTGGGCAGCTATGGTCCGGCCGTTGCCGATCATGGCGACAGCCCATCAATGGCGCAAGCCGGGATAGACCCTGTGCAGACCGCGTCGATCATTCCGGGCGTATTCGGGTCGGTCGCCTTGTCGATGCGCAATTTTCCCGTCTCGGCCCGCTGGGCGCCCGTCTACCGGGCAATCATCGCCTGTTCGGCTGGCAGCGACTGCGAGCGCAAGAGCGCGGCTTTCGTCGACATGGTCTCCGTCGCCCAAGGCAAGGGGTTCAGCGAGAAACTGTCCTTCGTCAACAGCAGCGTCAATCACCTGATCGCCTATAAGAAAGACAGCGTCGTCTACGGCAAGCTCGACTACTGGGCGAAGCCGTCGGAGATCCTGGAACGGCTTGCCGGCGACTGCGAGGATTTCGCCATCCTCAAGATGACGGCTCTGATGAGGGCCGGCATCCCGACGCAAAGCATGGCGCTGGTCGTTCTCCAGGACCGCAAGAGGGGCTTCTTTCACGCCGTGCTGTCGGTGAGCACGGGTAGCGGCACCTTCATTCTCGACAGCCTCAGCAACACCGTTAGGCGCGACAGCGATCTGCCGGACTACGTTCCGCTCTATTCGTTCAGCACGGACCGGGCCTGGATCCACGGCTCTAGACCGGGCGAAGCCCAGATGGCCGACATCAAGGGCGGCTTCGCGACGGTCGCGCCGGGCGAAGGTTTTCAGCCGTAGGTCTACTCTGGGGTGGGCGATGCAGGTCCGGTGAGCGGACCGGTCTAGCCGGCGAAGACGAACGCCATCAGCAACTCCGGCTCGACCACCGGCGCGCGCACCGCATTCAACTGCCCACGGTATCGACGCTCGCCGGCGCCGATGACAAAGCCGGTGGCCACCGGCGTTTCGCCATTGGCATCGAGCCGCGCGAAGATATCAGCCACATTGAGGTCCAGCGCCAGCTTGAGGTCGTTGCGCGCATCATCGCTTGGGGCGATCGGCAGTTGACGCTTGACCAGTTGCTGGAACGGCGCGTTGAACGTCAGGATCTTCTTCGACGATGCCAGCGCAAAGGCCGGTGACGGGCAAGCGACCAGTATGGCATTGATGGTGTTGATCGACGCAAGCCTTCGCAACGTCAGGTTCTCGTCCCCCAACCCACGCATGCAGGCCACCCGGATCGCGGATGTCAGGTTGCCTGTCTGCGCCTGGCTTTCGGCGATCTCGTCGATGAGCATGCCGATCGTGCATTTGCGGACTTCGGCCATGTGCTTCAGCGCCATCCAGAATGCCCGCTCCAGACGGATGCCGCGTCGTATGCCGCCGCGCGCCACGACCCGAAATTCCAGCCCAAAATCCTCGGCCGTGACCGAAGGCAGCAGTCGCTCGCGATCGGGTTGATGAAGGCTGGCGCTACCGCTCACTCATCGCCTCCTCACGCGCCTTGTTGATCGGCTTCAGGAGGTAGTGCAGGATCGTCTTGCGCCCGGTCTTGATGTCGACTGAACAGATCATGCCGGGGATGATCGAATAGGCTTTGCCGTCTCTCAGAAGTGTCGATTTGTCCGTCGACACGCGCACCTGATAGTAGGGTTCCCCTGTCTTCTGATCGACCAGGCTGTCTGCCGTGATGTTCGAAACCTTGCCCTCGATGCCGCCGAAGATCGAGAAATCATAGGCGGTGACCTTGATAAGCGCTTCCTGGTCGGGGCGGATGAACGCGACGTCCCGTGGCGAAACCCGTGCCTCCACCAGCAAGGTCTCGGAGGTCGGCACGATGCCGGCCACCACGGCGCCAGGCTGGACGAAGGCGCCGACCGTGTTCAGTTCCAGCGTGTTGACGATGCCGTCCACCGGAGACCGGATATCGGTGCGGGCCACCTTGTCGGTCGCCCCTCTTATGGTTTCATCCACCACCGAAAGGTCCGCCAGCGCCTGGGTGAGGTCGTCCAACGCCTCCTGCTGCAGTTGCAGGCCGAGTTCCTCGACCTGAAGCTGTGCTTCCGTGATCGCCGCCTTGCCCTTCTTGATCGTCTCGCCCGCCAGGTTCAGCTGACCGTTGAGTTCGGTCTGCTCGCGTTCCACCCGGAGCTGCTCGGTCCTTGCCATCAAGCCTTTCTTGACCATCGCGTCGACCAGCGTTGCCTCCTGGTCGCTGACGGCCAGGTTCTTGGTCAGACGGTCGGAATTGGCGATCGCCTCGGCCAATTCCTTTTCGCGCTGGTCGAGGCGCGACTTGAGCACCGATAGCTTGTTGTCGAAATTCTCGCGTCGGGCGATGAGCAGCTTTTGTTCATTGTCGCAGATTTGCGGAGCGATCGACTGAATGTCTTGCGGGCACGGAAATGCGCCCGACAGATTGCCGGCCTGTTCGTATTTCAACCTTGCTATGCGCACTTCCAGCGCGCGCGCTTTGGCCTGCTGCTCGCCGAGGCTGGACGTGTTGAGCGTGTTGTCCAGGCGGATGATGAGATCGTTCTTCTTGACGATCTGGCCGATCGTCACGGCGATCTCCTGAACGACACCGGCTTCACTCGCCTGAATGACCTGGGTCTTGGAAGCGGGTATGACCTTGCCGTCGCCGCGTGCGATCTCATCGACTTCGGCAAAGGATGCCCAGGCGACAAAAGCGACGAAGAGCGCTCCTATGATGAATATGGACGCCGACGCGAAAAGCGGCGGTCGATCTTCCCTGGCAAGCATTTCCCACGCCCCAACGCATTGGATGCATTACTATTTGTTCTATCAGGCGCTTGTTTTCTGCAACGCCTGTATGACTTGGTCCTTCGGACCGTCGGCAACGATCTTGCCCCGCTCGATGACGATCAGGCGGTCGGCCAGTTCAAGCATGCTGAACCGGTGTGTGGAGACGATCAGCGTCGTGTCGCGGTCAAAGGCGACTTTCAGCTGCTTTATCAACTGGCGTTCCGATGCGAGATCCATCGAGCCCGATGGTTCATCCAGAAAGACGACTTTCGGTTTGGTCAAAAGCAGTCGTGCGATCGCCACCGTCTGCCTCTGGCCGCCGGAAAGATTGGTGCCGCGCTCGCCGACATTCATGTCGTAGCCGCGCGGGTGGCGTGAGACGAAATCGTCGACGCCGGCGGCCTTCGCCGCTTCGATGATCTGCTCGTCGGTAGCCTCGGGGCATGCCATCAGGAGGTTTTCCTTGATGGTGCCCGAGAACAGGTCGCCAGCCTGCGCAACGATGCCGACCGCGGCGCGAACCTCGGACGGGTGATACTGGCGAATGTCGATCCCATCCAGCAGCAGCTCGCCGGAAGTCGGCAGGAAAAGCCGGCCGATAAGACGACCCATCGTCGTCTTGCCCGATCCTATGCGGCCGATGATACCGACCCGCTCACCCGGCTTCACCGAGAAATTCAGGCCGCTCAACACCTCGTTTTCCGTGCCGGGATAAACGAACCCGACGTTTCTGAACACCATCGCCCCGCTGCGAATGGGGCGATTGACGAAACCCACAGTGTCCGGCCGGTCTTCCGGCTGAGCCATGATCGAGTTCACCATCCTCAACGAGAGCATGGCCTGGCGGAACCGCGACAGCGTGATGGCGATCTGGCCGAGCGGAGCCACGGCCCGGCTCGCCAGCATCACCGTTCCTATGATCGCTCCCGTCGAAACATGTCCTTCCGAGAAGGCGTAGGCACCGGCCACGACCAGGGCGACGGTCACCAGCTGCTGTATGGACTGGGTGATGTTGCCCGCGGCCGCCGAAAGCTGCTTGATCTTCTCGGAGGTGTTGGCGGCGTTCTTGGAGTGCTCCCCCCATTTGCGCAGCAGATACGCCTCGGCGCGCAGCGACTTGATCGTCTCCAGCGTGGAGATGGATTCGACCAGCAGCGACTGGCGTTGCGAAGCTTCGTTCATCGAGGCGGCGACGCGCTTGCCGATGCGACGCTGCGTGATCAGGCCGACGACAACCGACATCACGAAGGCCAGCGCCGGAATGATCACCAGCCAGCCGCCTATCGCATAGATGACGAGCAGAAAGACGAAGACGAATGCCGTGTCGATGAACACGCTGATGGTGTTCGAGGTGAAGAACTCCCTGACGAACTCATATTGCGTGACCCTGTTTGCGTATTCACCGGTCGAACCGGGACGCGCCGACAGCGACGAGTTCAGCACTTTCTCGAACAGAAGATACGATATCCGAAGATCGGCTTTGCGCCCGGCATAGTCGATAAGGGAAGCTCTGGCCGTCTTCAAAAGCAGGTCGAACAGGATGACGGCGCCAATGCCGATTGCCAGAACCCACAGTGTCGATATCGCCTTGTTCGGCAGGATCCTGTCGTAGACGTTCATCGTGAAGATGGGCGAGGCTATGGCCAGCATATTGATGAACACCGCCGCCAGGACGACCTTCGAATAGGTGCGCCAGAAAGCGCCCATCGTTCCGGTAAGCCAATGTCTTCGCTCGATCTTGGCTGCCGAGCCGACCGTCATCCCCTCGGCCGCGTTGGCATAGGTGATCGAGAAGGACGCTCCACCGCTGATGTAGCTGGCGGCGAGTTCCGATCTGCCGATTGCGGTGCGACCGTCCTCCTGGGGCGCGGTGATATACGCGCCGTCTTCGGTTTGCGCGAGCAGGGCGATGGGCAACTGGCTGACGCGAAAGACGATGGCGGGCAGGTCGATGCGGCCCCTGAGAAAGTCGCGGTGGCTGAACTCGGTGACTTCCATGCCGATGCGCTCGGCAAGGTGCCTGATGTCGTCGACTTCAATTCGGGTGTCCGACAGCGGTACGCCGGCGAACAGCACCGTCTCCGCGCTCGGCCGGCCGAGATATCCGGCAACGGCTGAGAAGCAGGCCTTGAACGCCTCCTTGGGAGACAGGATATGGGGTTGCTGGTTCACGATCTGCCCGTCGGAACTCTCGCTGGACTTTGCGCCGTCTTACTTCTTCCTCACCGGGGCGAGAATGTCGAAAGGCAGGTCGTTCTTCTGCTCCGACGGCGTCCGCGCATAGGTCTCGGTGTCTGCGGTTTCCGGTGCCGCAAACTCGGTTCGCGCATAGGCCGTCGCTTGTTTCGCCGGCTTGAGGTTCATCGTTTTCAGCAACTGTCCGGTCGCGGCCAGCAGCCGGTACTCGGCAAAGAGCGATGCATAGGACGAGGTATCAGCCAGCGTTGCGGTGTTGAACCGCGTATTCTGTGCATCGAGCACGTCGAGCAGCGAACGCTGTCCGACTTTGAACTGCTCGCGATAGGAAGCGACCAGCTTCTCACTGGAGGCGGCTTGTTGCCTCAGGGTCTTTGCCAGATCGGCTTGCCGGAAACGGCGATCCCATGAGGTGCGAACGGCTTCCTCGATTTCGCGCTGGACCTGATGCAGCGCCAGACGCTGTTCGCTGGTGCGGCGGATCTGCTCCTGCTCGTTGGCCTTGTCGATACCACCGCGGTAGAGGTTCCAGCGCAGGACCACGCGCGCCTGCAGGTCGCTGGTGTCGCCATCGTCGCCGTCAATGTCTGCTCCCGCCCGGGCGCGACCTTCAGCAATGATGGAGGGGCCAAATTTTGCCCGTGCAGCATCCACGAGGGAGGCCGCGGCATCGATGTCGCTGTTGGCCATGTGCACGCGCGGATTGCTTTCCCGCGCCAACCCTATTGCCTCGTCAAGCGAGCGTGGCAGCGCGGCCGAGACATCGCCCGGCCTTGAAGGGCTGGTCAGTGGCTTTCCGACGGTCTTGAAGAAGCGGATCTTGGCCGCTTCCAGTTCCTCGGTCGCCTCCTGCATGCGCGCCTTGGCGGCGAACAGCCGTTCCTCGGCCTGTTGCCGGTCGGCCTCGTTCAGCGCGCCGCCCGAAATACCTTGCCGGATGTCGCCGAGAATTGCCTGATGGAAGCCGAGATTCTTCTTCGCTTCGGCAACGATCGAAGCCTGCAGCATGTACTCCAGGTAATCCTGGACAACGGACAGCCCGATGAATTCGGAGCGCTCCAGCACCCGGAACGAAGCGCCATCGACTCGCGAAGCCTGGCGGTTCAACTCGGCCCGCCTTGCGCCGCTGTCATAAAGCGTCTGCGAAACCGTAAGATCCGTTTCAGCCGGGTAGAGCGCGTCGTCTTCTATGGAAAGCGATCGCCGGGACGGATTGTCGAGCCGGCGAACGCCAGCCGATGCCTCGACGTCGACGCTGGGAAGATAAAGCCCCTTGGCCTGCCGCAGCTCGAATTCGATGGCTTCGCGGTTTTCGATTGCCTGTCCAATCTCGGGATTGGATTCAACCGCAACGGCCATCGCCTCCTTGAGCGTGAGCGCATGAGCGCCCCCGCAGGTCAGCATGGTGGCCGCCATCAAAAGACCAAGGCGCTTGCCTATGGTCGACATGCTTGTCGTATTCATATGAACCCACCCTACGGTTTCCCCAGCGCCCCTATTACTTGAGCGCTATGGCCAAGCCAAGGCCTACCTGTCGGGGGATTATTCACAGTTTCATGAAATTTGTGAGCGATTATTGGTTTAGCCGCCACTAAAAGGGCGATTCAGATCAGAAGAGCGGCGGGATGTAACAAAAATGGCACATAGAAATCGACCCGCTGCAGTTGTACCCGGACGCCGCCACGTGTGGGAAAGCGGCCGATGCAGCCAGAATCATACCGGCTACTAACGGCCGAAGCGGGGCTGGATCGCTATTTCGGACAGCGCCACGAGGTACAGGCTGACCCCCGTTCCCCCTCAACGCGCGCTTAACGCGGTCATGCGGTCGAGCGCCGCGGTCAGCCCGTGCAGCGACACCGGGAATGTCAGCGGGGTCTCGGCATCTGTCGTGACATTGAGCTTCAGCACCGAGCCTTCCCGCAGTTTTCCAAGCACCGACCGTTCGATGGCAAAGACCGCGAGGCAACCCGTTGGCAGGCAGGTCCTGAAGCGCTGCTGGGACAATGGCGGCCGATCGTCGATCTGGAGCGTCACGCCTGAGTCGAGCAGTATGCCGAAGGGTAGAAGCAGGGTAGCCGTCGTCGAACCGTCCGCGCGTCCCGCGATTTCCACCGCAAGAAGCCTCTGGCCGTTCTGCTGGACCTGGTCCTGCGAAAGTGAGCACACCCTTGCCTTCTCGCGGACGGAACAGGCCACGCTCCAGTCCTGATAGACTTCGCGCAGCGACGACGGTCCGTCGAGGACCGCCGCCACCTGTTGCTGGGCCAAGGCCGGCGACATCAATGAGAATACGATTGCCCCACACGCGGAGACGGCCTTGAGGCCACGCTTCATGTACAAACCCACTCGCGGATCTTGCATTTGCTTCCCGCCGCCTCGCAGGCCTGCAAAGCGAGGTCTTCCGCTTCACGACGCGTTTCGGCGGAATCCACGCCCCAGGGCGTGAACTGCCGTTCGTTCGCCTTCTCGGCCAAGGCCAGGGCACCGCAATGCTTGTAGGGAAAGCCGGTATCGTCGTCGTCGTTCCAATGGCGATGATTGCGGAACACCGTTACGACGGTGCAATTATCTCCGCCCGCGTTCTTGCAATGCTTGAGCGCGATATCCGACGCCTCCTGCCGCTTGTCGGCGCCCCAGAAGAAGCCGTATTTGACGTCGGTGCTGGAGTAGGCGATCGCCGCCCAGATGCCTTTTTCCTCCTGCGGTGGTGGCGCCGGCGGTTCGGGCGGCGCTTCCGGCAGATCGGCCGAGATGACTTGCCCGGCCCAGAGCAAGGCAAAGCCAAGAACAGCAGCCAAAGGTCCGTATCTCATAGTCAGCAATCCTCTGCAGGAGCCGTCGCCATCAGCTTCGCGTCCTCACTTCGACGCCGAAGCGACGGAGATCACCACACAGCTGTTGCCTGTCGGCAGGAGAAGGGCTTCACCCGCGTTCCCGCCAAGCTCGTACACCTCGACCTTGCCAAGATGGTCGGTGATCTTGCTGCCCTGCGGAAGAACGGAGGGAATCTCGGAACACGGACTGGCGAACGGCGCCACCCGTACCATCGCTCCCTCGCAACCCGAAGCGGTGGGCGATGCGAAAACGACGCCGGCGGCCGGTCCGCTATAGCGCTCGGTCGCATAGTCCATGCCGACAAAGGCCTGAACGGCATGTTTGTCGGCGGCCTGGTCGTTCCACAGCGATTTGACGCTGTATTTGGCGCCGGTCGTCAATATCTGCCCGAGCACCGGGTAGATCGTAGAACAGGCCTGCACACCGGCTTGCTTGACGTGCTCGAGGAAAGGCGTGTCCGGAAGTGCTGGCGCGGCTGCCTGCGCCTGTGCGGCCGTCGCGCCGCCGATCAGGCTGGTCATCGCGACGTAGTTCGCGGCGGCGAAGCCCAGGCCAGCCATCGTCAGCCCCATCAGCGAAAGTGCGAGGACGCGCGGCCACCGCCGCCGCGGCGGCTCAGCGAGCCTCTGCCGATCCGGCTCGACGGTCGGGCTGCGTTTTGCGGACATGAACTGGTCCTGCTGGCTCATGATGCTTCCCCGGTCATTTGATTGGCGAAAGGGCTTGCGTCAGCCCCTTGAGTGTTGCGGTCACGGTGATCGTCTGGCCATCGACGGTCGAATAGGAGATCGCCGGCGTCGCGCTCTGCGATATCTGCTGGCGCATCACGGGCCCGACCGGCAACATGCCGACACAGACCACGTCGTTGCAGCCGTTCAAGTGAACGTCGATCGGCTTCGCCTGTCCGTCGAATTTCAGCGACACAAGGCCGTCGCTCCTGGCGTTCGGCGCGGTGCGCAGGATCATGTACGGCTTGCCGTCCTGCGTGGCCGCAAGCGACCAGCTGAAGGCCATCTTGCCGGATGTGTCCTCGATCACCTGCGAGACATTGCAGACCTTCTTGCGGGCCTTGAGGTTCTCGTCGCAGATCAGCGTCCAATTTTCGAAGGGACGGATGGTCCGCTGGTAGTCCCCCAGTTTCACCTCGGGTGGGACCGCCACGTCCGAGGGCTTGATCCTGTATGTCGAGCCTGCCTGCCCGGCAGCCTGCACGAGGCTACCCGACAGCACCAGACAAGTCAGTGCGGCAAGCCCGAGGCCGGCATGTCTGGTCAGTCTGTTCATCCCCGCCTCAGTTCAAGGTGAAGCTGAGGCCGGCGCCGACCCCGACATCTCCGCCCGCCGCCGTGCCCGAGACATTACCGCGGATACGGCCGTCTTCGCTGGTGTAGCCCGCGCCGAAGGCGAACGCACTCTCGTCCCGCCAGAAGCCGCCGCCGGCCGCCACGCTCAACTTTCCGGGACGGTCGTCGTAGCGCAGCGAGGCTGCGGCAAGGCCGATGGCCGCCGCTTGCCGTGCTTCGTCCCGGATGCCGCTGATGTCCGAATTAAGCTGGCCGAGTTTCTGGTCGGTGTAGTTGTTGGCTTGCTGGAGCGTCGTGCCTGCTACCTGATCGGTATAGGTCTTCGAATCTGCCAGCGTGAGCGACAGCCCGTCGTTGAGTTGCTTGACGTTGACCGCGTCATTGTTCGCGACGCCCGCCCCCACATTGTGGATGACCACCGGAGCGTTCGGATCGCCGCCAGCAAGCGTTAGCGAGTTGGATTTGTTGCCGTCCACGTCCTTGTCGTACTGGACGGAGAATTCAGCGAGATCGCCGACACTCCCCTGCACTGCCTCGACTGCCTGGTTGGTCGCATAGAGCTGGCTGCCGTTGATCGCGTCGGTGGAGGTGGAACTGATCCGGCCCGCCGCCACATTGGTGATGGTGCGCTCGTTGCCGGCGCTGCCGACGCTCACCGTGCTCGTCGGAGCGGTTCCGGCAAACGTGTAGTTGACGCCGTTGATCGTGGTGCCGGTGGTGGCGACCGCCGCCGCCGTCGTCGAGCCCGCGCCGAGAGCGACGCTGCCCGGCTCGTTGGCCGTGGCGCCGGCGCCAAGCGCCATTGCCTGGGCGCCGTTGGCGGTCGAGTTCGTGCCGAAAGCAATGCTGTCGGCCTGATTGACCGTCGCGTTCTGGCCGATCGCGATGCCTCCCGGCGCCGTCTGCTGCACGATGGCGCCGTTGCCGATGCCAATGCCGTTGTCGCCGTTGACGGTCGTGCGCGGGCCAACCGCAACCGAATCGGTGCCGACCGCAAGCGAGTCCGATGCCGTCGAATTAGCGTGGAAATACTTGGTCCCTGTCACCGCGAAAGAGCTCAGCGCGCCCTTCAACTGGCGAAGCGAGACCGCGTCCTGGTCCTCCGTGCCGTCGGCCACATTGGTTATCTGGCGATAGGAGGTGGAGGTGCCCACCGAGACGGCGCCGAGCAGTGTCAGGTCGGTGGTGTTGTAGGGAACGAGGCCGGTGCCGGCGAGGATCGATCCCGATGCGGGCGCTACCGCGCGATCCGAAACAGAACCGGAACCGAGAGCCACGCCGCCGTCGATGCTGACATTGCTGTCGCGGCCGAGCGCCCGCGCGCGGGCGCCCGTCGCGGTCGCCTGGTAGCCGACCGCGGTGGAGCCGACGCCTTGCGCGAAGGAATCGGTCTGCGCCAGGCCCGCCTCGTTGGTGCGGGCATAGCGGATACCGATGCCATTGGCGTCGGTATAAGCAGTCGAGGTATCGCCGGCGATGTTGGCGATCGTGTTGCCGAGATTGGTTAGGGAACCGCCGATGGTGCTGAGCGTGGTGCCGATGGCGTCGACGGCCTGGTTGGTGGCGAACAGCTGCGAACCGTTGATCGCATCCGTCGAGGACCCGCTGATCCGCCCTGCCGCGACGTTGGTGATGGTGCGCTCAGCGCCGACCGCGCCGACGCTGACCGTCGAGGTTGGGTTGGTGCCCTGGAACGCATAGGTCGTGCCGTTGATCACGGTGCTGGGCGTGCCGACCGCCACGGCCGTGACCGAGCCCGAGCCGAGCGCGACGTCGCCTGCATTGCCGGCACTGGAGAGGGCGCCCAGCGCGAGCGCATTCTGGGCGCCGGCATTCGCACCCGCGCCAAGAGCCGCCGCCTGAAAGCCGGTGGCAAACGCATTCTGGCCGATCGCCGTGCTGGACGTGGCTGTCGCATTGGCGTTGGCGCCGACGGCAGTGCTGTATTGGCCCGACGCCTTGGATATGTAGCCCATCGCCGTTGCGTCGAGGGCCGATGCGACGGCGCCGCTGCCGAAAGCCGAGGCATTGGCGTCGGTGGCGCTCGAATTGGTGCCGGCCGCGATGGCGTTCGTCCCGGTCGCGGTCGCGACGGGCCCGATCGCGACGGAGTCCGTACCCGATGCCAAGGAATCCGCCGCCGTCGAGTTGGCATGGAAATACTTGATGCCGCCGATATTGATGTTGGTGATGGCAGCACCGATGGCGTCGACCGCCTGGTTGGTGGCGAAGAGCTGCGAGCCGTTGATCGCGTCGGTCGACAGCGCGCTGACGCGCCCCGCCGCCAGGTTGGTCAGCGTACGCTCGGCGCCAGGAGCGCCGATGCTGACGGTCGAGAGCGGGTTGGTGCCCTGGAAGGCGTAGGTCGTACCGTTGACCACCCCGCTCGCCGTGCCGACCGCCGTCGTGGTCGCCGAGCCCGAGCCGAGCGCCACGTCGCCGGAGCTCGCCGCCGCCGTCGCACCGTCGCCGAGCGCGACATTGCCGGCGAGGCCAGCGGCACCGGCGGTCGAGCCGTTGCCCAGCGCCACCGAGCCCTGCCCGATCGCCTTGTTGTTGTTGCCGATGGCGACCGCGCCGCTGGCCATGTTGGCTGCGGTGGCGGACGCCGTGCCGTCGCTGTTGGCGATGTTGTTGGCGCCGCCGGTGAAGGCGCCGGTGCCGCTGGCGTAGCTCGGATCGCCGATGGCGACCGCGCCGTCGCCATAGGCTTGGTTGCCGAAGCCGATGGCCACGGCCTTGCCGCCATCGGTGATCGCGCCCGTGCCGATGGCGACGGAGTCGGCGGAGAGCGCAGCGGACTGTAGACCGACCGCGATGGCGTTGGTTGCGGTCGCCTGGCTGTCGCGCCCCATCGCAATGGCGTCGGCGTCGGATGCCGTCACGTCCGTGCCGATGCCGATGGCGTTGTCTCCGCTGGCGCTTGTCGCAAAAGTGCTCGAGCCGAGATACACGGAGTTAATTCCGGTTGCCCTCGTCCCAGCGCCGAGAGAGATGGAATTCACAGCGCTGCTTTGGGCGCCGCGGCCGAGCGCGGTACTGTTGAGTCCGGTGGCGCGGGCTTGACGTCCGACGGCAGTCGAATTGTCGGCGTTGGCTACGGTGCCGAAGCCGAGAGCGGTACTGTCTATACCGCTCGCCGTGGCACCCAAGCCCAGCGCGCTTGCGCTCGCGGCTGTCGCCGTGGCGTTGTTGCCGACTGCTGTTGCGGAGACGTCCGTAGCCTGGGCTCCGGAGCCCGCCGCGACCGAGCCCACTCCGCTCGACACGGCCGAATTGCCCAGGGCCAGAGCGAAATTGCCCGAAGCCGTGGCAACATTGCCGAACGCTGCCGAGTCTAATGCCGATGCATTTGCCTGGGGACCAACGGCTGCGGCATTGGCGCCGGCGGCCTGGGCCTGGAAGCCCACGGCTGCCGAATTGGCGCCACTCGCAGTCGAGGCGGCGCCCATCGCGGTGGCGAAAGCGCCAGACGATAGCGAATTGGTGCCGATGGCGATGCTATTGGGCAAGGCCGTGTTGGCCTGAACGCCTGCCTGCGCGCCCAGGCCGAGCGCGATCGACTGGTTACCCCAGGCGCTGGCGTTCCGGCCCATCGCCGTGGCGCCCGTGCCCGTTGCCTTGCTTTGGCGTCCGATCGCAGTGGCGTCGACCTGAGACGCCAGTACGTCCGTGCCGAGGGCGATGGCGCTGTCTTGAAGGGCGCCACCTCCCGCAATAGTTCGGTTGCCAAGATTGATGGCGTTGACCGCGGTCGCGGTCGACTGGAAGCCGATGGCGATGGCATTCTGGTTGCTTGCGACGGCGCTATTACCTTGGGCAATCGAATCCAGCCCGGACGCTGTTGCACCAAACCCGAGCGCGGTGGCGCGCAGTCCGGTCGCCCGGGTAACATAGCCTATCGCCGTCGAGTTCGTTCCGTCGGCACGCGCGTTCAGGCCAAAGGCGGCCGCGCCGGCGGCTGCAACCGAATTGACGCCAATGGCGCTTGCCGCGTCCCGTTGGCCTTGGCATTCCCGCCCAGGGCGAGGGCATTGACGCCGGTTGCGCCTGCGAAGACACCTATGCCTATGGAGTTGAGGCCATTGACACTCATTGAATAGCCGATGGCGATCGTAGCGTCGCCCGTTGCACTGTTGGAGGTGCCCAACGCCACGGCGTTATTGCCATTCGTCGTGGCACCGTTACCGATGGCGACGGCGTTGCCGCCTGTCGCCGAACCGCCGCCAGCCTGGTATTGCGCCTGGGCCGGCGCGGAGAGGCCGAGCGCGGCGAGCGCGGCAAGGCCGCCGATCGCGCCGGCCGAACGCACACTGCCGCCGACGCCCAGCGTTCCCAGACCCATATTCTTGCGGCCGAGGCCGAGCACGCGGTGCGCCATGCGCAGCACCGCCATCAGGCGGCGGCGCGTCGAGCGAGAGCCATGACCGGCGCCCGCGATCCAGTGCCCGGCGAAATTCACCGCCCGCGCAAACGAGCCATTGGAAATGTGATTGTCGGTCATGGTCCCTCTCCGCCCGCCTGTCGGCGTGAAAATGTCTGACAATACGAACTGATGCTAAGAAGCCATGATTCTGGCTTGCGGTATTTCACGAAATTGCTGTCTCGTGACAAAACATCGGCGCAGGACCGTAGAGGTTAACGGCTCGTTACTTTAGTAATCGCTTTAATAAGAGATCATCCGCCAGCGTCAAAGTACTTGCGCAATCTACCGGTCCGCCTAAGCTTCCCGCCTAAGCTTTCCGGACCGCGCTTGCAATGGCGTGACACCGCGATACTTCTTCATCATCGTGGTAAAATGGCTCTGGCTTGAAAATCCGCAGAGATGAGCGATCTCCGCGATGGTCATGCGCCTGTCGAGAAGCAGTCTTTCCGCGAAGTCCAGCCGCAGATCGAGAACATACTGGTGCGGCGGCGCCCCGAACGTCTTCGAGAAAGCCCGCATGAAGTGATAGGGCGAAAGCCCGCAAACCGCGGCCATTTCGGAAAGTGCCAGCTTGCGCGAAAAGTTCTCGTTCAGGAATTCCTGCACGCGGCGCGCACCGCGCACCGAAAGCCCGCCTTTCACGTTCAGCGTCGGCTGTCGCGTCGCATCGGTCCCGGAAGTCGGTTCCCGGGGATCATCATGGCGCCGCATGGCTCGGCCTCCTGATCTTTCCCGAATGGAACTCAACCTGATGCGGCATACGTCGTTCCCTCGAAAACAATTCGTGATTGATCGAACTGGACCTGTGCCGGCTCTCACGCATCATATGCCGGAGGGACAAGCGTTGAACGGTCAATCGGTCCCGGCGCCGGCAATCCCGGTCGGCTCGGCAGCGGCGGACGGTATCGAGAGCCCACGGGCCGGCCTTGCCGAACACGGACAGTTATGCGAGCCGGCAAAATCCCTGAGGAATGCTGGTCGCCAGAAGCTTCCGCGATCCAGTCGCGCGGAGACATCGCGCTCCCGCGCTGGGCTGCCCTTCTCGGGCTTGCACTTTCCGCAATAACGCCGAACACAGGTCGGGATACTCGTCCCCGACCGCCGCCCCGGAAAGCGCCGCCTTCCCAGGTCTCCGCATGTTTCATGGGCCTCGCCTCAGCCGCCTCGCCGTTCGAAATCCCCTTTAGCCCACCAACCCGGGAATCAAACTAACGCACATGCTAAGGCTATGGAAGAACTTCCATGCGCAAAGAAAGCGTTTTGTCCGGGAAAAACGAAAGGACTGGCGCCGATGGACTGGGCAGTCGAAGATCTTGCGGGCCGGCTGAATATCGCCAGCTATTGCGTATCCTCGCGACGCTCCTCGTATAGATTCCATGCAAGTTCGACAAGGCCGAGAAGAACATCCTCCTCGTTCCAACCGACCGCGACCGCCGCCTGAACGATTTCGCGCACGAGCGGCAACAACTGGCGCCGGCATTCGGCCGATAATTCGACGTCGTCGTCACCCATAGGCGGTCCGCCGAAGTTGAACTCCACCATTCGCGGCCCCCCTCGCCCTCGACCGAAACGTTACATCATTGTTTTTTATTCCCGCTTGCATACAACAAGTCCGCCGCCAAGCATAGGAAGCCTTCGACAACCGGTGGCTGCAGAGAATGACGTTGCGTCAGCTCGTCTCTATGCTTCGCCGCTCTGCCCAAGGTTACAATTCTTCGGCCAGGCCGCCTGTCGCCGGCACTGAGTATCTCTTCGCAACATCGAACGCTTGCCATCGCACGATGCCTGGCAAGATCAGTTCCAGCACATGATCGGCCGCATTGCCTTCTGCAATCGCGCGCTGGATAGTCTCGGCCATGTTGGAGACCCTGGCGACTCATTGGCCCCAAATTCTCGCGGTCATCTCCGTGGTGATGGCGACCGTCGGCATCGTTCACGCCGTCATGACCAAGGAGGATGTCCGCGCCGCCACCGGCTGGGTCGGCGTGATGGTGCTGTCGCCGATCCTCGGCGTGCTGATCTATGCCGTCGCCGGCATCAACCGCATCCGTCGTGCCACGATCACCGCACAGCGTCCGCTTGCCGGCAACGCGGTGTCCGCCAAGCTCGAGCGCGACGTCGCCGCCGAAGAGGCCCTTGTCGTCGAGCGATACGGGCAGCGGTTCACCGGCTTGAGAACACTGGGCGACAGGGTGGCGCGGCGCGCACTGACGCCTGGAAATGCAATAGAGCTGCTCGAGACCGGCGACCAGGCCTATGCGGCCATGTGTGCGGCGATCGACGGCGCCGAACGCAGCATCCTGCTCGAAACCTACATTTTCGACAATGACGCCGTCGGCCGACTCTTCGTCGAAGCGCTGGCCGGCGCCGTCCGGCGCGGCGTCGCCGTGCGCGTGCTGATCGATGCCGTCGGCGCCCGCTACTCCGTGCCGAGCATCCTTGGTCATTTGCGCGAGGCCAACATCACCACCGATCTCTTCAACGGCAACATCGTCATGGGTCTGCGCCTGCCCTATGCCAATCTCAGGACCCACCGGAAGATCCTCGTGGTCGACGGCATGGTCGCCTTCACCGGCGGCATGAACATCCGCAAGGGCTTCTCAGCCGAATTCGCCGGCTCCAACAGCGCCAGGGACACACATTTCCGGGTGACCGGTCCAGTCGTCGCCGACCTCTTTTCGGTCGCAGCCGAGGACTGGCGCTTCGCCACCAACGAAGCGCTGAAGAGTGATGCGTGGCGAATTGCCCCGCTGTCGCCGGCACCCGGCGTGCCAATGCTGGTCCGGGCCGTCGCTTCCGGCCCGGACGCCAGCAACGAAACCAACCACAAGCTGCTGATCGGCGCATTCTCCGTCGCCCGCAAATCGATCCGCCTGATGTCGCCCTATTTTCTGCCGGATCGCGAACTAATCAGTGCGCTGATAACGGCGGGCAGGCGAGGTGTCGAAATCGACATCGTCGTACCGGCGGTGAACAACCTTTTCCTGGTCGACCGTGCGATGACGGCGCAATTCGACCAGGTGCTGAAACATTATTGCCGCGTGTGGCGCACGGAAGGACCTTTCGACCATTCGAAACTGGTTTCGATCGACGGCGTGTGGGCTTATGTCGGCTCTTCCAATCTTGACGCCCGGTCGCTGCGGCTGAATTTCGAGATCGACCTCGAAATCCTCGACGCCGGCTTTGCCAACGAGATCGAAGCGCGCATCCGGTCGGCGCTTGAGACGGCCGTACCGGTCACGCTGGAAGCGTTGAAGGCCAGGCCGTTCCTCATCAGACTGTTCGACCGGGCCCTCTGGCTCGGCTCGCCCTATCTCTAGATGGGTTTATCCCTATCTCTAGATGGGTTCACCCAGTCTCTGGATGAGAGTGAACCCATCTTTACCAAAACGACGTGTTAGGCGGATAGTTTGATGCCGATCATGGAATATGGACTGAAAGACTCTATCTGAAGTGCATGGTGAAAGCAGCGGCCATGGTAGGCACACGATGCGCGTGACCGGACGCAGCCTCCCGGCAAGTATGCTGTTATCCATTCGTGACCGCCGGATGCGGAAGGCAAACGTTGCCGCACTCAAGACCACGGCCATCACCGGCACGCTGGTTGCCTCCTACAATGTCCACAAATGCATCGGCGTCGACAGGAAGTTCGACCCGGAGCGGACCGTCCGCGTCATCCGCGAGATCGATCCGGATGTCATTGCGTTGCAGGAAGTCGACAACCGCTTCGGCGACCGTATCGGGCTTCTCGACCTGGCCCGGCTCGAGCGCGAAACCGGCCTTGTTCCGGTGCCGATTTCCGCGACCGGCAAGGGCCATGGCTGGCATGGCAATGTCTTGCTGTTCAAGAAGGGCGTCGTTCGTGACGTGCACCAGATCAGACTTCCGGGACTGGAGCCGCGCGGCGCGTTGGTGGCGGAGATCGACCTCGATGGAAGCCAGACGCTGCGCATCATCGCCGCCCATCTCGGCCTGCTGCGCCGCTCGCGCTCCCAGCAGGCACGTGTCGTACTCGACCTGATGAACAGCCCGGACGAAAAGCCGACCTTGCTGCTCGGCGACCTCAACGAATGGCGCCTCGGCAACCGCTCCGCGCTCAATACGCTGCATGCGTCGTTCGGCCCGCAGCCGCCGGCGGTCCCCACCTTCCCCTCGAACCTGCCGCTGCTGGCGCTCGACCGCATCATGGCCAACAGGCATGGCATGATTGCCGCCGTCGACGCGCATGACACGCCGCTTTCTCGGGTTGCATCGGACCATCTGCCGTTGACGGCCTTTGTCCAACTGGAGCGCATGGCTGATGCCGATAACGGTTTGATGTCCCAGGCGTCGCAAAGCGTGTAGATGTCCTGTGGAACGCCCGGTTCGTCCACGAGTTGATAGGTCTTGAGTTCGCAGGAGGACCGAATGAAGAAATTGATTTTAGCTTCCGTATTGGCATTCGCCGCAACGGCCGCGGTGGTGGCACCGACGCAAGCCGCAAGCGTGATTATCCAGTCCGACGACGACCAATATTCACCGGACGACCAATATTCACCGGATGATCAGTTCGACAATGGCGAAATCATCGTTCGCCGCCATCACGACCGGCGTATTTACGACAACCAGTATGATGACGACCAGAACGCGCAATATGGCGACTACAGCGACGGCGAATATCGCCGCCACTACCGGCATCACCGCTGCCACATCGAACTGATCAAGCACTGGCGCCACCACCACAGGGTGATCGAGGAGGTCCGCGTCTGCAGCTGATCTTTGGCCGTGCCAACCGGCTGGCGACAAAGCAGGCCAGCTTGGCGACCCTACCCGGACAGAGCCTGACCTCGCTATTTGATACCCTCTGGACACAGCTGCCGAAGGCTGAAAAATTTGGAGCGCAACCCGCTTTGGAGTCGAGCCGGAACACCAGGAGATGGCGCTGAGATTGGAAGACATTGCCGGCCATCCGGCGTTGCATCGTTGCGTTCAGGAGCAGTCGCTGGCGCTGATCCAGATTTATCAGGACAGTCCGCGGCTGGCTTCGATTTTCGCCACGCAGCAGCGTTGGCTGATGGGCCATGTCGGCCTTGCCATGCATTTCAGGCGCGACCCGCACGACCGTCGCAAGGAACTGACGGTATCGCGTTTCATCGAGTTCGTGCACCAGCACGCGGTGGCCAGCCGCAACACAGCAGACGCTTTCATCAAGGAGATGCTGCACTACCACATTGCCGAATACGTGTCGGGTGGCGACGGCCGTACCCATCCCTTGCAGCCGACGGCGGCAACCGTGCAGACCTTTTCCGGCTGGGTCCTTGCCCATTTACGGACGCTGGATCGCCTCGACGGCGCTGACCGCTTGGCCAGATTCCTGGAGCATCCCGAAATGGTTGCCAGGCTCCAGCCTCTGGTGGCGGACGGCCTGCTAGCCTCCGCGCCGGTGCGCGAACCCAACCAGACCTTTTCCCTGTTCATCTGGCTCAACAATGGCGGCATCGTCATGGACTGGCTGATGTCGGGCATCGACCCCGATCATGCCGGCCTGGAGCGGATTGCGACCAGCGTGGTTTCGATCGGCGATTTCGCCAAATGGCTCAAGCTGTCGCGTACCCACCTTGCCCGCAAACTGCGCGCCGCCGAGAACCTCGGCAGCATCGGCTGGCTCGGCCAGCGCGGCCATTCGGTGATGTGGGTGTCGAACACCTTCTACCAGGAATACATGACCGTCCAGGCCGCCAAGCTGGCCATAGTCGATGCCGCTTTCGACGCGACTTTTGGCCAGCCGGCAGGCAGCTGATCGGTTGGGCAACCCTGCGGGAGACGCCCATGGCAACGAACTCGGGTTATCCTTCGCAGCCTTCGCCGGCGTTGGCTGACGAAGCATCAAACGAAAAACCCGCCTGCACGGCGGGTCACTGGCGCAAATCAGCACCATGGACGAATATGTACCATAGCTGAGGGCACGAGGTCAAGAAAAAATTCCTATCGTTAAAAGCTACCGGCACAAAAGCTGCCAATGCCCAACCCGGCCCTCGTCAGTCGATATCGAACGAGACGCCCTGGGCGAGCGGCAGTGCCTTTGAGTAGTTCACCGTGTTGGTGGCGCGCCGCATATAGGCCTTCCACGCATCGGAGCCGCTCTCGCGGCCGCCGCCTGTTTCCTTTTCGCCGCCGAAGGCGCCACCGATCTCGGCGCCCGAGGTGCCGATGTTGACATTGGCGATGCCGCAGTCAGACCCATCGACACCGAGGAAGCGCTCGGACTCCTGCAGGTCGCGGGTGAAGATCGACGACGACAGGCCGGCGCCCACCGCATTGTGCTCGTCGAGCACGGCGTCGAAATCTGAATATTTCATCACATAGAGGATCGGCGCGAAGGTCTCTTCCGTGACCGGGGCGACCTGCCTGGGCATTTCGACGAGCGCCGGATGCACGTAATAGGCATCCGGGTAACCGTTCTCGACCCGTGCGCCACCGGTCACCTTGCCACCCTGGGCGGCGGCTTCCTTCAGCGCCTTCTGCATGTTCTCGTAAGCTGCCTTGTCGATCAGCGGCCCGACCAGCGAGGAGGTCTCCAGCGGATTGCCGACCGAGACGCTCTCGTAGGCCTTCTTGAGACGTGGAACCAGGGCATCGTAGACGCTGTCATGCACGAACAGGCGCCGCAGCGTGGTGCAGCGCTGGCCTGCCGTGCCCATCGCTCCAAAGGCAATCGCGCGCAACGCCATGTCGAGATCGGCTGTCGGGCAGACGATGCCGGCATTGTTGCCGCCAAGCTCCAGCACCGCGCGCGCAAAGCGCCTGGCCAGCCGCGGGCCGACGTCGCGGCCCATGCGGGTCGAGCCGGTGGCCGACACCAGCGGCACCTTGGGATGATCGACCAGGATCTCACCGACGGCACGATCGCCGATCAGCACCGGCGCCAGGCCCTCAGGTGCATCCGCGCCGAAGCGCTTGACCGCACGTTTGAAGATAGCTTCGCAGGCAAGCGCCGTCAGCGGCGTCTTCTCCGACGGCTTCCACACCACCGCATCGCCGCAGACCAGCGCCAGTGCCGCGTTCCACGACCACACCGCAACCGGGAAATTGAAGGCGGAGATGACACCGACGACGCCAAGCGGATGCCAGGTTTCCATCATGCGATGTCCCGGACGCTCGGTAGCGATGGTCAGGCCGTACAATTGCCGGGAGAGACCGACGGCGAAATCGCAGATGTCGATCATCTCCTGCACTTCGCCGAGGCCCTCGGACGGGATCTTGCCGACCTCGATCGAGACCAGCCGGCCAAGCTCGGCCTTGTGCGCGCGCAACTCCTCGCCGAGCAGCCGCACCAGTTCGCCACGCCTCGGGCCGGGCACCAGCCGCCACGCCTGGAAGGCCTTGTGCGCGGCATCGATGGTCTTGGCCGCATCGGCGGGCGAGATCGTCTTAAGCGCCGCGATCTGCTCGCCCGTCACCGGGCTGCGTACCATCAGGTCACCGCCGACAAGCGCATCCTTGGCCACACCCAGTTTCGCCAGAATCTCGGTCGTTTCCTTCGCTATCGTCATTTTGTCCCTTTCGGATCCATCGCCATCAGATGGCGTTGAACCAATGCTCGCGCAATGTCGCCCGCGTGCCGGTCAGCACTTCGGGCACAGTCATGGCGTGGCATTACTCGTTTCGGGGAAGAATCGCCACCCCGGCATGGTCCAAGCCCAGGCGACACGATTGAGCCAGACATGCGGACGGCGCTCAGTTTGCCTTTTGCGTCGGCGCGCGGGTGGCCCCGTCCTTCATCAGCCGGTCGATATGCATGCGGATATGAGCCGCTTCCGCCGCCGTGTTCGCCAGCGCAATCGCGCGGTCGAAGGCGACACGCGCCTCCTCGCCCCGGTCAAGCTGCATCAGAAGCCCACCCTTGAGCCCGAAGAAGTGGAAATAGCCGGACAGCCGTTCTTCCAGCGGCTCGATCATGGCGAGCGCCTCTGCCGGACCACGCACCTTCGAGACCGCGACGGCCCGGTTGAGCGTGATCACCGGCGACGGCTGCATCTGCTCGAGCAAACGGTAGAGCAGATCGATCTCGTTCCAGTCGGTGTCCTCGGCCTTTTCGGCCCGAGCATGCAGGGCGGCAATGGCCGCCTGCACCTGATAGGGGCCGGGCTTGCGATGGCGCAGCGCCTTGTCGACCAGTGCCAGCCCCTCATCGATCATCTTGCGGCTCCACAGGCTGCGATCCTGATCCTCGAGCAGCACGATCTCGCCGTCTTCGTCGAAACGGGCCGGTGCGCGCGCATGCTGCAGAAGCAGCAGCGCCGTCAGCCCCATGATCTCCGGCTCGGTCTGGAACAGCCGCAGCAACAGCCGGGCCAGCCGGATCGCTTCTTCGCACAGCGGCGCACGGGCCGGCGCCTCGCCGCTGTTGGTCGAATAGCCTTCGTTGAAGATCAGGTAGACCATCGCGGCGACAGCGGCGAGCCGTTCGGACCGCTCGACTGCGCCTGGCGTCTCGAACGGCACGCCGGCGTCCGCAATACGCGCCTTGGCGCGGGTGATGCGCTGCTCCATGGCGCTTTCGCCAACCAGGAAGGCCCGCGCGATCTGCTTGACGGTGAGGCCCGAGACAATCCGCAGCGCCACCGCGATCTGCTGCGTTGCCGGCAGGTCGGGATGGCAGCAGATGAACAGCAGCCGCAATATGTCGTCGCGGTAATGCGCCCCGTCCAGCCGCTCGGCGATATCGCTTTCGGCGTCTTCCAGGTCCGAGATCTGGTCTTCCTCCGGCATCGGCGCCTGCTTGGCCCGCTTGCGCACCGCGTCGATGCCGCTGTTGCGGCCGACAAAGATCAGCCAGGCCGCCGGATCACGCGGCGGGCCGTTCTGCGGCCAGTTCTTGATGGCCCTGAGACACGCGTCCTGGAAAGCTTCTTCCGCCGTATCGAGGTCGCGGAAATAACGCAGCAGCGCACCCATCGCCTGCGGACGGGCGGCGCTGATCGCGGAGCTGATCCAGGCAAGTTCGGTCATGCCGGGACCTTGTTGCGGTTGAAGACCGAGACCGGCCGGATCTCGTAAGAGCCGCCACTCGGATTGACCTCGGAAAGTTCGCGGGCGAATTCCACGGCCTCGTCGAGATCGGCGCATTCGAGCGTGTAGAAGCCGAGGAATTGTTCCTTGGTCTCGGCAAACGGACCGTCGATGACGACCACTTCGCCCTTGACCCTCCTCAGCGTAGTCGCGGCCGTGGTCGGCAAGAGCCTTGCGACCGGCCCAAGCCTGCCAGCCTTGACATATTTGTCCTGGACGTCGCGGAGATTGGCCATGACCTCGTCGTCCTGTGCCTTGCTCCAGGAGCAGACGACATCTTCGGAAGCATAGCAGAGGATTGCGTAGAGCATGGTTGGTCCTTTTTCTCTGTCAAAGGACGAAACAGTAAGTCCGATCCCGACATGGCGTCGATAAAAAAATCCCGAGGCGGCGGATTTGGCGACGCTCCGTCGCTGCCGGTCAGCTTTCGTGCAGCTTCAGCCATCGCAGCACGAGCGCTTCCTCATCGTCCAGACCATCGATCGAGCGCTTATGCTTGTTGGCCTGTGCCATTTCGTCCAGCAATCGCCCCTTTGACCACGCCTCGAAGAGCTGCGGATGGATGTAGCATTTGCGGCAGACCGCGCGTGTGTTGCCCAGCCGCTCGGCGACCTTGTCGACGACGCTGTTCATCACCCGCTTTTGCTGTGCCTGGCTTTCCGGCATTTCCGTCTGTGCAAACAGCGACGCGGCGTGGATGGTGCCGCCCCAGGTGCGGAAATGCTTCGAGCTGAAGGCATCGCCAGCCGCCTCACGGATATAGCGGTTGACGTCCTCTGAATGGACCGGCCGCCTGTTGCCGTCGTCATCGAGGTACTGAAACAGCTTCTGGCCCGGCAGATCCTGCGCGCCGCGAACAATCCTGGCGATACGGCGGTCGACCAGCTTCAGCTTCCACTCCTTGCCTGACTTGCCCATGAAGGCAAAGCGCAGGCTTGAACCGACGATATCGACATGGCGGTCACGCAAAGTGGTCAGCCCGAAGCTCTTGTTGTCGCGGGCATAGGCGGCATTGCCGACCCGGATCATCGTGTTGTCGAGCAGCCAGACGACCGCGGCGACGACACGCTCGAACGGCAAGCCGGGACGGCGCAGATCGCTGTCGATCCTGCGCCGCAGAGTCGGCAGGCTTTCGGCAAAGGCGACAAGGCTTGAATATTTGGCGCCGTCGCGTTCTTCGGCCCATTGCGGATGGTAGCGGTATTGCTTGCGTCCGCGCAGGTCCCTGCCCGTTGCCTGGATATGGCCCTCGGCGTCGGGCGAAATCCACACATCCGTCCAGGCCGGCGGAATGACAATTGCCTCGATACGCGCCCTGGTAGCATCGGCAACGGGCCGCCCATCCGGCCCCTTGTAGGTAAATCCCTTGCCTGTCTTCAGCCGCCGGATACCCGGCTCGGCATCACTGACATAGGTAAGCGACGCATGATCGGCCGAGCTTTGCGACCCGTTCTTCGGCGTGCCATTTTTCGGCACAGCATCTCCTTCAGCCGATCGGCTGTGCGACAATCCGGATTTCTGCAGCATGTCAGCTCCGCGCAAATATCCGTAGATAAGCCACTGGCCGATTGCTGGTTCCACGTATGGTCGGAAAAGCCGGGGGCGGGCGAGAGCGCCGGCCCGAAGCTCAGGCCTTTTCGAGCACGACCGGAATGACGTCGACAGCTTGCTCGCCGACCTGTCCCCCCGTGGTCTTGAGAACGCCCACGATCGGTGCCACGTCCGAGTAGTCGCGGCCGTAACCGACGGTGATGTGGTCGTTGCTGGCCCGCATGCCGTTGGTCGGATCGAATTCCTGCCAGCCGGCGTCGCGCCCGCACCAGACCTTGACCCAGGCATGCATGGCATCGGCGCCTTCAAGCCGGGGTTTGCCCTTCGGCGGGATGGTGCGCAGGAAGCCGCTGACGTAGCCGGCCGGAATACCGAGCCCGCGCAGGCCGGCGATCATGATATGCGAAAAATCCTGGCATACACCGCGCTTCAACTTGAAGGCGTCGCTGGCCCTGGTTCGCACCGTGGTCGCCTCGCCGTCATAGGTGAAATCGCGATGGATGCGATTGCACAGGTTCATCGCCGTGCCGGCGGCAGAGCCGGCGACACTATCCCGAGCGTAGCCGGTGATCGCACCATCGATGCCGGCATGAATGCTGGCCGCCAGGAAATGGTGGGGTGTATCAGGCGCCAGCGACCGCACGGCGGCAAGCTCCTGCCTGAGCCTGCCGATATCGGGCGACACGTCGAGGCCGGGCTCGGGCCGCGACACCGATACGCGTGCGCTCATCCTTATGTCGAGTGTGTCATGCGCGTCGCGAAAGGCGATCGACGTGACGTTGTTGCCGAAGAAATCGGGAAAATCCGAACGCTCATTGGGCGCCGGCGCAAAGGACAAGGATGCCGCGATGACGCGCTGAACGTCCGATATCGTCGACGGCAGCACGCGGATCTGATGGCGGCCGCCACCGGCCGCCGCGGCATAGTCGTAATGGAGATGAAGCCTGATGTCGTAAAGCATGCTCTACTTTTCTCGTTTCGGAACCGGCTTAGCCGAAATAGGCTTTGGCGAGGCTGTTGTAGAGGCCGCCGATTTCGTGGGCGAGATCATCCAGCGCCTTCGCTGTCATGTCCGAAGGCTCCTTGATGGCGATGGCAGTGTTGAGCTGCAGGATTTCCTTCGCCGCCGGCGACATGTGCCCTTGCCCGCCGAGCGATGGCAACAGGCCGATCTCGGCCTTCAGCCTTTCGAGCTGGAACAGGATGGAGCGAGGATTGAGCGGGTCGAGCGCCAAGAGATCGATCACCGTGCGCCGGCCGGCCTGCACCGGATATTGCCGACGGTGGGTCATCACGCTGTCGCCGATCTCCAGCATCATGTCGAGCGCGCCGTCCGGCGCCTTGGCGCTGGTCAGCCGGGATAGCGTACGGGCGATCTGGATGCCGCGCTCCAGCCTCCGGCCGATCTCGAGGAAGCGCCAGCCGGCGAAGCGGTACATGTTCTCGTGCAGCAGGCCGGAAAAGCCGGCGAGCTTGCGCAGGATGACCGTCATCGCCCGGGTCGCGTCGTCGCCTGGCGCCACCGTCGTTGCGAACTGATGGATGGTCTTCGACAGGTCCTTCAGCGCCAGCCAGCCATCGGGCGAGAAGCGGTCGCGAATCTGACCGGCGCTGTAGACCGCGCTATCCAGCGTACCGATCAGCCCTGACGGGATCGCCGTCTCGATGTCGATGCCGAAAGGTTGGAGATACTCCCTGATGTCGGCGAGCAGCGGCATATCCGGGTCGGAGGTTTCGGCCAGCCGCACATGATAGGCGCGCAGGATGCGCACCGTGTCTTCCGAGCGTTCGATGTAACGTCCGAGCCAGGTCAGGTTCTCCGCCGCGCGGCTGGGCAGGCTACCGGGCTTGGTGCGCGTGAAACTGTCGCCCTCTTGCGGCAGCAGCGTCTCGCGCTCCACCGGTCGCTCGCTGACCACCCAGACGTCCGCCGCCTGGCCTCCGCGCTGCATCGCGATCGCCGTCGGGTCGAGCGACAGGCCGACGCGGGCAAAGCCACCCGGCATCACCGTCCAGCCTGCGGGCGTTCGCGCCAGATAGACCCGCAGGCTCGCCGGCCGGGGCTCCAGCCAGCCCCCGACATAGACGGGCGTCGTCGAAAGCGTCACCGCTTCCTGGCCGACGAAGTTGCCGCCATCGCGCTCGATGCGCGACACCAGCTCCGCCCGCTCCCCGGCCGACAGCGCCGAGCCGAGCTTCGTCTGATCGTCATCCTCGAAGGCAAGTCTCGTCGACAGCGCCGGGCCAATGACCAGGCGATCGATATTGGCCAGCACATGCGCGCGTTCGGTTGCTTGCCCGCACCACCATGTCGCGACACTCGGCAGCAGCAATTCCTCGCCCCGCAACGCGCGTGAAATCTCGGGCAGGAAGGCAAGCAGCGCCCGTGTCTCCATCAGGCCGGAGCCCAGCGCATTGACCGTCGCAACCGCACCCTGGCGGATCGCCTCGACCAGGCCCGGCGTGCCGATCTGCGAGTCCGCGCGCAGTTCGAGCGGATCGGCGAAAGCCGCATCGAGCCGCCGCCACAACACGCTGATCGGCATCAGCCCGGAAACCGTGCGCACCATCAGCCTGCCGCCGGAAACGGTCAAGTCCTCGCCTTCGAGCAGCATGATGCCGAGATAGCGGGCGATATAGGCGTGTTCGTAGTAGGTTTCGTTGAGCGGCCCAGGCGTCAGGATGGCGACGCGGCCGTCGGTCTCCTTGGCCATGCCGATCAGTGCATCGCGAAAGCGGCGAAAGAAGCCGGCAAGGCGGTGCACATGCATCTCGCCATAGATGTCGGACAGCGCGCGCGTGGTGGCGACACGGTTCTCCAGCGCAAAGCCGGCGCCGGACGGCGCCTGGGTGCGGTCGCCGAGCACCCACCACTGGCCGTCAGGCCCACGGCCCAGTTCGAAGGCACAGAAATGCAGGAAATGACCGCCGGCTGGCTTGGTGCCGACGACAGGCCGCAAATATTCGGGGCTGGCGGCGATCAATCCCGCCGGCAGGATGCCTTTCTCGACCAGCCGGTTCGGCCCGTAAATATCGGCGATTGTTTCCTCGAACAGTTCGGCGCGCTGCACGAGGCCGGCGCTGATCGCCGCCCACTCGCTCTCTTCGATAAGAACCGGGACGTGCGCCAGCGGCCATTCGCGCTCATTGGCGCCAGCCTTGTCGTAGACGCGGTAATAAACACCGGCATCGCGCAGATACTGGTCGGCGCGGGCAAAGCGCTGGCCAAGCTTTTCAGGCCCCAGCTCGTCGAGCGCCTCGATGAAGTGTTTCCAGGTCGGACGGGGGTTTCCTGACGCATCGACCATCTCGTCGACGACGCCGTCGATCGGCTGGTAGTGCTCCAGCAGGCTGTGGATCTGCGGCTTGCCGCGTACTCGTCTGTGATTCCCCTTCGCCATCGCTGATCAGAGTCTTGCCGGCCGCCGAAGGTCAAGGGTCATCGGGAAATCTTCCGCCGGTTGTTCTTCACGCAGCACATAGGCGGACGGCGTATGCCCGCGCGGTTCGAAGCGGGCGAGGCGCCGTGCCTCCGCCTCATTGCCGTTGACCGGGAATGTATCGTAGTTGCGCCCGCCCGGATGCGCGACATGGTAGACGCAGCCGCCGACCGCCCGGCCCGACCAGCGGTCATAGATATCGAACACCAGCGGCGTGTTGACCGGCAGTGCCGGATGCAGACCGGAGGCCGGTTGCCAGGCCTTGAAACGGACGCCCGCCACGGCGACTTCGCGATTGTCCGTGACCTTCATGGGCACGATGCGGCCGTTGCAAACGATCGCGTGCCGCTCCGGATTGAGACCTTCGGTCTTGACCTGCAGCCGCTCGACCGAGGAATCGACGAAGCGCACGGTACCACCGATCGCTCCTTGCTCGCCCATGACATGCCACGGCTCCAGCGCCTGGCGCAGTTCCAGCTTGACGCCCGCGTGCTGAACCTCGCCGCAGAACGGGAAGCGGAACTCGAGCTGGGCGTCGAACCATTCGGGCCTGAACTCGAAACCGTTGAGCTTGAGGTCGTCAAGCACGTCGAGAAAATCGGCCCAGACATAGTGCGGCAGCATGAAGCGGTCATGCAGCGAGGTACCCCAGCGCACGAAGCGGCCGTCGAGCGGGCTCTTCCAAGCGCGGGCAATAATCGCCCTGACAAGCAGTTGCTGCGCCAGGCTCATGCGCGCATTGGGCGGCATCTCGAAACCGCGGAACTCGACAAGACCCAGCCGGCCGGTTGGACCGTCCGGCGAGAACAGCTTGTCGATGCAAATTTCCGAGCGATGCGTATTCCCGGTGACGTCGGTCAACAAATTGCGGAACAGCCGGTCGACCAGCCACGGCAAGGGTGCCGCGCCCTGATCTGGATGCGGCACCTGCGCCATCGCGATTTCGAGTTCGTAGAGCGAGTCGTGACGCGCCTCGTCGAAGCGCGGCGCCTGGCTGGTCGGGCCGATGAACAGGCCCGAGAAAAGATAGGACAGCGACGGACGCCGCTGCCATTGCAGCACCAGGCTCTTCAACAGGTCTGGCCGGCGCAGGAATGGGCTGTCGTTGGGCGTCGCGCCGCCGACGACGACATGGTTGCCGCCGCCGGTGCCGGTATGACGGCCGTCGATCATGAATTTATCGGCGCCAAGCCGTGTCTGCCGCGCTTCCTCGTAGATCGCCGTCGTCGTCGCCACGCAATCCTGCCAGTTCGAAGCCGGATGGATGTTGACCTCGATGACGCCGGGATCGGGCGCCACGCGGATGACGTTGAGGCGCGGATCATGCGGCGGGCCATAGCCCTCGATATGCACGGGAAGGCCGATCGCCTTTGCCGCGTTCTCGGCCGCTGCGACCAGCTCCAGATAATCTTCCAGCGCCTCGACCGGCGGCATGAACACGCAAAGCCGTCCGTCGCGCGGTTCGACCGAAAGTGCGGTACGCACCGCGCCGCCGATCTCGGTGATCTCCTGTTCGACCCGATCCTGCTGGCCGGTCGCCGCCGTGAAGGACGCCGCCTGCTGGCGGCGCGCCATCTCGTCGGCGCCTTCCTGTTCGGCCGGAGCCGTACCGGGCAATATGGCTTCGCGCGCGGGCAGCGGTCCGCGCGGCAGCGACGGATCGACCGGCACGATGTAAGGGAACTGCGCCGGCGGCACATAGGGCAACGTGCCGAGCGGCAAGCGGTAGCCGACGGGTGAATCGCCCGGCACCAGGAACAGCCGGCCGCGCCGCGTATGCCATCTTTCCGAGCGCCAGCGCGGCCCTGACGCCTGGCCGTTCCAGCGCTGCACGGGCAACACGTAACCCGACGGCTTGGTCAGCCCGCGTTCGAACACTTTCGCCATGCGGCTGCGCTCTTCCGGGTCCTCAAGCTTGGAGTTGGACGGATCGACATTGTCCGGCAGCTTGCCCTCCTTGAGCAGCCACTCGGCCGGATCCTCATAGGCTTCGCTGACCATGCTTTTGTCGATGCCGAGTTCGCCGGCAATCGCGGTCAGTAGGCTTTCGGCCTGTTTCGGGCCGACATCGGCCTCGCTCTTTTCGCGCGCGATCAGCGACGGGTCGCTCCACACCGGCTCGCCATCGGCCCGCCAGTAGAGCGAAAAGGTCCAGCGCGGCAGGCTTTCGCCCGGATACCATTTGCCCTGGCCATAATGGAGGAAACCACCCGGCGCGAAACGCTCACGCAGTTTTCGGATCAGTTCATCGGCCCTTTCACGCTTGGTCGGGCCGACGGCCGCGGTGTTCCACTCGGCCGACTCGAAATCGTCGATCGACACGAAGGTCGGCTCGCCGCCCATCGTCAGCCGCACGTCCCCGGCCGACAGTGCAGCATCGACCTTGTTGCCGAGCGCATCGAGCGCCTGCCAGCTTTCATCCGAGAACGGTTTGGTGATGCGCGGATGCTCGGCGATGCGGTCTACCCGCATGTCGAAGCCGAATTCGACATTGGCGAAGCTCGCCATGCCGGAAATCGGGGCAGCGTTGTGGAAATGCGGCGTCGCCGCCAGCGGCACATGGCTCTCGCCGGTGAGCAGGCCGGAGGTCGGATCGAAGCCGATCCAGCCGGCGCCGGGAAGATAAACCTCGCACCAGGCATGCAGATCGGTGAAGTCGACGGCGGTTCCGGCTGGCCCGTCGAGCGCCACCAGATCCGGCTTCAACTGGATCAGGTAGCCGGAAACGAAGCGCGCGGCGATGCCGAGATTGCGCAGGATCTGCACCAGCAGCCAGCTCGAATCCCGGCACGAACCCTTTTTCGCCGCAAGCGTCTCCTCCGGCGAGAACACACCGGTCTCCATGCGAACGATATAGGCAATTTCGCGCTGCAGCCGCGCATTGAGATCGACGAGGAAATTGACAGTATTCGGCGCGCTGCGGTCGATTGTCCCGAGCAAGGCCGAAAGCAACGGGCCGGCCGGCTCCGGCGTCCGGTAGATGGCGAGATCGTCGCGTATCTCTTCCGGGTACTCGAACGGGAAGGTCTCGGCCGATGGTTCGACGAAGAAGTCGAACGGATTGTAGACCGTCATGTCGGCGAGGAGGTCGACCTCGATCTTCAGTTCGGTGACCGGCTCCGGGAAGACGAAGCGGGCAAGGAAGTTGCCGTAGGGATCCTGCTGCAGATTGACGAAGTGGTTCGCCGGCTCGACTTTGAGCGAATGGCTGAGCACCTTGGTGCGGGAATGCGGCGCCGGCTGCAGTCTGATGATCTGGGGACCGAGAACCACCGGCCGGTCGTATTTGTAATGGGTCAGGTGATAGACAGCTGCCAGAATTGCCATGAAGCCCCGGAATTCAGCGTTTCAAACGATTTCGCTGAACCCTGACACATCAGGCGGCCATTCTCCAAGCAGAGATGTTGCGGTGCACCTAATTTAAGCAGCTACCGAACGCTCAGAAGAACGCCTGTATCCCCGTCTGCGCCCGTCCCAGGATCAGCGCGTGCACGTCATGCGTGCCCTCATAGGTGTTGACCGTCTCCAGGTTCTGCGCATGGCGCATGACGTGGTAGCCGATCTGGATGCCGTTGCCGCCATGCATGTCGCGGGCCTGGCGGGCGATGTCGAGCGCCTTGCCGCAATTGTTGCGCTTGACGATCGAGATCATTTCCGGCGCCATCTTGCCTTCATCGAGCAACCGTCCGACGCGCAACGATGCCTGCAGCCCAAGCGCTATCTCGGTCTGCATGTCGGCGAGCTTCTTCTGGTAAAGCTGCGTGCCGGCCAACGGCTTGCCGAACTGCTTGCGATCAAGACCGTATTGGCGGGCGCGGTGCCAGCAATCTTCCGCAGCCCCCATCGAGCCCCAGGAAATGCCGTAGCGGGCCCGGTTGAGGCAGCCGAATGGACCGCCAAGCCCCTTGGCGTTGGGCAACAGCGCGTCTTCGCCGACTTCGACGCCTTCCATCACCACTTCGCCGGTGATCGATGCCCGCAGCGACAGCTTGCCGCCGATCGTCGGAGCCGAAAGCCCCTTCATGCCCTTTTCCAGCACAAAGCCGCGGATCTCATCCTTGCAGTTCTCGCCCTTCAACTTCGCCCAGACGACGAACACATCGGCGACCGGCGCGTTGGAAATCCACATCTTCGAGCCGGACAGCCTGTAGCCATTGGCGGTCTTCTCGGCGCGCGTCTTCATGCCGCCGGGGTCGGAGCCGGCATCCGGCTCGGTCAGGCCGAAACAGCCGATCCACTCGCCGCTGGCGAGCTTGGGCAGATATTTCTTGCGCTGCTCGTCTGAGCCGTAGGCATAGATCGGATACATCACCAGCGACGACTGCACTGACATCATCGAGCGATAGCCGGAGTCGACACGTTCGACTTCCCGCGCGACCAGCCCGTAGGTCACATAGTTGGCGCCGAGCCCGCCGAATTCCTCGGGGATATTGATGCCGAGCAGGCCGGCCTCGCCCATTTCGCGGAAGATCGCGGTGTCGAAGGTCTCGTTGAGATAGGCGTCCTCGATCCGAGGCGCCAGTCTGTCGGCGGCAAAGGCTGCCGCACCATCGCGCACCATGCGCTCGTCTTCCGAAAGCTGGTCCTCGATCAAGAACGGATCTTCCCAGACGAATGCATTCTTGTCGGCAGCCATAGCGTTCTCCCAAACCAACGCATGTCGCCCAAAAGTATTCAGCGGTTTTGGGATGACGACATGCATGAAGCAAAATCTTGGCCCGGCTTATCGGCCCGCGCCCCGGAAAAATCAAACGAAATTGCCTAATCGATCAATGAGCATTAGTAATGGATCATGAGTGTCCAGCGCCGTCTTTTGCCCAACATCAGCGCCCTTGCCGCCTTCGAGGCTGTGGCTCGGCTCGGCAGCTTCACCGCTGCTGCCCAGGAGCTCGATCTGACCCAGGGCGCGGTCAGCCGGCAGATCAGGTTGCTGGAAGATCAATTCGGCCGCCGACTGTTCGAACGCGACAGCCGCAATGTCAGGCTGTCGACATCAGGCGAGATCTACGCCGACGCTGTGCGTTCAGCGCTTGGCCAGTTACGTGACGCGGCCCTTGGATTGATGAGCAATCGGCATATCGGCATCCTGAACCTTGCCATATTGCCGACCTTCGGTACGCGCTGGCTGATGCCGATGATCCCCGATTTCGTCGAAAACAACCCGGACATCACCATCAACTTCGTCACCCGCATCGGCCGCTTCGACTTCGCTAGGGAGAGGCTGGATGCGGCAATCCACTACGGCCTGCCGGACTGGCCGGAGGCCGACTCGACACTTTTGGTTCGCGAAACTGTGGCGCCGGTCGTCTCGCCAGAATTCCTCGCCGGCCGCGCTATCGCCTCACCGGCCGATATCGGCCGCCTGCCGCTGCTGCATATGGCGACGCGGCCCGGCGCCTGGACCGAATGGTTCGAGCATCAGGGGCTGAGCGCGCCGAGCGGACCCGGCATGCAGTTCGAACAGTTCGGCACCGCTGCCCAGGCCTGCATGGCTGGCCTCGGCGTGGCGCTGTTGCCGCTGATCCTCATCGCAGGCGAATTGCATCGCGGCCAACTCGTGCTGGCGCCCGGTCAGCCCATGCAAAGCCGCAGCGCCTACTATCTCGTCGTCCCGCATGACAAGCGCGGCCATCCCCCCGTCGCCAGCTTTCGCGACTGGCTTCTTAAGCATGTAGGTCATCAGTTTTGATTTGGCAGATTTATCAAAAATTGATAATATTGGATAATAGGAAGGATGACTCATGCCTGCAAGTTACAGCATCGGCCCCCGCTACGAGACATTGGTGCGCGAGTTGGTAGAGAGCGGCCGCTATGCCAGCGCCAGCGAAGTTGTGCGCGATGGCCTGCGCCTACTGGAAGAGCGCGAAGAACAGCGCGAGGCAAAGCTTGCGGCGCTACGAGAAGACATTCGAAAGGGCGTGGAGAGTGGGCCGGGCATCCCGGCCGAACAGGTGTTTAAGCGACTGGAAGCAAAATACAGCGGCGGAAAGCCGTGAACAATGGCGGTCATATTTGCGCCAGCCGCCGCGCATGACGTCGAAGAGATCGGCGATTACATCCTCGCTGAAAATCCCGCCGCGGCTCGACGCTTCATAGCTGCGCTCAGGGAAGCTGTGGCCGCATTGCAGACGCACCACGCGGTGGCGTTCCCCAGTTGAGTCTATGGCCCGGCCTGCGCTCCATCGCATTTCAGCGCTATGTGACCCTCTACACCGCCGATGGCGATGACGTGCGTATCGAGCGCATTTTGCATGGTGCCCGCGACATCCCGACCATTCTTGAGGGACGCAATGATTCTTGAACCCCGCGTCGCATGAATCTCATCAAACGCGGACGTGCCAAGGGGCCGGTCGCAGAATAGTCATTTCCGCTTCAGCGCATCGGCCAGCGCCGCGCCGAACGCGCCTTGCTGCGCCGGCCTTTCCGGCTGGCGCTGTGGCGCCGGCGAACGCGGCGCTGGCCTGCCGCCGCCATTGTCGCGCGGCCCACCGCGCGGTGCACCGCCTTCGCCCCCGTCCTTGCGCATCGAAAGCGCGATACGCTTACGCTTGATGTCGACGTCGACGACGCGCACCTTAACCACATCGCCAGCCTTGACCACCTCATGCGCGTCCTTGATGAACCGGTCGGCCAGTTGCGAGACGTGCACCAGACCGTCCTGATGGACGCCGATATCGACAAAGGCGCCGAAGGCGGCGACATTGGTGACGGTGCCTTCCAGCAGCATGCCGGGTTTCAGATCCTTGATGTCGTCGATGCCGTCGGCGAAGGTCGCGGTCTTGAAACCGGGACGCGGATCGCGGCCGGGCTTTTCCAGCTCCGCCAGGATATCGCGCACCGTTGGCAAGCCGAAACGCTCATCGACGAAGACGCGCGGGTCGAGCGCCTTGAGTGCGGCACTGTCCCCCATCAGCGAACGGACATCGCGCCCACAGGCGGCGACGATCTTCTTCGCCACGCCATAGGCTTCCGGATGCACCGACGAGGCATCGAGCGGCTCGCTGCCGTTGGCGATGCGCAGGAAGCCGGCGGACTGTTCGAAGGCGCGCGGTCCGAGCCGCGGCACCTTGAGCAGGTCCTTCCGGCTGGCGAAGGGGCCGCTCGCATCGCGATGCGCGACGATGGCGTCGGCCAGTGACGCGCCGAGCCCCGAAACTCGGGCCAGCAGCGGGGCCGAAGCGGTGTTGAGATCGACGCCGACGGCGTTGACCGCGTCTTCCACCACGGCCTCCAGCGAGCGTCCCAGCCGGTACTGGTCGACGTCATGCTGATACTGACCGACACCGATCGATTTTGGTTCGATCTTGACCAGTTCGGCCAGTGGATCCTGCAGCCGCCGCGCGATGGACACCGCGCCGCGCAACGACACGTCGAGGCCGGGAAATTCCGCCGCCGCCGTCGCCGACGCCGAATAGACCGAGGCGCCCGCCTCGCTGACGATCACCTTCAGCGGCTTCGGGCCACCGTCCGCCGGCATGTCGGACAGCATGTCCGCCACCAGCTTCTCCGTCTCGCGGCTGCCGGTGCCGTTGCCGATCGAGATCAGCTCGACCTTGTGCAGGCGGATGAGCTTGGCGAGTTCCGCCTGCGTGCCTCGCACATCGTTCCTCGGCGGAAACGGATAGACCGTCGTCGTGGTGAGCACCTTGCCGGTTCCGTCGACCACCGCCACCTTGACGCCGGTGCGGATGCCGGGGTCGAGCCCCATCGTGGCACGAGAACCGGCGGGGGCCGCGAGCAGCAAATCCTTCAGATTGCGGGCAAAGACGTGGATCGCTTCCTCTTCCGCTCGTTCGCGCAGATCGCGCATCAAATCGAGCGTCAGGTGCAGCGACAGTTTTATGCGCCAGGTCCAGCCCGCCACCTCCATCAGCCAGCGGTCGCCCGGCAGGCTGCCGCCGATGGCATAGGCATTGGCGATCATCCGCTCGACCGGCTTCACCGGCGACGTGTCGTCGGCATCGACCTCGATGTCGAGCGACAGCACTTCCTCGTTGCGGCCGCGCAGCATCGCCAGCGCGCGATGGCTCGGCACATTCGCCCAGCGCTCGACATGGTCGAAATAATCGGAGAATTTCGCGCCGGCCTCTTGTTTGCCGTCGACCACCCTGGCCCGCATGAAAGCACGTTCCTTCATGTGGGTGCGCAACTTGCCGATCAGGTCGGCATTCTCGGCGAACTGTTCCGACAGGATGTCGCGCGCGCCATCGAGGGCGGCTTTGGCGTCGACCACCTCTTCGCTGACATAGGCCAGCGCCAGTTCGGCCGGGACGAGCGAACGGTCGGCAAGAATGGCTTCGGCCAGCGGCCCCAGCCCGCGCTCTCTTGCGATTTCGGCCTTCGTCCGTCGCTTGGGCTTGTACGGCAGGTAGATATCTTCCAGTTCCGCCTTGGTGGTGGCGGCGACGATCTTGCCCTCGAGCTCCTGCGTCAGCTTGCCCTGCTCGCGGATGGAGCCAAGGATGGTGTCGCGGCGGGCATCGAGCTCGCGCAGATAGGCAAGCCGTTCGGCAAGGTCGCGCAATTGCGTGTCGTCCAGCCCGCCGGTGACCTCCTTGCGGTAGCGCGCCACGAACGGCACCGTCGCGCCCTCGTCGAGCAATTCGATCGCCGCGACCGCCTGCTCGGGCCGGGCACTGATCTCGGCCGCGATGATGGCTGCGATGCGCTTGATGTCGGATGCCATGTCGTTCCTGCTCTCGTCGAAAGAGCGGCGACCATAAGCGCAGACGTCCGGTCCGCCAACCGCCGCGCTTCGATCAGCCCGGCGGGTCCACAGGAAAGGGTGTGCTAACGTGGCGACTAGAGCCGGTCTAGACGAGGCGGCTCAGCGCCCCAAAAAAGGCGACGATCTCGATATCGAGCCGGTCGTCGACCGGCTCCGGCTGCGACGACATCTTGGCGATCACCACTTCGGCCTTGGGGTCGACATAGAGCCATTGGCCGTGGATGCCGATGCCGCAATAGGCGCCGTTTTCGTGTCCAGTCTGGTACCATTTGTTGCGGTAACGGCCGTTCGGGAACAGCGGCAGCATCGCGCCACGCTGCCAGGCGGCGGCACTGCCGCCGGTAGCAACCGTGTCTCGCACCCAGGCTTCCGGCATGATGCGGCGGCCATTGGCCACCCCGCCTTGCCGCATCATCTCGCCAACGCGCGCCAGGTCGCGCGGCGTCACCGAAATGCCGCCGGCGGTGCGGGCCGTGCCTTCCATGTCGACGCTGATCGAGGCGTCGCTGACGGCGCCAAGCGGCAGCCACAATTTCTCGCGCATCAGGTCGGCGAAGCGCTGGCCGGATGCGCGTTCGAGCAGCAGGCCGAGCAGGTCGGAATTGGGCGAGCGGTAGCGGAAGGTCTGGCCATGCGGCTCGGCAAGATGCTGCAAGGTCAGGATGAATTCCCGCAGGCTCTCCGTGCCGCCGCCAGGATTCCACAGCGTGGCGCGGCGATAGCGGGCGAAAGCGCTCTCCGGATCGAGATAGGCTTCCTCGAAATCGAGGCTGACGCTCATGTCGAGCACATGCCGCACGCTCGCATCGCCATAGGCAGAGCCGGCGGCTTCAGGGATGTAGGCCGTCACCGGCGCATCCGGGTCGAACACCCCCTCGCCTTCCAGTATGCCGGCAATGATGGCCGTCAGCGACTTGCTGATCGAAAAGATGATATGATGGGCGCCGAAATCCATATGCGGTGCGAACCAGTCGCCGACGATCTTGCCGCCCTTCATCACCGTCAGTGCGTCGGTGCTCGAACGTACGAGAAATTCAGCCACCGTCTCCGGTGTGCTGGCGACCGTGACCTTCTCGTCGAGCAGGCCGCTCATGTCCCGGACGGGCATCTCGACACCAGTCGGCGCTGCCGCCACGCGGGCGGTAGGCACCAGTTCGCCAAGATTCTGGAACGACCATCGGTTGAACGGGTTCTCGCGCCAGTTGGCGAGCAGCACCTCGTTGCGGCGGAAGCCGTACCGGGTCTCGAACGCGGTCTTGCCGGTCATGGCGTTTCTTCCCATGTGTTTTTGGAGGCTGTTTCGAAAGTCGGTCCGGCGAGTCATATGGTGGTGGTTTCGAGAACCGGAGCGGAGCGGACATTCAGGCCCGAGAGCACCGGAAGCGCAGAAAACGCCGTCAGATGGCCGCTGGAGCGAGTTTCCAAACAGGCTCTCAGCTCAGTGCAGCAGCGATGGCGTGCACCGCCTTCAGCGTCGCTATGGAATAGGCGACATTGCTGAAATCCGGATAGGTCGAAAGCTTCACCACGACCATTCCTGTGTTCCAGTCGATATGGATCATCTGCCCGAACACGCCCCGGCACATCAGCGCGCGCGAGCGCGGGTCCTCGATCCAGAATTGGTTGCGATAGCTGCCCTCCGACAGGCTGGCATTGAAGTCCGGCCCGTGTCTGCCGTTGCGCGTTGCCTCGATCCAATCGGCCGGCACGATGCCGCCGCCATTGTCGAGGATCAACTGGCCGAAGCGACCGTAGTCGCGCAGCGTCGCGTTGAAGCCGCCATTGGCCAGCGCATAGCCGGCGCCGTCGACCGTGAAGCAGGCACTTTCATCGGCGCCGAGCTTTTGCCAGAGTTCTTCCGAAACCAGCTGCGGCAGCCGCTTGCCCGTCACGCGCTCCATGATGAAGGCAAGCACGTCGGTCTCAATCGAGCGGTATTCGAAGGCAGCCCCGTGCGGGCGGAGAGTTTCCTTCAAGCCCAGGATGAGTTCGAACATGTGCGAGGGCCAGCGGAAATCCGGGTCGCTGTCAGGCGGCACGGGCTTCCAGCCGGTGGCGACATCGACCTGGCCAATGTCGGAATAGCGGTCGGTATATTCCTCGGAGAAGCGGACGCCGCTGGTCATGTCCAGCACATGCTGGACGCTGGCGCCGGCCCAGCCTGTCGCGCTGAGCTCCCGCAGGTAGTCGGTCACCGGCTTGGCCGGATCGATCAGGCCGCGCCCGACCAGTATGCCAAACACCGAACCGGTGACGGACTTCGCCATCGACTGCGACAGGTGCAGCGTGCGTTCGCCCATGCCGTTGAAATAGCGCTCATAGGCAACCTTGCCGTCCTTGAGCACCAGGAAGCCGTCCGTATAGGTCTCGTCGAGCAGCCCGGCGAGTGTCGTCGGCGCGCCTGTGCTGTCCTCAACCGCCAACCCGTCGAGATCGACCTCGGCGCGCTCGAAACGGTGGCGATGGCCATTGCCGCGCCAGACTTCGGCGGTCGGCAGGAATTCACGGATGTGCTGGAACGCCCAGCGGTTCCACGGCGGCCGGTCCCAGTCAAGCTTGGGAACCACGATGGCGGGTGGCGAGCCCTGCATGATCGGCGGCCGCGGGTCGCTGTTGCGGTAGGATAACATTGAGCCTCTCGTAAGCGCGAAGAAGGGAGGCCGATGCCCCCCTTCCGTAGGATTTTGAACCGAGCCTTATTTGCGCAGGTTGGTCCAGATCTTGTTGTAGATCTCGACCACCTCGGGCGGGCACGGCGGAACGAATTCCGCTGCCGGCGCACCTGCCGGGGGGTTGAGTTCCGGCGAATTGGCGAAATCCGCTTGCAGGAACTTGTGGCTGCCGGCAATGCCGTTGTCATAGCCAGCGAATTCCGAGATCAGCGCCGCGTTTTCCGGTGCCATGACGAAATCCTGGAACAGCTTGGCATTATCGAGGTTCTTGGCGCCTTTAAGCACCGCCACATTGTCCATCCAGCCTTCGATGCCTTCCTTCGGATAGGCATACTTGATGGCGGGGATTTTCTGCCGCGAGCGGTAGGTCGCGCCGTTCCACTGTTCCGTCACGATTACGTCGCCGGAGGTGATCTTGGTGATGGTGTCGTAGCTGAAGGTCTTCCACGACGGCTTGGCGGCCATCAGGATGTCGTTGACCTTTTTCAGATTGGCCTTGTCGGCACCGCAGCGCGGCACGCCGGCATAACGCTCGGCCGCATGCATGACGGTGTTGACGTCGTCGAGCACGTTGATCTGGCCCTTGAGCTCTGCCGGCGGGTCGAAGAGGATGCTGAGCGTGTCGATGTCGCCCTTGAACTTGTCCATGTTGACCGCGAAAGTCGTGGTGCCGAACTGCCACGGCGCGGTGTAGTGGCGGCCCTTGTCCCAATAGATGTCGACAAAACGCGGATCGATATTCTTGCCGTTCGGCATCGCGTTGGGCTCGGTCTTTTCGAGCAGGCCCTCGTCCACCATGATCTTCACGGTGTAGTCGGAGGGCACCACGATGTCGTAACCGGAATTGCCGGCGCGCACCTTCGACAACATGGTTTCGTTGGAATCGTAGTCATCCAGCGTAACCTTCACATTGTACTGTTTCTCGAACTTTTCGATCAGCTTGGGATTGGTGTAGTCACCCCAATTGTAGATATGCAATTCGCCATCGGCGAGCGCAGGCAGTGCCCACAAAAGCGCTGCCGTCGAAACGGCAGCCATCATCTTCCTAGACATTTTTGTTCTCCTTTGCCTTCCCATTAATTCAATTGGCGCGTCGGCGCGCGATCAGGAACGATACCGAGACGAAGAGGATCGAGACCAGCAGCAGAATGGTGGAGATGGCGTTGATCTCCGGCGTCATCGGCCGCCTGATCTGGTTCCAGATATAGAGCGGCAGTGTCGTCTGCCCTGGCCCCGCGACGAGTTGTGTGATGGTGAAATCGTCGAAGGACACGATGAAGGCGAGTGCGGCACCCGACATTATGCCGGGAACAAGTAAGGGCAGCGTCACACGCTTGAATGCATTCCAAGGCGTCGCATAGAGATCCGCGGCCGCGTATTCGAGCGTCAGGTCCATATCCTCCAACCGCGCCCGAATCGGCATGTAGGCAAAAGGAATGCAGAAAACAGTGTGGGCAAGGATAAGATTGCCGATGCCGAAGTTCAGCCCGAACATTCCGGCAATCAGGGCAAAGAAAGACAGCGTCGCCACCGCTGTGATGATTTCCGGGACCATCAGCGGCAGGTTGATGATCATAAAGGCTGTAGACAAGCCCCGCCATGGCTTGACCCGGGTCATGCCGATCGCAGCCAGAGTGGCTGTGGTCGTCGAGATGATCGTTGCGGTCACCGAAATGATCATCGTGTTCTTGGCAGCGCTGTGGAATTCCTCGTTGAGCAGCGCACTGCCGTACCAGCCGAGCGTAAGACCTTCCCACTGCGTGACCAGCGAACCACTATTCAGCGAGAAGATCATCAGGATCAGGACAGGCACGTAGAGCACGCATAGGCAGATGATGGCGATAGAGCGGAAGCCCGGCTGGTCCTTGATGTCGATATTGCGGGGATCAGCCATGTTGTATCCTCCCCGACGTGTTGCGGACGTAGAAGAAGAGGGCCACCAGCACCGCAGCCATCAGGATCAACGCCTGGGCACAGCCCAACGGCCAGTTGCGCCCGGATCCGAATTGCTGGGCAATGAGATCGCCGATCATCAGATGTATGCCACCGCCGAGGATAAGTGGGGTCACATAGGCGCCAAGTGCGGGAATGAAGACCAGCAGGCAACCGGCAATGATGCCAGGCCGCGACAGCGGGATGATCACACGCCATAAGACTTGCCGGCGTGTCGCGTAGAGATCGTACGCGGCCTCTATCAGCCGGAAGTCCAGCTTCTCCAGGCTCGAATAGAGCGGCAGCACCATGAACGGCAGGAAGGCGTAGAGCAGTCCGAGTTGGATGGCGAAATTGGTGTAAAGCATCGTGATCGGTTTATCGATCACACCCAATGCCATCAGCGCATTGTTGATCAGGCCTTCGTCGCGGATGATGAACATGATCGCCAACGTGCGGACCAAAAGGTTCGACCAGAACGGGATGGTGATCAAAAGCACCCACCAATTGCGCTGCGCTGGCGCCCGCGTCGCCATGAAGTAAGCGGTGGGAAAGCCGAGCAGCAGGCAGATGACCGTCGTCACCACCGCAAACAGAAACGAGCGCAAATAGATGATCAGGAAGTCCGGCGTGAACTGCAGCGTGTCGTCGAAAATATCGCGCTGGAACAAGAAGTTCAGATAGGCGTCGGTCGAGAATTGCCATTGTACGCCGCCATAGGGTGCCGCGACGAGGAACGAATAGACGCATATGATGATTAGCGGCAGCACTCCGAAAATGCCGATGATGACCAGCGCCGGAACGGAGAGCAGTCGGTTGCGCCGCGCGGTGGCTTTGGCAGCCCCTGTCTCGAACAAAGCAGCTTTTGAGAGTGTGGTGGCTACCATCAGTCCCTCAACACCTGTGCGGCGTCGTTGCCGATGGCAATGCCGACCTTTTCACCCTGCTCGAAACCGCAGCCTGCACTGCGGGTGTTCTGCTGGCGAACGGTGAAGGCCTCACCACTATCGAGACGGACCTGAATGTGTGTATCAGTGCCGAAATAGACGATGTTTTCCACCGTCCCAGAAAGGTCACCCTTGGCGGCGGTCAGCTTGGCGTGCTCAGGCCGCACCACTATGGTGGCTTTGTCTTTCGGCTGGAAGCCTTCCGCGACCGTGGCATTGATCGTCGCGCCGGATTTGAGCGTCGCTTGAGCCTTTCCATCGCTGACGCCAGCAATTGCGGCAGTCAGGAAGTTGGTTTCGCCGATAAAGTCGGCCACGAAGCGTTCCGCCGGCTTGTCGTAAATATCCCAGGGCGAACCGACCTGCAGGATCTTGCCCGATGACATCACCGCGATGCGATCCGACATGGTCAGTGCTTCCTCCTGGTCGTGGGTGACGAAGATGAAGGTGATGCCGGTCTCGTGCTGCAGCCGCTTCAATTCGATCTGCATCTCCTTGCGCAGCTTGTAGTCGAGTGCCGAGAGCGGCTCGTCGAGCAACAGCACCTTGGGTTGGGGCGCGAGCGCCCGGGCCAGCGCCACGCGCTGCTGTTGGCCGCCGGAGATCTGGCTGGTGCGACGACCGGCGAGTGCCTCCATCTTGACCAGCTTCAGCATCTCGGCCACGCGCACCTTGATCTGGGCCTTCGGCTTGCCCAGCATCTCGAGGCCAAAGCCGATATTGTCGGCGACCGTCATGTGCGGGAACAGCGCATAGGACTGGAAAACGGTGTTGACCGGCCGCTTGAAGGGCGGCAACGGCGCGATGTCCTGGCCATAGAGCAGGATTTCACCGGCCGTTGGAAAGTCGAAGCCGGCGATCAGCCTGAGCAACGTCGTCTTGCCGCAGCCGGATGGGCCAAGCAGCGTGAAGAACTCGTTCTCGCGGATCGATACCGAGACCGTGTCGAGGGCAGCGACCTGCCCCTCACCTGATCCGAAAATTTTGCTGACGTCTACTACTTCAATCGCATTCCGACCCGGTTTGTCCGGCACGATTACGCCTCACTGTTGACCCCGCTCTTGCTGGCGGAGCTCTTCCCCTGTTCGATGTGACCACATGGCCGGTAGGTTGGCAAGTCCGGCATTGAATCACAGTTCAGTTCATTATCTCGGCTAGCAAGCCATGCACCAGCAAGCCTCATGCCATTGTCAGGCCTGATAGGTTACCTTTCCGCCGCAGATCGTCGTCACCGGTCGCACCTTGTCCAGATCGGCCGGAGCCGTCTTCTCGATATCCGCCGACAAAACCACCAAATCGGCCATGTAACCGGGTTTCAGCGTGCCTTTGCGGTGCTCGGCGAATTCGGCATAGGCGCCCTCGACCGTATAGCCGGCAACCGCTTCACGCAGCGAGAAACTCTGGTCCGGCAGGCCTTCTGCCCAAGGTTTGCGCATCACCGCCGCTTGTATGCCCAGGATCGGATCGATCGGCGACACCGGCCAGTCGGAAGCGAACACAACGCGAGCGCCAGCATCCTTGAGCGTGCGCCAGGCATAGCTCAGCGGCCACCTCTCGCGGCCGATGCGCGAGAGTGTCGGTTCCAGCGGGAAGTTCAGCGCGCCGGGCGGATGTGGCGGCTGCATGGATGCAATGACGCCCAATTCGGCGAAGCGCGGCACGTCGGCTTCGGTAATGACCTCAATGTGCTCGACCCGATGCCGGCTGTCGCGCTTGCCATTGGCCTTTTGCGCCGCCTCGTAGCCGTCGAGAACCGCGCGTACCGCTCCGTCGCCGATGGAATGCACCGCGATCTGCAGGCCGCGCCGATCGGCCTCCACCGCGACTTGCGCGAAATGTTCTGGCGTAAACAGCGGCTCGCCGACCCAGTCCGGACGATCCGCATATGGCTCGACCATCACCGCCGTCCATGAATCGAGGACGCCGTCGTAAAAAACCTTGACCATGCCCGACGACAGCCATTCCGACTGGTAGGTCGAGGCCATCGTCGATGCCTTTTCAAGCATGTCTAGGTCCATGAAGTTCTTGAAGTGGAAAGGAATTTTCGTGCGGCATAGCAATCGCCCTTCCTTTTCCAAGCCGGCAAGCAGCTCAAGCTGGTAGAGGTTGCCGTCCATGTTCTGGATCGACGTGATGCCGTGCCTGGCGCACCATTCGAGGCCGCGATGCATCAGATCGCGGTCGGCAGCCAGTTCCTCGGCTGAGGGGTAAGGCTCTGGCTCGCCGCCGGTCAGGCCAAGCCGCGTGCGGTTCTGGCCGAAGAATTCCAGGATCGGGCCGAATGCCTCGCCTTCGCGCAATTCGCCTGCGGCGAGCCCGTCGGCGCCCATGACGATTTCGTTACCCGGTCCCAATTGGCGGCCGTGCAGAAGCCCTGCCTGCTCCAACGCCATGGTGTTCGCCCACATCGTATGGTGGTCGGAAGCCGACATGGCAAAGGGGCGGTCGGGGATGATGCGGTCGAGATGATGCCGCGTAACCGGCTCGGAAAGGATCGCATAGTCGACGCCGGCGCCGATCAGAAGCCTGGCGTTGGGCCGTGCCGCCGCAAAGGTCTGGATCGCATCGCGCAAGGCGTCGAAGCCGTGCACGCCAGCCAGATGCAGATTATCGAGTTCGGCAGCGCCGCCGAACAGATGCATGTGGGCTTCGATGAAACCCGGGATCACCGAACCGCCCTTGGCGTCGATGACCTTGGTGGCCGGTCCCTTGAGCTGTTCGATGGAGGTGCGGCTGCCGATGGCGACGATGGCGCCGTCCTTGACGGCAACGGCCTCGGCGGCGGGATTGTCGTCGTCCATGGTCAGCACGCGACCGTTGATGACGATCAGATCCGCGTTTTGACCCGCACCCGTGACTGACATCGCGACTCCGCGTTTTTGACGACCGACTGAGACCGACAGCCCCGGTGTCCACAACCTGCCACTCCACTGGAGCGGCGCTATCGGACAGAAGTGATGTCAACTCGCCGTCTTCGAAATTTCCCTTGTTATGCCAAGAGACAGCGTGGATAAAGAATGCGACTGATCATTCGCGTTTGTCAACATGCGGAATATCGAATGTATTGTGGACAGCACGCTCCGCCTGTGTTGAGACCCGGCGGGGAACGAGGACAGCAGGCCATGAAGCGCAGTCTCGACCGCAAAACCAGGATAGCGCTCGAGCCGCGCAAGCAGCCGCGCCAACAACGGTCGAGCAAGGTGGTCGACAGGATCCTCGACGCGGCGCTGGTCTTGACGCGGGAGCAAGGAACCAGGACGCCGACGACGCTCGCCATTGCTCAGCGCGCGGGCCTGTCGGTCGGTTCGGTCTACCAGTACTTTCCCAACAAGGAAGCCATTCTTCTGGACCTCGCCCGGCGCTGGCTGTCATCCTTTCCCGAGGTGATCGCGAGGCGCATCAAGGTCGCCCCACCCACCAACCGCGAAGAGTTCCGGCGTGAAGTGCGCAAGCTCTTCAAAGACACGTCCAGGCTCTATCTCGATAATGCCACCTTGATGCCGGTGATCGAGGCTATTTCAGGCAATGCCGATCTCCGGCCGATCCAAAACGAATATGACGACCAGATCATCGCGCTCTATGCCGCATGGCTGCAGCATGTGAACCCGGCTCTTGAAGACAAGGTTGCCAGCCGGCTTGGCGTGCTGATGATGGAGGTCGGCCATGCCTGCCGGCTTGTAGGGCTGAAAAAGGACCGCAGGACATACGACCTCATCGAGGACGATGTTGAAACCATGTGGCTCGCTCTGGTGACCCCCTATCTCAACCTTGAATGATTTCGCATTTCGAGAGGAATTTGATGAAGACTGTCTATTCGCCGCTACACGCTGGCCATGCCGGCCAGATGGAACTGGTTACGAGTGCGATCGTGCCGGGTTTCGAGAAGCCCTCGCGGGCCGAATTCATCAGGGCGCGGGTCGAAAGCGAGAGACTGGGACCGATCGTCCTGCCGCTCGAGCATGATCTTGCCGCCGCCAAGCGCATCCACAAATCAGACTATGTCGATTTCCTGCCGACGGTCTGGCCTCAATGGGTGGAAGCCGGCCTGAAGGGCACGGCGATGCCTTTCACCTGGCCGACGCGCGGGTTGCGCGGCGACGTGCCGCCGAAGCGCATCGACGCCCTGCTTGGCTACTATTCCTTCGATGCCGGCGCCACCTTCGTCGAAGGCACATGGGCTGCGATCAAGTCGTCCTATGACGTGGCGCTGACCGCTGCCGGCCTGGTCAAGGATGGCGACGCTTCCGCCTTCGCGCTCTGCCGTCCGCCCGGCCACCATGCCGGTGCAGGCTTCATGGGCGGCTATTGCTACATCAACAACGCCGCTGTCGCCGCTCAATGGTTCCGCGACCAGGGCGCTGCCCGTGTCTCCATCCTCGACGTCGACTACCACCACGGCAACGGCACGCAGGAGATCTTCTACGACCGCGCCGACGTGCAGGTCCTCAACCTGCACGGCGATCCGATGGTCGAGTACCCGTTCTTCCTCGGCCATGCCGACGAAATTGGCGCCGGCGAAGGCGAAGGCTTCAACATCAATTACCCGATGCCCTTCGGCACCGACTGGAACGCCTGGAACGCCTCGCTGGAGGATGCCTGCGTGAGGCTCACCGCTTACGCGCCGGATGTCGTCATCCTCTCGCTCGGCGTTGATACCTTCGAGAAAGACCCGATCAGCCAGTTCAAGCTGAAAGCATCCGACTACCCCAAGATAGGCCGCCGCATCGCCAAGCTCGGCCTGCCGACGCTGTTCGTCATGGAAGGCGGCTATGCCGTCGAGGAGATCGGCGTCAACGCCGTCGGCGTGCTGACCGGCTTCGAAGGCAGATAGAGGTGTATATTCCCTTCAGACAAGTGTAAGCGCGCCTTAACAAAAATCTGCGCAACTGTCGATTGGGCCGTGGATTTGTCCTATTGGTTGGGTAAGGATGCAACGTATGGCCGGGGGAGCGCAGGAAAGGATTCCGTTTAACAGCGAAGTTTTTCGCTGGGCGCGCCACCGTGTCCATGGCGATATCGAGGACATCGCGCGGCGGATCAACGTAAGCCCAGATAGGCTCGCGGAATGGGAAGCGGGCGATAGGTCGCCCACGGTTAAACAGGCAAGACGGCTTGCCGATATCTATGATCGGCCGTTTCTGGAGTTCCTTTCCAAGGAAATCCCTCACGTACCAGCGACGGAGCTTGTACCTGATTTCCGCTTCCATCGCGGAGGCACACCGGGGCAAGAACTGGCCGCTCTAGAGGAGGTTCAGCGCTGGGCGGAGGAGCAACGGCTAAACGCCCTAGACCTACTAGAAATCATTGGCGATGATCCGCCAAAGTTTCCGGCGCATCTGTTTTCGTCCGTAGACAATGACGTCGAACCGGTCGCCGATAAGGTTCGCGATGCCATTCAATTCAGCATCGAAAAGCAACTTGCCATCCGATCAGACAAGCGCGACCAATTTCCAAATTTTCTCAGGCACAAATTTGAGGAAATGGGCGTTCTCGTTCTCCGTCAAAATGGACTGACAAAGCTGCGGACAAGGGGAATTTGTCTGTTCGCGGAACCACTTCCAATTATTGTGTACGGAGGCGAGGCACCAAGTGCGCAAGCGTTTACGCTTTCGCACGAACTCGGCCACATCCTACTCAGGCAAAGCGCGATTAGTGGCCCACCCAGGTTTGGGAAGGCAAAGGGCCTCAAGCAAATCGAGGCATGGTGCAATCGATTTGCGGCGGCCTTCCTTATGCCGAAGAAGGCCATCGTGAGAGATATGGGCGGCGAGAAAGCGCCCAGGGATGAGATTGGAGAAAGAGAACTTCGGTCGCTGGCAAATCGCTATGCCGTAAGTCGGCACGCAATGCTGATCCGGCTGGTAGCGCTAGGGTTCGTGAAGCCAGCTTTTTATTGGTTCGTCAAACGCCCAGAGTTCATCAAAGAGGAAGAAGAATACACTGGCGGGGGGCGATCCAAGTATTACGGCCAGCGCTATCGCTCCAGTCGTGGCGACTTCTATACTGGGCTAGTTATCGAGGCTTGGAATAGCGGACGAATTACAAATCACAATGCGGCAGAGTTTATGGGGATCAAGAGCCTGTCGCACCTATACGACATAAGGAACCATTTCGGGGACTAGAGTGGCGGCTTATTGCCTCGATACGTCTGGCTTCAGCAACCCTCTGGAAAACCTTCCGGAGGACATTTTCGCGTCCTTGTGGGCGCAAGTTATGAAGGTGGTCGAGGCGGGCAAGCTTTGCTGCAACACCGAGATCCTGACCGAACTTGGCTCGATTGAGGGGAAGCTCGGCGAGTGCCTAAAATCATGCGCTGAATCAATGTGTTATGAGATCGGCGACGACAAATGGCCGTGGTCGGAGTACCTTGATTGCGTCGAGAAGCTATAGGCTAAATACGAGCCCGTGATTTCCGAGTACAACGGAAACCGCAAAGGCACGGTCGGCTTGAATGACATCTCGATCATTGCGCTGGCGATGACTTTGAAGCTTCCCATCATCAGCATGGAGAAGCCGAACACCTATCAGCCCAGTGTCAAGAAAATGCGCATTCCTGATGTGTGTAAGATCGAAGGCGTAAACCACCTGTCGTTTAACGAGTTCCTGAGAGCGGAAGGCATATCAATATGACGCTGTCGCTTTCCCAAGCCATCCGCGAAGAAAAACGAGGAACCGGGCGACAGCGACGCCGCCCGGCTCGCGATCAGCTCGTGGTGGCAGCACTTGGCACTGCAATCGGCGCGACTGCCCTGCGCGAGCGGCCGAGGTAGTAGACCGCCGTCGCCGCGATAACGCCGGCCGCAAGGATGCCTGCCGCCAGAACCGGCCGATACCAGAACCAGGCAATGGCGATCGTCGTCGTGCCGACCAGGATCGCCAGGAAGAAGGCGATGATGCCGGTTCCCATCCGCGCCATGCTGCCGAGGAACGGGATGACGTCGAGGATTACGCCGATCGGGCTGAGGAACAGGGCAAAGCCGATCGTCAGCAACAAAAGGCCGGCGGCGCGCAGCAGCCAGGTGATCAGCGTGTTTGCGCTGATCGCCTCGGCGAACATCTTGTCGGCCGGGACAGTGCCGGCGTCGACCATCAGCAACGCATCGCCCGCCTCTGTCTGGTAGGGCTCGAACCGGCTGCCGGCCTGGCGCGCGACGATGCTAATCAGGCCGAGCGGCGCCAGCTCATAGCCGATGCGGTAGTCGCCCAGCGTCGGCGTTGTCGTGTCGGCGCCGAGATAGATCTTGCCGTCAACGACGCTGAGCGGCCTGGCGCCTGTATAGGCGGCCTTGATCGCGGCTGACTGGTCGGCCGACAGCGAATAGTCCTTGTCGCCCTCGATGCGATCAAGCACCGGCTGATCGAGCGTGAAAGCGCCAAGCTTGCCCTCCGGAATCTGGAAGGTCCGGCTGTGGATCGCCATCGGCGGATTCTGGTGGCCGTCCGGCTTCTTGAAATCCGATGAGTCGATCTGGCTGTCGTCCCACACCTCCGAATAGCTGTAGGTGGTCACCGTCTCCTCGCCGCCGCCAAGCTTCTTCGTGGTCTCGGATTTGGACTCTTCTTTCCACTGGTACATCTCGACGCCGCGCAACAACCGCAGCCCTTGCGCCGCAATGCCGAAATCCGGATCCGCGAGACCACTGTCCGCCGTCACCAGGCCGCTGACATGCACCAATTTACCGTTATTGGCGGCATCGACGCTGTCGGCGCTGGCCGAAACCACGGCGTCGGCCCCTTCGGCCAGCGAGCGTGCCGTCTGCACCGCGCGGCCCTCGTTCCAGAACAGCCCGATCACCATCAGCACGACCAGAAGCAGGCCGAAGATGACCCCGCCGACCGTGCGCTTGATCCGCCCGAACCACGAGACGGATGTTACTTCCCGAAATGAATCGCTCATTGTTTCCCCCGAAACCACTGGTGCTAAAATTTGAGCGTGGCCGGCGGCCGCGCATTGAACCTGTCAATCAGCGTGGATCTGCGTACCGCCCCATGCCGATGGCCGCCAACAAGGGCTACCCATCTCGCCCGGTCGGATCGAAGGGACGCCCATCCCTGTCGATCAGCGAAAACCTATCGGAATCGATCAGTCTTCGATACGGCAGCTTTGCAACAAGGCCGGCTTTTTTGTGCCGACGTTTCAGGTGCGTCAGGGCGGCAAAACGGCTTGGAGTCCGCCTCTGAGTCGTACGTGAGTCCACCGGATTCGATTTTGTCAAATCGCGTTTGATGTCGGATTCAACTGCGGGTAGATTAGACCCGAATCAGCCGGTCCTCGGGGGGCGCGGCGACCACCCAAAGTCTCTTGTTCCGGAGCTTTTCCGGCACCAGACGCGGAGGCTTCGCGTTCCCTGAATGGATTCGAATCTGGTTGGCGCAGCCCTGCGCCACGCGTGTGTCTTCGTCAAAGTAATGCGTATTCGGGTTCGGCGGCTGGCTCCAGCATCCGGACAGCAGAAACGATTCCGGCCAAAAGCAACAAGAATGAGCAGTCCCGCCGCGCTACTTCAATCCGACACATTGGGCTCGCGCCTGACGTCGCGCGGCGATCTCACCAGCTTTTTCATGCAACTGACCGCCGAGATCGGCGCCGACAGCTATATGCTGGTCGCCATCGTCCACGACCAGGACCGCAACGATGCGCGCATCGTCTCGTCCAACTGGATTTTCGACGCCATCGAGTTGATCGGCAAGCGGCTGATCGCCGGGCTTGCGCAAGGCGCGCTCACCGTCGCCCCCGGCATCCGTCCGATCGCTCTGGTGGCATCCCAGGCGCCCGAGACCGACGGATTGATCACCGGTGAGGAAGCGCGCCTTCTCGACGTGCTTGGCCATGCCGAGATCTATTCGCTGCGCCTCAATGTCGGCCGCCAGCGCCTGTTCGCCCTGTTCTCCGCGGCGACCGCAGGAAGCATCGACCAGCCGGCACTAATGAGGGCGCAGCTGAAATGCTGCTACGCGCTTTCGCATATCCCGCAATTGATTGCCGCCGCCGCCATGCAGGATCCGCTGTCGGATCGCGAGCGCGAATGCCTGTTCTGGGTCTCCGAAGGCAAGACCACCGACGAGGTCGCCGTCATCCTTGGCGTCTCCTCCAACACCGTCAACAGCTACATCACCCACGCCATCCAGAAATTCGCGGCCAGCAACCGCGCGATGGCCATCGCCACGGCGATCAGGAGCGGCATCATTTGAAACACGCCGACATCAAGGAGGCTGCCGAAGCCCTTTTCAACGAGCAGCGCAATCCGTTCGGCGCCTTTTCGCTCGGCTCCGAAACCCATCACGCCGTCACCATTCCCGATGCCGTACGGCGCTGCCGCTGGATCGCCGTCGACATCAACGCTTCCGCTTTTGGCCTGTTCTTCGTCAGCCCCTCGCCCGAACGCGCACGGCTCGTCCCTTGCCTTGATTCCGACTACCCCGGCATTGCGGTGGCGACGAAATTCATTTCAGGCGCCAATGGCGAGGAGGTCGTGCGCCACACCCGCATCTCGACCGAACCGCGCTGGTGGACAGACGATGGCCTCGCCGGCATGGCGGAGATGTTCGGCAATCTCGCCTGGACCGAGCAGATGGCGCCGCTGGCGCCCGGCACCAGCGGCATCGCGTTTCCCGTCCACGCCGACCGTGGGCAGTGCGGCCTTGTCGTGTTCCTCGGATCGGAGATCACCTTGCCGCAGGACGCGCTCTACGAGATCCACGCACGCTGCTTCTCGCTGTTCGCCGCCGTCGCCCGCATCCGCCCTGGCGATGCCGGCAGGACGCGCGCGATCTCCAAGCGCGAACTCGAATGCCTGAAACTGACCGCCAATGGCAACACCAGCGAGGAGATCGCCCGGCTCCTGAAACTGTCGGTGCACACTGCCAACCAGTATCTGACCCAGTCGACCCAAAAGCTCAACGCGGTCAACCGCAACCAGGCCGTGGCCAAGGCGCTGCGGCTGGGGCTTATCGAATAAAGCAATTAGAGGATTGGCCGGCGGCCGTCGGAAGCGATCGATGTTCCGCGAAAGGCCCGCGGCTCGACCTTGCGGATACGCGCCTGTTCGATGACCACCTCGAGCAGGGCCGTGTTGTGCTCCGGGTCTTCGCCCGGCTTCTCGAACGACACGTAGTTGACCACCACCGACGCGCCGTTCTCGCTCAGCGTCAGCTGGAAATAGACGGTGACCCCAGGCGGCCTCAACTCCAGATCAAGCACGATGCGCGGGCTGCCGGTCCAGTCGACATGCGCCTCGCCGCCATGGCCGAGCCGCAGTGTGCCAGGCATGAAGAACAGCTCCACCGCTGAATCGACGAGATCCGACAGGCATGCGAAATGTTCCAGCCGGATGAACGCTATATAGTCGGCGACATCGATCAGCCTCAGTTCACCCACCACCTGCTCGATGGCACTGGCGACGATGATCTCGCGGGATTTTGCATGCGGTTGACGGTTCATGAAATCTGTCTGCGCTCAGCCTTTTTCGAGTAGACGATCCGCACCAGTTCGGCGACGGCCTGGTAGAATTGCGATGGGATCACACTATCGACCGAAACTTGCTTGTACATGGAGCGGGCGAGCGCCACGTCCTCGAAGATCGGGATGTTGTTTTCGCGTGCGATCTCGCGGATTTTCAGCGCCACCAGATCCTGCCCCTTGGCCAACACCATTGGTGCCGAGTCCTCGTCGCGCACGTATCTTAGCGCGATCGAAAAGTGCGTCGGGTTGGCGATGATCAGCGTCGCGCGCGGCACCGCCGTCATCATCCGCTTGCGCGCCCGGTCGCGCGCCAGCGAGCGCAGTCGCGACTTGACGATCGGATCGCCCTCGGACTGCTTGAACTCGTCCTTGACCTCCTGCTTGCTCATGCGCAGATCCTGCTTCCAGTGGAAGCGCGACCAGACGATGTCGACTGCCGCGATCAACCCCATGACGAAGACGATCGCCACCAGGATGTCGACGGCAATGCCGCGGATGACGAGTCCGAAAGCGACCGGATTGGTGATCATGCCGGCGAGCAGCTTGCGGTGGTCTTCCGACAGAGTGAAGCTCAGCACGACGATGGCAAAGCCGACCTTGCCGAGTGACTTCAGGAACTCGACCCAACCCTGAATGCCGAACAGCCTGTTCCACCCCTTGGGGATCGAGATGCGCGAGAATTGCGGCCGCACCCGCTCGCCGACGAACTGCGGCATGTTCTGGAACACCGAGGCGCCGACACCGGCGACAGTCAGCAGCACGAACAGGCTGATGACGGCCCGGCCCACCTCGAAAATGACAGTCCTGTAGAGCGCGATGACGTCCGTCTCGGTGTCCATCGGCCACGCTTCCGGCTTCTCCAGGAACATCGACAGGAACATGCCGAGATCGATGACCGCGTCCTTGGCGTAGAAGACGGTGAACACCAGTATGGCAACGAACGATGCAAGGAGCGCCGTTTCCCGCGAATGGGGCAGTTTGCCCTGTTCGACAGTGTCGCGGATCTTCTTTTCCGTCGCCTCTTCGGTTTTCGAGTCCTTGTCGACCGCGTCAGCCATGGCGCGATCTTAGGCGGCGTCTTAGGTCGACGGAAGTTCGAAGGCGCCTTCGCGCGACAGCCGGATCGTCGTCGTCACGATCGTCTTGCGTGCTGCTGTGATATCGGCAAGAGGAACTCCTTCCGAACCTTGTCCGAGTTCGGCTTCGATCATGCGCCGCGACCGCGCGCCGATCGCCGACAGCACGGATTCGGCAAGTCCCGCCTGCGCGCCGCGCAAGGCCAGTGTGACCAGTTCGGTCGATAGCCCGTCGAACAGCAGCACCCGCGCTTTCTGGGTGAGCAGCGGCAGGTCATCGAAGGCGAACAGGCGGGCCCGGACACCATCAAGGTCGGGCGTGCCGGCGGCCTCCAGATCCTGCATGACCTCCTCGAGCAGCGGCTTGTCCAGTTCGTTGAGAACGCTGGCGACACGCGCCTGCCCGGCAGAAGTGTCTTTGGTCGAGGTTTCCGCCAACACGCTGGTGCGCAGCCGGTTTTCGACGATCTTGCTGGCGGCGTCCGGAACATTGGCCATCGTCACCATGCGCTTGATGATTTCGCCACGCATCGGCTTGGTCAACGTCAGCAGCACGCTCGCCGCAACCTGCGGCGCCAGCTTCGACAGCACCATGGCCGCAGTCTGCGGGTGCTCGCCCGCCAGGAAGGCGCCAAGCCGCGCCGGCTCGAGCTTTTCGAGCTCGGGCCAGATGGGCGGCGGGCCTTCCGGGGCGACTTCGAATCTCTTGTCGCCCATGATCGCGCTCATCTCTTCGGGCGACAGCGACTCGTTGAGGATGGTGTCCATCCTGTCGGCGGAATCGAGCAATCCCGCCCCTTCGGTGAACTCGGCCTCGAACTCGGCGACGATGCGCTCGAGATCGCTTTGCGGAATCGTCCGCAGCAGTCGGGCGCCCTCGATCAGCGCCTTCAGTTCTTCCTGCTTGAAGAATTTCAACAGGCGGCTGGCCGACGGCTTGCCCATCGCCACCAGTATGGCGGCTGCTTTCTGCGCGCGGGTCAAGGTAGCCGGCGTCGTCATGCCACTCGCCTTCGCTGCCACCGGCAAGCTCCGCAACCCATGTCTAGGCGCCCTTCGTGCCAGCGATGATTTCGGTCAGCCTGATGCCGAAGCGCGACGGATCGCTTTCCAGCACGGTGATCTCGCCGCGCGCGATCTTGCGGCCGTTGACCACAACGTCGACAGGTTCGCCGATACGACGATTGAGCGCCACCGTCGAGCCCTTCTGGAGCGCCATCAGGTCGGAGACCGGCATCTCGGTGCTGCCGAGGATGATCTGAACATCGACGGGGATGTTCATGATGACGCTTGAATTGGCGCCGGAGGCCGCCCTGAACGCCGCATCCGGCCGTTGTTCCTCTTCGTGCAGGACCCCGCGCAATTCTTCAATGGCACGGTCGAGTTGCTCGTCCGGCTGGTCGAGGTCGGCTTCCACCTTGGTCTTGGCCATGATTGTCTCCAGTGCTCAGGCGCGTCCGGCGGCAGCCGGCATCAGCCCGTCGATAAAATCCTGCCCGGCATCGTAGGGATGCTTGATTCGGACGGTATAATTCTGTCCCAGTTTGCCGAATTCGCAGACGAACAGCGTCTGGCCGCGGGCACTGAGACGCGCCTGGGATTGCGCCGTTTCCTCGAATTCGATGACCTGGCCGATGTCGAAGTTGGCGAGGTCGCCGAGCGTCAGCCGGGCCAGTGGCATGGTGGCTTCGAGCGCTACCGTTGAGCGCATCACCTCTTCCGAGAAGCGCGCGCGCCAGCTGGCGTTTTGATCCTTCTCGCTGACCGCGGCAACGCCGTCCCGACCGGCCAGCACGATACGCTGCGGCATCGTCACGGTGATGCTGCCGCTGTCGGCCGGCGTCGAGACGCCGAGGACGATGCGCAGTGCGGCGCCGTCGCGCAGCACGTGTCGCTTGGCCTCTATGCCAGACATCGCCCGCGGCGCCGGAAGCCGGAGCTCAAGCGAGCGCCGACCGGATCCGTTCAGCGCCTGCGCGACCTGTTGAAACACCATCGTCGAAACGTCGGTCTCGATCGGCGACAGGTCACGCTCGATCGGCGACACCGGCATGTCCGGGTCACCCCCAAACAGCGTCGAGACCATGATGGCGATCGCGGCGCCATCGATGACGAGGGTCACTGCATCGGAAGACGCTGGCGAGGCAACGACGGTCATCGCGAAATTCTCACCGGCGCTGGAACGCGCCTCGGGAACGCGGCTGATCTCGACCGCTTTGAGATCGACAATGACCGGAACGCCAAGTTCGCCGGTCAGGCTTTTCTGCAGCAGCGGCACAGCGCGTTCAGCCATCGCCCGGCCGGCGTCGATGACCTGGGCTGCCTCGCCGCTGTCGCCGACGAGGCGCTCGATGATCAGCGAACGCGCTTCCGATGGGCTGCCTGGACTGGTCATGACGGTGCAGGGACCGATCTGTCGCGCATCGCTCAGGCGGCCTTCTTTTCGACGGCGCCGGTGTTCATGGTGCTCTGCTCGACGGCGTCGATCGTCGGTCGTTCGTAGGATGAGATGGTCTTGCGGCCGAACTCGATCGCCACCTGCGGCAGCGCGCCGTTCATGTAGGCCAGAAGCGTCTGCTTGACGATGATATAGAGGCGATTCTTCTTCTCACGCACCGTCTTGATCTTGGTGGCGACAGGCCCGACCACCGCGTAGGACAGGAAGATGCCGAGGAAAGTGCCGACCAGGGCCGCGCCGATCAGTCCGCCTAGGATTTCCGGCGACTGGTCGAGCGCGCCCATCGCCTTGACCACGCCAAGAACTGCAGCGACGATGCCGAGCGCCGGCAAGCCATCGCCAACCGCGATCAGCGCGTGATAGGCCTTCATCTTGTCGGATTTGATGGTCTGGATTTCCTCGTCCATCAGCGCCTCGATCTCATGCGAGCGAGCATTGCCGATTATGATGATGCGGCAGTAGTCGCAGATGAAATGCGTCAGATCATGGTTCTTGAGCACGGTCGGGAATGCCTGGAAGATCGCCGACTCCTCGGCATTGTCGATATGGGCTTCGACCTCACTGCGCGACTTCGAGCGCAGCTCGCGCATCAGTGAGTGCAGCACGCCCAGCGTTTCGAGATAGTCCCGCTCCTTCGGCACAGCCTGCTTGAACGCTTCGAGGATGGCCTTGCCGGTGTCCTTGACCGTCTTCATCGGGTTGGCAACGAGGAAGGTGCCGAGCGCCGCACCGCAGATGACCACGGCTTCCCACGGCTGTACCAGCACATGAAGATGGCCGCCCATGGCCATGAAGCCGCCAAGGACGCAGCCGAGCGTCACCACAAGTCCAATCAGAATGCCCACGAAAGGTCCTTCCGCATTTCACATCAGGAGCAAGGAATAGCCCTCGTGCCTTGTGTGAGGCTTGAATCGAAGCCGCCGGATCCGATTCAGTTTCGCGCAAGGAAGTAGGGATATTGTCCTGACATAGCTTCGGCCGGAGGCACGTTTTTGCTGAATACCTTTACCAGCTACCAGCTCATCACCAAGGACATCTCGAAGTCGATCGACAGGATCGAGCAGCAGCCGGTGGTTGATCGCGACACAAAATATTATCTCGCCAACATCACCAAGGTGAAATCGATCGACGATTTCGTCAAAAATGACCGTCTGTTCAAATACGCCATGAAGGCCTACGGGCTCGAGGACATGGACTACGCCAAGGCCTTCATGGTCAAGGCCCTGAAGGAAGGCGTCTCCAATCCCGACAGTTTCGCCAACAAGCTGACCGATAAGCGCTATGCCGAATTCGTCAGCGCCTTCAATTTCGCCGCCAACGGCGCCAATGCGACCATCTACAACAAGACGCAGCAGATGGTGACCAAGAACTACGCCACGCAGGCGGCAATCGCCGGCCTCGATCCGGCTTCGGCCTATGTGAAGGGCGAGACCACATACTATCTCGCCAACATCACCAAGGTGAAGTCGATCGACGATCTGATGTCGAACGACCGGCTCTACACATATGCCCTGGCTTCTTTCGGTCTCGATTCGGCGACGGAGGACAAGGACCTCATCAAGCGGGTTCTGCAAGGTGGCGTCCGCGATCCTGACAGCGTCGCCAACAAGATGACGGACAAGACCTACGCCGCACTTGCCTCCGCCTTCAACTTCGAAGCCTATGGTGCGAACACCACCACCATCAATCCGGCACAGCAGCCCACCGTCGACAAATACATGCGCCAGAGCCTCGAAGAGGATGCCGGCAACACCAACCAGGGCGTGCGGCTGGCGCTTTATTTCGACCGCAAGGCGCCTGATATCACCAGCTGGTTCGACGTGCTGGCCGACACCGCGCTTGCCAGCGTCGTGCGCACCGTGCTCGGGCTGCCCGACTCCTTCGCCACCGCCGATGTCGACAAGCAGGCGCAGCTGTTCGAGCAGAAACTCGACATCTCGGATTTCTCCGACCCCGAGAAGCTCGGTAAGTTTCTGACACGCTTCACCAGCATGTACGAGATCAACAACCCGACGTCATCGGCGGTCACCTCGGTCGGCGTGCTCTTTGCGCAGCCGATCACGGTCGGCATCTCCACCGACCTGATGATGGCCATGCAGAAGCTGAGGTTCTGAGAGCATCATGCGGGACAGTCTGTACGTCGCCCTTTCCTCGCAGATCGCGCTCGAGCGCCGCCTCGATACGATCGCCGACAATGTCGCCAACGCCTCGACGATCGGTTTTCGCGCCACCGGCGTGAAGTTCGAGGACGTCGTCTCCGGCACCGGGTCGAAATCGGTGTCCTTCGCATCCTCTGGCAAGACCTATCTTTCCGGCGCTCACGGTGCCTTGAGCGAGACCGGAAATCCCTTCGATTTCGCCGTCCAGGGCGATGCCTGGTTCGCCATCGATACACCTGTCGGAACTGTCATGACCCGCGACGGGCGCTTTTCGATGAACGAGAACGGCGAACTCATGTCGATGGAAGGCCACGCTGTGCTCGATGCCGGCGGCTCGCCGATCCAGCTCGATCCGCGCAACGGTCCGCCCAAGGCCGGGGCCGACGGTTCGCTGCGCCAGAACGGTCAGCTTGTCGGCTCGATCGGTCTCTACAATTTCGATCCGGGCGAGAATTTTGTCCGCTACGGCAATTCCGGCATCGTTCCGGCACGCACGCCTGAGCCTGTTGGCGATCGCTCCGATATAGGCATCGCCCAGGGGTTTCTCGAAGAATCCAACGTCAATCCGGTGCTGGAGATCACCCGGCTGATCATGGTCCAGCGCGCCTTCGAGAACACCGCTGCCCTTATGCGGCAGACCGACTCCTCCACTGACGAGGCGATCAAGACGCTCGGCTCGAAATAGTCCATGTCACTTGACCAGCCATCCCTGCGCGCATCCGAAAGGCAGCTCCAGCCAGCCCCGAAAGACCGGCTTGCCGCGCTGGAACGGGTATGGCAGCGTTTCGCCGACGCCGAGACGCTACTCAAGCGCGGAGGCCGCGTCACCGAAGTCACGCCCACGCATTACAAGGTGCACGGCCTATCCGATTTCGCCAGGCTCGGTGACATCGTCGAGCAGCGCGGCCATGGCGGCACGCGCCATGGCGAGATCGTCAAGATCAGCCGCGACGAAGTCGTCGTGGCGCCCTTCGAACGCAGTGCAGATGCCGGCATCGGCGATGCCGTGTTCCGCCGCGGTCCGCTCGCGGTGGCGCCGCATGCCTCGTGGCGCGGCCGTACCATCGACGCGCTCACCAGGGCAATCGATGGCGGCGCGCCGCTCGTCAGGGGTGACGACGCGTCGAGCGGCGCCCAGACGACGCCCGGCGCAATGACGCGGCAGCGTGTCGGCACCGCCTTCATGACCGGGGTCAAGGTCATCGACATCTTCACGCCGCTCTGCTTCGGCCAGCGCCTCGGCATCTTCGCCGGCTCCGGCGTCGGCAAGTCGACGCTGCTCGCCATGCTTGCCGGCGCCGACGCGTTCGACACCGTCGTCGTGGCGCTCATCGGCGAACGCGGCCGCGAAGTCCGCGAATTCCTCGAGGACACGATCGGCGACAGCATGGCCAAGACCGTCGCCGTCGTCGCCACCAGCGATGAGAGCGCCATGATGCGCCGTCGCGCGCCGGACACTGCCATGCGCATTGCCGAACATTTTCGCGATCAGGGCCACCGCGTGCTCCTGGTGCTGGACTCGATCACCCGCTTCGCCCACGCGCTGCGCGAGGTGGCGACGGGAACCGGCGAGCCACCGGTCGCGCGCGGCTACCCGGCTTCGGTGTTCACCGAACTGCCCAAGCTGCTCGAACGTGCCGGGCCAGGCACGGAAGGCAAAGGATCGATCACCGCCATCATCTCCGTGCTGGTCGACGGCGACGACCACAACGATCCGGTCGCTGATTCCGTGCGCGGCATCCTCGACGGTCACGTCGTGCTCGACCGCACGATCGCCGAACAGGGCCGCTACCCGCCGGTCAATCCGCTGTCGTCCATATCGCGGCTGGCCGACAAGGCCTGGAGCGCCGAACAGCGCGCGCTGGTGACAAGACTGAAGTCGATGATCTCGCGGTTCGAGGATACGCGCGACATCCGCCTGCTGGGTGCCTACCAGGGCGGCGTCGATGCCGAGCTCGATATTGCCGTGCGCCAGGTGCCGCTGATCTACGAAGCGCTGACGCAAGCGCCGAAGGACCGCCCGTCAACCGATCCGTTCTCCGATCTCGCCCGCCACCTCAAGAGCAAGCTGAATGCCGATGCCGGAGACTGAACGCGAATATACCGAGCGCATCCTGCGCGACATGATCGCCGAGGCCAACGCGGCGGAGAAAGCCCGAGCTGACGAAGCCAGAACAGCCAAGGCAAAGGTTGCCCGTGCGATCGCTGCCAAAGCCGAGGCCGTTCTGGCCAGAGCCGTAAAGCCAGCCCTGCCACGGGTTGCCAAAGCCGATTCCGTTCTGACCAAGGTCGCCGAGCCCGCCCTGCCCAGGGTTCCCCGGGCCGGGGCCGCCGAGATGACTCAAGCCAGCCGCGAATCGCTGATCGACGGGCTGTTCCCGCGCACCGAATGGCCGCAGCCGCCAAAGGCGCAGTTTCCCAGGCTGAAAAAGAAATCGGACCGGCGCAGCGACTTCGTCATTGCCGCGCTCGGCATCACGCTCGGGCTGATTTGCGCCCTGTTTCCGTGGTACATATTCTTCAATCAGGACCAATTCGGCGTACAGGCGATCAAGTTCGGCGGCACCGGCACCAATTCGGGACGGGCGGGCGGCGGCGTGGTCGCCCAACGCAGCGCGCCGCTGACGGCCAAAGACGTTCCGGCCACCAATCTCGATCTGCTCGCCACGGGAACCGTGCAGGATGACGCCAATCCCTCACCGGCACCCGACGATCAGCCCTTTCCGGCCGACGCGGCGAAATTCCGCATGGTCCATGTCGCCAATGGCCGCGCCATGATTGAGGACGACGCCGGCCTCTGGATCGTCCAGCCTGGCTCGATACTGCCGGATACCAGCCAGGTGTCATCCATCGAGCAGCGCAACGGCAAATGGGTGATGGTCACCAGCACCAACCAGGTGATCCAACTCTCCCGATAGGCGCCCCGTCTGAAGCCTGCTGCTATCCGCAAGGTCCGCGCAAGACTGGCGGCCTAGTCTTCGGGAACCCGCCCGGAGATTCCCATGGAGCCCGTTTCCCTTTTCGACCTCGCCGCCAAGCAAGCCCAGTGGCTGGCCGTGCGCCAGTCGGCCGTCGCCGGCAACATCGCCAACGCCAACACGCCGGGCTACACGGCAAACGATGTCGAACCGTTCGAAAAGGTGCTCGACCGCACAGCCGTGTCGCTTCAGGCCACACAGGCCGGTCATCTCGGTAACGCAGCGACCAATGCCGGCTTCACCATCAAGCCGCAGGAAGATGACGGCGTCATCATGCCGTCCAAGAACTCGGTCGTGTTGGAAGACCAGTTGATGAAGGCCGGCGAGGTGCGCCGCTCCTTCGAGCTCAACACGGCGATCGTCAAGGCGTTCCATTCCATGATGATGATGGCGGTGAAGAGCTGACCATGGACGCGCTGACCGCAGCCCTCAAAGTCGCAGCATCCGGCCTCGGCGCCCAATCGGAGCGGCTGCGCGTCGTTTCCGAAAACCTAGCCAACGCCCAGTCGACGGGAACTGCTCCCGGCTCCGATCCGTATCGCCGCAAGACCATCAGCTTCGTCTCCGAGCTCGACCGGACCTCCGGCAGCTCGACGGTTGCAGTGAACTCGATCGATCGTGATCCCAGTGACTTTCCGGTCGAGTTCCAGCCCGGCAACGAGGCCGCCAATGAGAAGGGCTACGTCAAGATGCCCAACGTCAACGTGCTGATCGAGATGGCTGACATGACCGAGGCCAACCGCTCTTATGAAGCCAATCTTCAGGTCGTCAAGCAGGCCCGCGACCTTATTTCGATGACCATCGACCTGATGAGGAACCAGTAATGATCAGCGGCCTCGCAGCCCTTCAGTTCAAGTCGCCGATCGGCGGCGACGATGCGGTGACAAGCCTGCTCCAGGGCAGTGCGACGTCTTCGGCCGGTGGCAATGTCGGCACCTCCTTCGCCGAAGCGTTGAGCCAGGCCGCCTCCAAGACGGTCAACACGATGCAGAACGCCGAACAGGTGTCGATACAGGCGCTCAAGGGCGACGCCGACACCCGGCAGGTGGTCGACGCCGTGATGAGCGCGCAGCAGGCGCTGCAGACCGCCGTCGCCATCCGCGACAAGGTGGTTTCCGCCTATCTCGAAGTCAGTCGAATGGGCATCTGAGGAATTCCGCCATGAAAGCACTCGCCATCGCCGCCACCGGCATGAATGCCCAGCAGACAAATCTGGAAGTCATCGCCAACAACATCGCCAACATCAACACCACCGGCTACAAGCGCGCCCGTGCCGAATTCTCCGACCTCCTCTACCAGGTCGATCGCACGCAGGGTGTGCCCAACCGCTCCAATGCCTCGCTGGTGCCGGAGGGCGTCTCGATCGGCCTCGGCGTCAAGACGACGGCCGTGCGCAACGTTCACACCCAGGGCGAACTGACCAGCACCGGCAACAGTTTCGACCTGGCGCTGACCGGCAGGGGCTGGTTCCAGATCGAAGGCGCCGACGGCGGCACGCTCTACAGCCGCGCCGGCGCCCTCAACACCAACGCGACAGGCCAATTGGTGACAGTCGACGGCGCTGCCGTCATTCCGGCCATCAACGTCCCCGTCGATGCCGTCGAGGTTATCGTCAACAAGACGGGACAGGTCTTCGCTCGCATCGACGGCCAGACCGACCTCCAGAATCTCGGCCAGCTTCAGATCGCCAACTTCGCCAACGAGGCGGGCCTGGCGCCGCTCGGCGACAATTTGTTCCAGGAAACCACGGCCTCCGGTCCGGCGAATGTCGGTGTCCCGGGCGATCCAGGGTTTGCCACCATCCAGCAGGGCTATCTCGAAGCCTCGAACGTCGATCCGGTCAAGGAAATCACCGAGCTGATCTCGGCACAGCGCGCCTATGAGATGAACTCCAAGGTTATCCAGGCCGCCGACGACATGGCCTCCGTCGTCTCCAAGAACATCCGGTAACGCATGATGTCGACGCCCGGCCTCCTGTCCGCATTCCGCCGCACCGCGCTCGTCCTTGCGCTGGTAGCGGGAGGCATGCCGGCTTTTGCCCAGGAATCGACAAACCAGTCGGCCGACCAGTCAGCCACCCAGATCGCCAGCAATCAACCTGTCGGCGACGTCGTGCTGATACCCAACCGGGTCATCTATCCCGGCCAGACCATCGAACTTACGGCCTTGAAACGGGTGACCCTCATCGCCGGCAAGCACAAGCCGGACGGAGTCGTCACAAGGGCCGAGGAACTCGACGGCAAGGTCGCCAAGCGCACGCTGCTGCCCGGCCGCTACATCCCTTCTACCGCCATCCGCGAAGCCTGGCTGGTCGAACAGGGTGCGTCCGTGCAGGTCTTCTTCATCGCCGGCGGACTGACGATCTCGGCAACCGCGGTGACACTGCAGCCAGGTGCCGCGGGCGACCTCGTCAAGGTCCGCAACGTCGACAGCGGCAAGATCCTGTCCGGCACGGTGATGACGGATGGAACCATCCAGGTCAGCGCTTCATGATGCGCGGACTTACCCTGATATTGGCAGCCGTACTTGGCCTGCAACCGGCTCTGGCCGACGGCCTGACACCGAAGGCCAAACGCGATCTCGCCGCCAAGAATGGCGGCGTCTATAACGATCCCGAATATGATCCGGCCACCACCAGCCGCATGTTTCGGGTCTCGTCCGGGCCGAGTTCGCTGCCGCCGGGCCAGGTCGCCTCGCGCATCAAGGACATCGCCCAACTGCAGAGCTCGCGCGACAACCAGCTGGTCGGCTACGGTCTGGTCATCGGCCTTGCCGGATCGGGCGACAGCTTGCGCAACTCGCCGTTCACCGAACAGTCGATCCGCGCCATGCTCGAAAATCTCGGCATCGCCACCGAAGGCGGCAGCGCGCGCGCCAAGAACGTCGCCGCCGTCATCGTCACCGCTAACATGCCCCCCTACGTGCAGTCGGGCGCTCGCATCGACATCGACGTCTCCTCGATGGGCGACGCGACTTCGCTCGCCGGCGGAACGCTGATCATGACGCCGCTTAAGGCGGCGGACGGCGAGATCTATGCCGTCGGCCAGGGCTCGGTGATCGTTTCCGGCTTTACCGCCAAGGGACAGGCCGAGCAGCTGACGCAAGGCGTGCCGACGTCCGGCCGCGTGCCCAACGGTGCCATCGTCGAGCGTGCCGTCCAGGCCGAGTTCGACGATCAGTCAACACTGACGCTGCAACTGCGCAATCCCGACTTCTCGACCGCCATCCGTATCGCCGATGCCATCAACGACTACACCAGCCAGCGTTTCGGTGCGCGCGTAGCGGCCGAGCGCGATTCGCGCACCGTGCAGATCAGAAGGCCAAAGGGTGTTTCGGCGGCTCGCTTCTATGCCGAGATCGAGAACCTGGTTGTGGAATCGGACACGCCGGCCCGCGTCGTCATCGACGAGCGCACCGGCACCATCGTCATCGGCAACGACGTCAAGATCTCGCGGGTCGCCATCAGCCATGGCACGCTCACCGTGCGCATCACCGAAGCACCGCGCATCGTGCAGCCCGAGCCCTTCTCCAAGGGCGAGACCGCCGTCGAACCGTTCACCGCCATCGAAGCCAGCCGGCCCGACGCCCGCGTTGCCGTGCTCGACGGTCCCGATCTTCAAACCCTCGTTTCCGGTCTCAACCGGCTCGGCGTAAAGCCGGACGGCATCATTGCCATTCTGCAGGGCATTAAATCGGCCGGCGCCCTGCAGGCCGACCTGGTTCTGCAATAGGCTATGCCGATGACACGCTCCTTCTCACGCCTTGAAAGATATCGCCCCGTCGCAATCCTGCTCGTGACCGCCGTTCTCGCGGCTCTGCCCTTTGCCGGCGATACCGCACGCGGTGAGGAGGCGGTCCGCCAGGTCCTGCCGGGAGCACCGGTCGCAGCGCCGCCGCAGCAATTGGCGCGAGAGAAGGCACCCGACCAAAGCGAGATCGAGCGTTTTTGCTCCAACATCGCAGACGCCGCCCGCGACCGCCGCTATGTCTTGCAGGCGGAGGAACTGAAACAGCTCCAGGCCGGCATCGACCAGCGCATGAAGGCGCTGGAGGAAAAAAAGGCCGAATACGAGACCTGGCTCAAGCGACGCGAGGTTTTCCTGGCCCGGGCCGAGGATGGCGTGGTCCAGATCTATGCCGGCATGAAACCTGACGCCGCCGCCGAGCGGCTGGCCATCGTCAACGCCGATCTGGCGGCGGCCATATTGATGAAGCTCGATTCCCGCAAAGCGAGCGTCATCCTCAACGAAATGGACCAGAAGGCGGCGGCGACGCTCACCGGCATCATGGCCAGCGCAGCCCGAAGGGCAGACCCGTCATGATCCGCAAAATGCTCGTCCTATGCGCGGTCGTCATGTTGTCCGGTTGTGGAACCAACCTGAAGGAGGTCGGCAGGGAACCGGCTCTGTCACCAGTCGGCTCCGGCATCGACGGTGGCAGCACCGACTCCTCCCTCTATCGCTATCCGGAAACGCCGCCTGCGCCGCCCAGGAAATTCTCGCTGTGGGATGACCGCCAGAGCCGGTTGTTCACCGATCCGCGGGCGCTGTCCCAGGGCGACATCCTGACCGTCAAGATCAGGATCAATGACCGCGCCAACTTCAAGAACCAGAACGACAGGAGCCGCACTGCCAACCGCAAGCTCGGTTTCGATATCAGCGCGCAATGGGACAAGATCGGCAGCACCGCCGGCAAGGGTGCTGGCGCTCTGAACTCCACCACGGACACGACGGCTGATGGCGAGATCAAGCGATCGGAAACCCTGGATCTCAATGTCGCTGCCATCGTCATCAATGTCCTGCCGAACGGCAATTTGATGATCAAGGGATCGCAGGAAGTGCGCGTCAACGCCGAACTCAGGGTGCTCACCATCGCCGGCATCGTGCGGCCGGCCGATATCGGCGCCGAAAACACCATCCCCTACGAACGCATCGCCGAAGCGCGCATCTCCTATGGCGGACGCGGCCGCATCACCGAGATCCAGCAACCTGCCTACGGCCAGCAGGTGCTCGACCAGGTTCTTCCGTTCTAGGATTGGGGAACACCGAGCCGTGGCAAATATCGAACAGGTTCAGCCCCGCAAGGGTCCTTCGCTCGCCGTCCAGGGCGGCATGCTGCTGGTTGTGACGGCGGCCGCCATCGGCATGGGCTGGATGTCCGGCGGCTACCTGAAGGGCGTCGGCGCACCTCCGACGGTACCGGCGGCGCCTGAGAACCAAGGCAAGACCGAGCAGCAGGCTGCGGCCGAGCAGCCAGGCGTGGGGCCAACGCTCGTCGTGCTGGCGCCGATCACCACCAACATCGCTTCGCCTGCCGATACCTGGATCAGGATGGAGGTCTCCGTCGTCTATGATGGGCCGCAGCCACAGGCAATGTCGGACGACATCCACCAGGATCTTCTGGCCTTGGTGCGCACCTTGAAGATGCATCAGATCGAGGGCGCCAGCGGCTACCAGCACCTGAAGGCCGATCTCGAGGAACGCGCCTCGATCCGCAGCCAGGGTCACGCCAAACAGGTTCTCATCAGGACATTGCTGCTCGAATGAGAAAGTTCCTTCTCGCCATGGCGTTGATCGCCGCCGCCACGTCCGTCGCGGCGGCCCAGCAGCTGGATCTCGGCGGCATCGGTAAGGCCGATGGCACCACCGTCGGCTACATCATCCAGATGTTCGGCCTGCTGACCGTGCTGTCGGTGGCGCCGGGCCTGATGATCATGGTGACCAGCTTCACCCGCTTCGTAATCGCCTTCTCGATTCTGCGCGCCGGCATCGGCCTGCAGTCGACGCCGGCAAACCTCATTCTCATCTCGCTGTCGCTGTTCATGACCTTCTATGTCATGGCGCCGACCTTCGATCAGGCCTGGAACACCGGCGTCAAGCCGCTGATGGACAACCAGATCACCCAGACCGAGGCGTTCGAGAGGATTTCGGATCCGTTCCGCACCTTCATGCTGCACAACGTGCGCGACAAGGACTTCGACCTGTTCGCCGATCTCGCCCGCGAGCGCGGCCAGACAGTTTCGCGCGACACCGTCGACCTCCGCATTCTCGTGCCCGCCTTCATGATCTCGGAGATCCGGCGCGGCTTCGAGATCGGCTTCCTGATCGTGCTGCCATTCCTGGTCATCGACATGATCGTCGCGACGATCACCATGGCGATGGGTATGATGATGCTGCCGCCGACAGTGGTGTCGCTGCCGTTCAAGATCTTGTTCTTCGTCCTGATCGACGGCTGGAATCTGCTCGTCGGCAGTCTGGTGCGCTCCTTCAACTGATCCCGGGCGACTGAATCCTCCAGCGCCGCTCTGGCGCGCTACTCCGGCGCAGAATTCACGCAATATATTTTCGATTAACCGTCCGGTTTAGCCCTTTGGTAGGGACTTGCCCGCATATTCGCTCGCAGATGGCGGGTGATCGATTTCCAGAGATCATTGGCATGATGCCGCACCGTCATACCGGTAGAGCCGGTATGTCAAAAAAACACGTGTAAAATCAGGGTACGAGTAGCCATGTCCAGCATCATGACGAACACTGCCGCGTTGACGGCACTGCAGAGCCTGAACTCCACCAACAAGAACCTCGAAGCCACCCAGTCCCGCATCTCGACCGGCTACAAGGTCTCGCAGGCCTCCGACAACGCCGCTTACTGGTCGATCGCCACCACGATGCGTTCCGACAACCAGGCAATGTCCACCGTTTCGGACTCGCTCGGCCTCGGCGCTTCGAAGGTCGACACCGCTTACACCGGCATGAACAGCGCGATCAGCACGATCAACCAGATCCAGCAGAAGCTGACCGCATCCTACGGTCAGACTGATGCGGCCAAGGAAAAAACCCAGGTCGAAATCGCCGCTCTTCAGAACCAGTTGAAAGCCTACGCTGACGGCGCCACCTTCTCCGGCACCAACATGCTGTCGGTGTCCACGGCTTCGGGCACGGCGGCAGACGTCAAGATCGTTTCGGCCTTCAATCGCAGCTCCACCGGTGCGGTTTCGATCTCGACCATCGACGTCAAAGTGGAAAGCATCAAGCTCTATGACGCCGGCGCCGCGCCGACCGCCAAGGGCATCCTCGACACGGCCCGCCTCGGCACCACCGGCGCTGCGGCCGCAGCCTCGGGCTCGCAGTCAGCCCTGGGCGCGGCTGCACTGGTCACCGATACCTATTCGGTCGCCTCGCTGACCATCTTCTCGGGTGGCGTTGCTGCCAGCGATAGTCAGATCGCGCAGCAGATGACCGTCGTCGACGCGGCGCTCAAGGACATGACCAACGCCGCCACCAAGCTCGGCGCCGCCAAGAGCTCTATCGACCTGCAGAAGACCTTCACCTCGAACCTGATGGACTCCATCGATCGCGGTATTGGCCAGCTCGTTGACGCCGACATGAACAAGGAATCGACCCGTCTGCAGGCCCTGCAGGTCCAGCAGCAGCTTGGCATCCAGGCGCTGTCGATCGCCAACGGTTCCTCGCAGTCGATCCTGTCGCTCTTCCGCGGCTAATCGCCTCCGCTCCACCACATTTCGCACCAAGAAATCGGGCCCCCCCAAAAGCGCGGCCCGATTTGCGTTTTTCTCCAGCCCCGCGCAACCGTCGCTCCTTAACTCTGGAAGCCAGCGTTTAACAGGCTGTTAACCATGTCGCGCTAATTATGGTTAACCAATAGCTTACAACAGTTGGCGAATCGGCCCTACCGGCACGATAGCAGCGTTGAACAGTCCTATCCGGCGTGTCTGAGCATGTCGGCTTTTGAGAAGGAGCGACTTTCTTGGCGAGCATCATGACAAACGCTTCGGCGTTAACCGCACTCCAAAGCCTCAGCGCCACAAGCAAGTCGCTCGAACAGACGCAGGCTCGTATATCGACGGGCTATCGGGTCTCGCAGGCCTCCGACAACGCCGCCTATTGGTCGATCGCCACCACGATGCGTTCGGACAATCAGGCCCTGTCGACGGTCCAGGACGCACTCGGCCTCGGCGCCTCGAAAGTCGATACCGCCTACACCGGCTTGAACAATGTGCTGACGACGATCGGTCAGATCAAGACAAAGGTGCTCTCGACCGTCGGCCAGACGGATGCCGCCAAGGCGAAGACCCAGACCGAGATCAAGGCCCTTCAGGCGCAGATGAAGTCCTTTGCAGATGCAGCCACCTTCTCGGGATCTAATTTCCTTGCGGTGACCTCCAAGCAGGTCGCGGCCGCCAATGACGGCGTCCAGCCCGACTCCCAGATTGTTTCTTCATTCAATCGCTCCTCATCCGGCGCCATCTCGATCGGAACGATCGACATCGATGTCGAGAGCACTAAGCTCTTTGACTACGGCCTTGCCAGCGACGTGAAGAACTATGGCACCCTCGATCGCCAGACTTCCATCTATTCCACAGGAGCCGCCCAGACGGAGTATGACACAGCCTATGCTGCCGCGATCGCCGGCGGAGGGACTGATATCGCCGCGAACACCGCGGGCCAGGCCGCTGTTACCGGCACCCCCGCCAAGATTGACAACATCTCGGCCTACAACCTCGATATCACGGCGGCCGGGGTGACCGACGATATCATCACGCAGATGGTGAATAGGATCGACAAGGTCATGGCTCAGCTGACCGACTCCGCCACCATCCTCGGCGCCGCCAAGAGCAGCATCGACCTACAGAAGACCTTCACCCAGAGCTTGATGGACTCCATCGACCGCGGCGTCGGCCAGCTCGTCGATGCCGACATGAACAAGGAATCGACCCGCTTGCAGGCATTGCAGGTGCAGCAGCAGCTCGGCATCCAGGCGCTGTCGATCGCCAACAGCGCCTCGCAGTCGATCCTGTCGCTGTTCAAGAACTGATCACAGGCGCCACCAGCGCGATCCCCACTCATCCCGATTGACGGGCCGCGTCGCAAGCGCGGCCCGATTTCATTTTCGCACAAGCTTCGAAGACTACTGTTCCGGCGGACAATCATGCTGGGAGTCGTTGAACCGTGCCGGAACAGATCCAGAGCATCATCTCGAATCTCCGCGGGTTTGGCGTGAAGCGCCTCGCCATGCTGGCGGGCATCGCGGTTCTGGTGATGGGTGTCATCGGCATCGCCTCGGTCTATCTCAACCGCCCCGCCTACGACACGCTCTATGTCGGCCTCGACCGCGCCGACGTGAACCAGATCGGCCTGGTGCTGGGCGAAGCCGGCATCGGCTTCGACGTCGGTGCCGACGGAACCTCGGTGCTGGTGCCGGCCGGCACCACCGCGCAGGCGCGCATGCTGCTGGCCGAAAAGGGGCTGCCGACAAGCGCCAATGCCGGCTACGAACTGTTCGACAATGTCGGCTCGCTCGGCCTCACCTCCTTCATGCAGCAGATCACCCGCGCGCGTGCGCTGGAAGGCGAGATCGCCCGCACCATCCAGTCGATATCGGGCATCAAGGCGGCGCGCGTCCATATCGTCATGTCCGAACGCGCCAATTTCCGCCGCGACGATCAGCAGCCTTCCGCCTCGGTGGTCATCCGCTACGCCGGCATCGACGCCGAGAAGAGCGCCATGTCGATCCGCCATCTCGTTGCCGCCGCCGTCCCCGGCCTGTCGGCCGACAAGGTGACGGTGCTCGATTCCAGCGGCAATCTGCTGGCCGCGGGCGATGACCCTTCCAACACCAGCGCCGCCCGCACGCTCGGCGTCGAGCAGACCGTCGAGGCTCAGATCGGCGACAACATCCGCCGTGCGCTGACTGCCTATCTCGGCCCCGATAATTTCCGCGCCAGCGTCAAGGCCGAGGTCAACACCGACACCCGCCAGACCGAAGAAACCATCTTCGATCCGAACTCCCGCGTCGAACGCTCGGTGCAATCGGTGCGCGCCAACGAGAACAACAATCAGAAGCAGGCCTCGACCCCGGCCAGCGTCGAACAGAACCTGCCCGAGACCCAGGCAACCGCCACCGATGGTCCGCAGTCCTCTTCGCAGAACGATCGCAGAGAAGAGATCACCAACTACGAGATCAATTCAAAGAAGATCGCCACCGTCTCCAACGGCTACAGCGTCACCAAGATGTCCATTGCCGTCGTCGTCAACCAGCAGCGGCTGATGACCATACTCGGCAAGGACGCCACGCCGGAGCAGATTGCCAAGCGCGTCGCCGACATCCAGAAGATGGTGACCTCGGCCACCGGCCTGGACGAAAAGCGCGGCGACGTCATCGATGTCTCGGCTGTCGAGTTCATCGACGGGCTGGAGGGCGAGGCGATCCCGCAGGCCGGAATGCTCGATTCCATCGGCCAGCATGCCGGCACGCTGATCAACGCCGGCGCCTTCATCGTCGTGGTGTTCCTGGTCGCCTTCTTCGGCCTGAGGCCAATGGCATCGGCGCTGACGGCTAAGGCAACACCGGCCCTGTCGGGCCCCAGCTTCGATGACGTCCAGCGCTCGCTGCCAATGCCGGAAGCCACGGCGGTCGCCGACAATGTCGCGGTTGGCGCCTTGCCCGGTTCGCGACCAGGTCCGACACCGCTCGATGATCTTCGCCAGAAGATCAGGCCGGCGCCGCAGGATCGGCTTGCCCGAATGGTCGACCTCAACGAGGAGCGTACCGCGCAGATCCTGCGCAAATGGGCAGCCCAGGAAGTTGCGGTGTAGACCATGCCCTCCGCAGCCCTCTTCGACCTTCTGCCTGATTTCGGCACACGCACGCAACGTGCCAGCCGGGCCACGGTCGATCCCCAACACAATCAGGAGACGCCTGCCCCGCAAGCCGATATCGGCACGCTGATCGCGGAAGCGGTTGTCCAGGCCGAGGTTGCGCTTGAGGCGCGCCTTTCGGTTGCGCATGAAGCAGCGCTCGAAGCCGAACGCCAGGCCAATGCAGAAGAAGCAAGGGTATTTCTCGAAAGCCTTGGCGACGATATCGGCAAGGCGGTCTCGCAGCGTATCGATGCCATGGAGGCGCGTGTGACCGGACTTGTCGCCGCCACGGTCGCTCGCATCATTGGCGGCATCATTAGCGACGATCTGCAGAAACGCTCGATCGAGGTGCTCGCCAGTGCGATACGCGAGGCGGTCGGCGATGCTGAAGCGGTGCGCATCGCCGTCCGCGGGCCGCTCTCACTATTCGAAACGCTGAAGGCATCGCTCGGGCCACGCGCCGCCAATCTCGACTTCGTCGAGACACCGGGCTTCGACCTCACTGTCGCCATCGACGAGGCGGTGTTCGAAACGCGCATGGCCGAATGGTCGACGACCCTCTCAGAGGTTCTTGCATGAGCGTCGCAGAGGCCGGACACGCCCCCCACGAAATCATCATCGTGCGGCATGCGCATGGCGATCACGACGACGCCCACCATGGCGGCGTCTGGAAGATCGCCTTCGCCGACTTCATGACGGCCATGATGTGTTTCTTCCTGGTCATGTGGCTGATCAACGCCGCCAACGAGCAGACCAAGGCGGCCGTCGCCAGCTACTTCAACCCAGTCAAGCTGGTCGACCGCAATTCGAGCCGCAAGGGCCTGGAGGATCTCGGCGACGGTCCGCGCGCGATCGGCACGACGGCCGACAATCCGCAGAAGGCGACCAACAAGGCCGGCCAGGACGGCGACGGCTCGGCGGACCGCAAGCAGGAAAAGCAGGAACTGCCGCAGGCGGAGCACTCCGACGAGCATCTGTTCGCCGATCCTTATGCGGTGCTTTCGGAAATCGCCACCGACACCGGCGTCATGCAGAACGTCAGTCAGAAGGGCGACGGCGGCGCGCAGGCTGCCGGCCCGGCGACAGGCGCCTCTGGCGGCGCCTCCTACCGCGATCCCTTCGAGCCGGATTTCTGGTCGCAACAAATGGCGGCGCCCGCCGCGGAGGCCAGTGCCGAGCGCACCAGGATCGAGGGCGATCCGGTCAAGCCCGGCGACAAGGCCGCCGAAACGCAAGTGCCGAAAGTCAAAGCCGTACCGCCCGTCGCTGCCGCACCGCACGAACCGCTGGCCAAGGACGCGATCGGCAAGCAGGCCACGAATCCGGAAATGGCCAAGGTCGGCGACACGAAATCAAGCGAAACCAAACCGGGCGAGACCAAACCGAACGACATCAAGGCCGCGGACCCAGCCAAAGCCGACGCCGAGCCGCAAAAGGCTGCCAAGCCCTACACCAGCGAGAAGGCGCCGACCGCCGCCGCTGTCAAGGCCGCGGCCGACGTCAAGCGGCAGTTGGCCGATGCCTTCAAATCCGGCGACAAGCTGCACGACGGCGTCTCGGTCGAAGCCACCGACAAGGGCGTCGTCATCTCTATCACCGACCAGTTCGACTTCGGCATGTTCGAGGTTGGCTCGGCGCTGCCGAGACGCGAACTTGTGCTGGCGATGGAGAAGATCGGCCGCATCGTCAACAGCCAAAAGGGCACCATCAGCATCAACGGCCACACCGACGCGCGACCTTTCCGCAGCGACAGCTACGACAATTGGCGACTGTCGACGGCGCGCGCGCATTCCGCCTACTACATGCTCGTGCGCGGTGGCGTCGACGAACGCCGCATCACCGAGGTCGCAGGCTTCGCCGACCGCCAGCCGAAGGACCCCGCGAATCCATTGGCGGCCGTGAACCGCCGCATCGAAATCCTGATGGCGACCGACGGATGAGGCGAACCGCCGCCATCAGCCAATTGATTGGCCTGTTGCTGCTGGCAGTCGGACACCCGTCGGCCGGCTTCGCTCAGGAAGCGCTGCAGCCATATCAGTTGGTGCGCTCGCTGCAGCTGGTGCAGGATCGCATAGCCACCGGCGATCATGCCGCGCTCCCGATGCAGGCCAAGCTGCTGGAGATGGCGGATGCGCGCCTGCGCACGGCGGATGCCGAGGACTACAAGGATCCCAAGAACTTTCGCGCCCTGCTTGTCTACGGCATGAGCGGCGGCAACCCGGTGACGGTGGAGGCCGCCGCGTCGCGCGCCACGACGGACCCGCAAAACCTTGCCATAGCCAAAGGCGTAATCGACTACCTGACCGGCCGGCCCGGCGAGGCGATCGAAGCCTTGAAGCCGATCGAGCCCATGGCGCTGCCTCCGGATCTCGGCGCTTTCCTTGCGCTGGTCAAAGGCTCGTTGCTTGCCGGCGACCAGCCAGCGGCCGCACTTGGTCTGCTCGACAAGGCAAGATTGCTCAGCCCCGGCACGCTGGTCGAGGAAGCTGCACTTCGCCGTTCGGTCGGCATTGCAGTCGCGCAAGGTGACGCGGCACGCTTCGCGCTTGCCTCCACCCAATATGTGGAGCGCTATCTTTATTCACCCTATGCCAGCCAGTTCGCCGACTCTTTCGTCTCCGGCGTCATCGCGCTGCATATGTCGATCAGCCAAGACAAGCTGGCCGACATTACCTCAATGATGGATTCCGAGCGCGAGAAGGTGATCTATCTACGCATCGCCCGCCGCGCCGCGATCGACGGTCTGAACGACCTGTCGGCCTTCGCCTCGGTACGGGCCGAGCAGGGCCGCGACGGCAACACCAACCAGGATGATCCCCGCGCCTTGCTCTATGCCAGCCTTTCCACCGTCACCTCGGGCACCATCGAGGATGTTCGCGGCAAGCTTGGCAGGATCGACCGCAGCCGGTTGTCGGATGGCGACCGCGCTTTGCTGGACGCCGCGCAGGCCATTGCTGGCGAAGTCGTGGCGCCGCCCACCGCCCTTCCCGAGGAAAAGCCTGCCCCTGTTGCGGTCGGGCAACCACCGGTGCCCGAGACCGCCACACCGCAAGGCGCCGATGTCAGCGGACTGCCACCGGTCGAAGGCGCGATCTCGGAGCAACCTGCCGCCGCCGCAGCCTCCGGCCGACCAGCTGCCAGTGCGCCGGACACGCACGCGGTTCCGTCCGCGCCTGCCGATGCGGCGGCTGTCATGCCGGCGTCGGCGCCGTCGCCTGCTGCCAGTCCCCAGCCCACCGATCCGACCGATGCCGCCATGACCAGAACACGTCGACAGCTCGACGTGATCGACCAGATGCTTGGAGCCGCCCCCAAATGACCGCCAGACTCGGCCCGGCCCTGCCAGGATCTGCCTCCACGCGCGCGACGTCGGAGCGACCGGCCGCGAATGGCAGGAACGATGACGATGGCTTCGGCAAGGTGCTGCGCGGCGACACCGATCCTGCCCGCCCGCAACGGCAGCCGACGACCGAAGCGGGAACACGAAACCCGCGCTGGAGCAAGCTCACTGCCGGCCTCGCCGGCCATGTCGGCAAGGCCGAGCCGTCGTCGGCCGATCCAGGACCGATCGCCCCCGCCAAAGGGCCGGCCGTGAAGGCCGGCAAGGACGACCTGGGACCAAAGTCACACAGGAACGATGCCGACGCCGAAAAGGCGGCTCCGGAAGCCGATGCCGCGCCGCTTCAAGACGACCTGCCGCTGCTGATCGCGTTTCATGACCTGCGCCATTTCTCCACATCGTCCAAAGCAGCCGGGCGCGAGGCATCAACTGGCGAGAGCCCGCCGGCCCCGGCGCTCGACGGGCAAGCTCCACTGCCGAAGACCTACCGCTCGAAATTGACCGCCGGACGCGAAGCCCTCGAAACTGTATCGAAGCCGGAGCAGGTCTCGATCGTCGAGGGGTCTCTGACGGAGCTTGATGCCAAGCCGCCGAGTGCTGCCGGTGCTGCCTCGAGCACGTCGAAACGCGACAACACGGTGGCGCCCCAGAAGCTGCCGGAGGCGCCGGCTGCCGAGGCGCCCGGCGCACGGTCGAAGCACGACGCGCCGGCGATGAAGAGCATCGAGGACGTCCAGTCCGCGATGCGGCCCGAAGCGGGAAAACAGTCTCCGTCCGCGACACGCATCGACGTGGTGTCCGAACGGAGCTACCCAGCACCGCCGCAAAGTCCCATCAGCCAGGCAGCTCTCAATGTGATCAACGCCATAGCCGCCGATAGCGGCCCGCAAAAGGCAGTTTCAGCCTCATCCACGACCGCCCGGCTGGCCAGCTCTGTTGCCGTTCCGACACATGTGTTGAAGATCGAGCTGCACCCAGCCGAACTCGGGATGGTTACGGCCCATCTTCGCCTCTCCGGAGAACAACTTTCGATTGAGCTGAAGCCTGAAACACATGACGCCTATCGTCGTCTGTCAGCCGACAGCGAGGCCATCGTCAAATCGCTGCGCGGGCTTGGCTTCGAGGTCGACAAGGTCACAATCATGCAACCTTCGGTAGCAGGTCCCGCCACAACCCGCTCCGATGCAACCGCACCCCTGCCGGCGGCAACGGGCCGCGATCCGTCGTCCTTTCAATCCGGGAATTCGGGCGGCGGCAATGGTGGAGCCGGCGGCCAGAAATCGGGTCAGCAACCCTCGGGAAAACGCAACGATGATGCGCAGGATTACGGCCGCGGCACTTCGCCTTCTCGCGAGCGCTCTGGCGGCGATATCATTATCTAGCGCGGCAAGCGCTGCCGCTGCTGTGGCCAACCCTTGCGAGCCGGAGATCCTGCGCGCCGCCGATCGCTATGGCGTACCCGCCGGCATCCTCTATGCCGTTGGCCTGACGGAGACCGGAAACAAGGGCAGCCTTCAACCCAACGCCTTGAATATAGAGGGAAAAGCGGTCTTTCCGCGAAGCCGGGCCGAAGCCCTTGCCGCCTTTGCCAATGCCCGCCGCGAGGGCAAGACGCTGATCGATCTGGGCTGCATGCAGATCAACCATCACTACCACGCCTCGCATTTTCGCAGCGTCGAGGACATGCTCGACCCACGCCAGAACGTCGATTACGCGGCGCGCTTCCTGGCCGGCCTCCATGCCCGTCACGAGACCTGGTCGATGGCTGTCGCCCGCTATCATGCCGGTTCCGACAACGATCCGGCACAGAAGATCTATGTCTGCCGCGTCATTGCCAACATGGTCGCCACAGGCTTTGGAAAATGGACCGCGAACGCTCGCGGCTTTTGCAACCCATAAGCGTATTTCCCGGTTCAGCGAGTCGATCCCGCAACCCTGACTCGTCGCTTGGACCAAGTCGGCTCTTACCCTCGAGAGCATATTTGGCTGCATGCTAATGCAACCGATACGATTCCGGACTCCCAAGAAACTAGCTACAAGAAATGACGGTTGTTCAGGATTCTCGCCAGCGGATACGCCTTTCTTCACGGGGCAAATGATTTGATTCGGAGGCGGGCCGATGATTGTTATCGTTGACGAGCGCGAGCTCGTAACAGAGGGATACAATTCACTTTTCGATCGTGAGGGCATCGCCTGTGCAGGCTTTGCATCCGGCGAGTTTGGTGAGTGGGTGAACTCGGCTGCCGATACCGATCTTCGCTCGGTCAGGGCCTTCCTCATCGGCGACTGCCGCGATGGCTCCATCTCTCCCCGCCAGATCCGCGATCGCACCGGCGCTCCGGTCATCGCGCTCAGCGAACAGCACTCCCTGGAGAACACGCTGCGGTTGTTTGAAAGCGGCGTCGACGACGTCATTCGCAAGCCCGTCCACATCAGAGAGATACTGGCCCGCATCACCGCCATCCGCCGTCGGGCCCAGGAAGATGTCGCCTACACCGAGATCGGCGCCATGCGCATCTTCATGGACGGCCGCGACCCAGAAATCGACGGCCAGCCCCTGCCCCTGCCGCGCCGTGAGCGCCGCATCCTCGAATATCTGGCGAGCAATCGCGGGCGTCGCGTCACCAAGACCCAGGTTTTCAACGCCATCTACGGCATCTTCGACGAAGAGGTCGAGGAGAACGTGGTCGAAAGCCACATCAGCAAACTGCGCAAGAAGCTGCGCGAAAAGCTGGGCAGCGACCCGATCGATTCCAAGCGCTTTCTTGGCTACCGGCTGGTCTTCTGATGCAGCTTCGCGCCAGCCTCGCGCAAGAAAACACGCGTAGCCTCGTTGCCAGTGGCATCCACTTTGGAGCCAGCGGCATGCACATTGGGGAGACGTTTCGATGAGCCTCTACGGAATGATGCGGACCGGCGTTTCCGGCATGAACGCGCAAGCAAACCGCCTGTCGACGGTCGCCGACAACATCGCCAATTCCGATACCACCGGTTACAAGCGGTCCTCCGCAGAGTTCTCGACGCTGGTCATGCCATCTACAGGCGGCGCTTATAATTCCGGCGGCATCACCACGACGATCCGTCAGGCGGTCAGCGATCCGGGCGTGCTTCAATACACGACCTCGGTCTCGGATCTTGCTGTCAGCGGCGATGGTTTCTTTGTCGTTCAGGATCCGAGCGGCACACCTTACCTGACCCGCGCCGGCGCCTTCGTGCCCGATGGGCAGGGCAGGCTGGTCAACTCGGCCGGCTTCCAGCTGATGGCCTATAGCTACGACAACGGCGTGCCGGCAGCGACGGTCAACGGCTTCGAGGGATTGGTCCCGGTTGTCATCTCCGACCAGGGAATGACCGCGACGCCGAGCACCGACGGTAGCTATGCCGGCAACCTGCCGGCAGGCGCGACACCGGTCGCGACCGCCAACCTGCCCGCCGCCAACGCTGCGGGCGCACAATACACGTCGAAATCCTCGATGGTCGCCTATGACAATCTCGGCAACAAGAAGCTGCTCGACGTCTATTTCACCAACACCGGCACCGGCACCTGGCAGGTAGCGGTCTTCGACCAGTCGAAGGCCACTGCCGGAACCTCATTTCCCTACACAGGCGGCGCGCTCGGTTCGGCCAATCTGACCTTCGACACCACCACCGGCAAGCTCACCGGCACGCCCACCAGCGTTTCATTCACCGTGCCGAACGGCTCTGCCTTTTCGCTCGATCTGTCGGCGCTGACCCAGCTTGGCACCGGCTTCACCGTTTCCGATGCCCAGGTCAACGGCAACGCGCCGAGCACCATCGACAAGGTCCAGATCAGCAAGGACGGCACCATCTACGCCCAGTACAAGGACGGTTCCACCAAACCGCTCTACAAGATCCCGCTGGCCGACGTGCAGAGCCCGGATCAACTCACCGCACTGCCCGGCAATGTCTACTCGCAGGGCACCGAGTCGGGCGCGGTCCGTGTCGGCTTCGCCAATGAAGGCAAGCTTGGCTCCATTATCTCCGGCGCGATCGAGAACTCCAACGTCGACATCGCCGAGGAGCTGACCAACATGATCGCAGCGCAGCGCAGCTACACCGCCAATTCGAAAGTCTTCCAGACCGGCTCCGATCTGATGGACGTCCTTGTAAACCTGAAGAGATAAAACGGGCACCGCCCCGCGAAAGACCGCATGTCACTGTCTACCGCATTGAGTATCGCCCAGTCCGCGCTTATGAACACCGCGCGACAGACCAGCGTTGTCTCGCGCAACGTTGCCGACGCCTCCAATCCGGACTATTCGCGCCGCCAGGCCATCGTCACCAGCACGGCGCCGGGCGCGCGGTCGGTTGATATTCAACGCGTCACCAATGACCTCTTGTTCCGCCAGAATCTCGGCGCACTGTCGGCCTGGAGCGGCCAGAACGCGCTCTTCAGCGGCATGGATCAGCTGGGAGTTGCGGTCAACGGCGTCGACAATGCGTCCTCGCCCTCGTCCGTGATCGCCAACCTGCAGCAGGCGCTGCAGCTCTACGCCACTTCCCCGTCCAACCAGAACCTCGGAGCCAGCGTCATCGACGCCGCCAAGCAGGTTGTGCGTTCGCTGAACGAGGGCTCCAAGGCCGTCCAGGATTTCCGCACCCAGACCGATGGCCAGATCGCCACGGCGGTTGACGACCTGAACTCGCTGCTCAGCCAGTTCCAGGATGCCAACACGGCCGTCATGACCGGAACCCGCTCCGGCAACGATGTTTCCGATGCGCTCGACCAGCGCGACGCGCTTTTGAAGAAGATTTCGAACTATGTCCCGGTGTCGACTTTCTCGCGGGGCGACAATGACATGGTCATCACCACCGGTGACGGCACGACATTGTTCGAGACGATACCGCGCACGGTCAGTTTCGCGGCGTCGGCTGGCTATACCGCGGGCGCCGCCGGCAATGCAGTCTATATCGACAATGTGCCGATCTCGGCGGGAGCCGGCGGCAACACCAGCGCCAGCGGCACGCTTGCCGGCCTGCTGCAACTGCGCGACGGCGTCGCCTCGACCATGCAGAGCCAGCTCGACGAGACCGCGCGCGGCCTGATCACGGCCTTTGCCGAAACGGCGCCATCGCAACCTAACAAAACCGGCCTTTTCACATGGTCGGGCGCGCCGGCCGTGCCGGCAGCGGGCACGCTGGTCAACGGGCTTGCCGCATCCATCAGCGTCAATGCGGTGATGGACCCGAGCAGCGGCGGCAATCCGACGCTGCTGCGCGACGGCGGTGCCAACGGTGCGGCCTATGTCGCCAACACCGGTGGCGCATCCTATTCCACCCTGCTGATTGCCTATGGCGATCGGCTCGACCAGCCGATGGCCTTCGATCCCGCCGCCGGGGTTTCGGCTACGTCCAGCGTTTCCGATTACGCGGCCAACTCGATCGGCTGGTTCGAGGGCATGCGCCAGCAGGCATCGACCGCTTCCGACGCCAAGGAAGCACTGGCCTCGCGCAGCGCCGAGGCGCTGTCCAACGCAACCGGCGTCAATGTCGACCAGGAAATGTCGCTGCTCCTCGACCTCGAGCACACCTATCAGGCGTCGGCCCGGATGATGAAAACCGTCGACGACATGATGGCGGCCTTGCTCAACGCGGTGGGATAATCCATGACTTCTGTCTCGTCAGCCGCCATATCGAACGCCATGCGCTCCCAGCAGATGCGCATGCAGGCCGATCTCGTCAAAGCTACGAAAGAGTCCTCGAGTGGCAAGGTCGCCGATGTCGGTCTAGCTCTCGGAGGGCGCACTGCCCAGTCCGTCACCTTCCAGCGCGATCTCGACCGGCTCAATGTCATCATCGACTCCAACGGCCTGGTCGGCGCTCGCCTTTCCTCGACGCAGACCTCGCTTGGCCAGCTCTCCGGCGCCGCTCAGACATTCCTGTCTGCCCTGACCACCGCCTCATCAAGCGATTCTTCCAACAGTCTCACCCGGGATTCCGGCAAAGCGACCATCCAGCAGCTGACCTCGATCCTCAACACCAGCGTCAACGGCGAGTACCTGTTCGCCGGCACCAACACCGACGTCAAGCCGATCAACGACTTCAGCGCCGCCGGCTCGCCGGCAAAGGCGGCATTCGATGCTTCCTTCGTCACCAATTTCGGTTTCACCCCGGATGACCCGGCAGCCGCCAACATCACTGCCGCGCAGATGGACGATTTCATCACCAACGACGTCGTACCGCAGTTCATGGGTCCGGGATGGCAAGGCAACTGGTCGAACGCCACCGACCAGCAGATCGTCAGCCGCATCGCGCTCAACGAAACCACACCGACCTCGACCAGTGCCAACAGCGACGGCATCCAGAAGCTCGCCATGGCGGCAACCATGGTTGCCAGCCTGATGTCCAGCAACATCAGCCAGGCTGCGAAGAACACGGTCGTCAGCCGCTCCACGTTGCTGGTCGGCGAAGCGCTGAGCGGCATTGCCCAGGTTCAGTCCGAGACCGGCATCGTCCAGAAGCGGCTGTCCGACGCAAACGACCGTATGAAAACTCAGACCGATCTGTTCGAACGGCATATTGTCGATCTGGTTGGCGTCGATCCAGCCGAAGCCGCGACCCGCGTCGCCGACCTGACGCAGCACATCGAAACGTCCTTCGCGCTGACCGCACGCCTGCAGCAGCTCAGCCTGCTGAATTACCTGACCTGACAACGCTTAACGGAACGGTAGAGCCCCAACGATGTACCAATTCTCCTACGCCGACATCCAGAGCACCTCAGTAGCCGATGCGAAGGACCGCGAGCGGGAACTCCTGACCCGCTCGATCGACATGCTGGCGGCAGCGGCGGCGGCCGGCCACAGTTCGATGGAGGCGATCGAGGCACTGAATTTCACCAACCGTGTCTGGACCGCCTTCGTCGAGGACCTCGGCTCCAGCGACAACGCCCTGCCCAAGGAACTGCGCGCCAACCTCATTTCCATCGGTCTGTGGCTGCTGCGCGAGGCGGAGGACATTCGCCAGGGCCGCACCAATAATTTCGAAGGGCTGATCGAAGTGTCCCAGATCATCAGGGACGGCATTCAATGACCAACACACTGAAGATATCGCTCAAGCCGAATGAAAAGATCTACATTAACGGCGCCGTCATCCGTGTCGACCGCAAGGTCACCGTCGAATTGATGAACGACGTGCAGTTCCTGCTCGAAAGCCACGTGATCCAGGCCGAAGATGCCTCGACGCCGCTCAAGCAGCTGTATTTCATCCTGCAGGTCATGCTGATGAACCCGGCCGGCGCGGCCGCCGCGCGCGACATGTTCCGACGCTCGCTGCCGTTGCTGCTTGTAAGCTTCGAAGACACCCAGATCTGCGGCGCGCTGAAACAGATCGACCGCATGGTCGGCGAGGATTATATTTACGAGGCGCTGAAAGCAATTCGCGCGCTCTATCCGCTTGAACGCCGCGCGCTGGGCGGCAATGACGACGTTCCGGGTGCCGAGCGCCCGCTGGCTGTGGGAGCACGATACTGATGAACGTGGACATGACGACGAAGATACCGACCGGCGCCAACCAGGCCACCGCGTCGACGTCGAAGACAGCGGTCGACTATCAGTCCTTCCTGAAGCTTCTGATCGCCGAGATGAAGAACCAGGATCCGACCAAGCCGATGGACTCGACGCAGTACGTCGCCCAGCTCGCCACGTTCTCGCAGGTCGAGCAATCGGTGCAAAGCAACACCAAGCTCGACCAGATCATGCAGTCCTCGGCGCTGTCGCAGGCCGACGCGCTGATCGGGCGATCGATAACCTCCGCCGATGGCAACACGACAGGCACGGTGGCGTCGGTGCGCCTCGCCACCAGCGGCCTCATCGCAGTGCTGCAGAACGGCACCGAAGTCGCGGTCGGGCCGGGAGTCTCGGTCAAGGCAGCGAGCTGACGCTTTCGACAGAGAGCAAGTCCCATGAACGAGGCCGACGCTCTCGATATCGTCCAGTACGCGGTGTGGACGGTGCTCACCGCGTCCGCCCCGGTGGTGCTTGTCGCCATGGTGGTCGGCATCGGCATCGCCCTCATCCAGGCGCTGACGCAGGTCCAGGAAATCACCTTGACCTTCGTGCCGAAGATCGTCGCCATCATGCTGGTGGTGGCGCTGACCGGCCCTTTCATCGGCAGCCAGATATCAGCCTTCACCAACGTCATCTTCGAGCGAATCCAGAACGGCTTCTGAGCGGCAGCTATCCGACTGTGTTGGAACGAGTGCCAAGGCTTGCAGACGGCTGCGGCTAGATTGTCCTTTGCATTCGGGCAGGTCGCTTGCAGACCCGATGCATCTCCTCAGGTCTGGCGGCAGATAGGGCGTGGACCTCCTCTATCCCATTGTTGGACCATGGGCTTTTTCGAAAGACATTCGCCCTTTGCGGCGCCATGCCCTACTTTCGGCAAACGGCCTGAGCAAACGGATCGTCTGACGAATCGGCACGACATGGCAGGAACCACCGATGATTGACGAAAAGCCGGACAACGAGAGCGTCTCGGCACTGGCGCCCTTCCGGCACGGCATTTTCCGCGCCGTCTGGGGTGCAAGTCTCGTCTCCAATTTCGGCGGCCTGATCCAGGGCGTCGGCGCCGCCTGGATGATGACCACGATTGCCACCTCCCCCTATCAGGTGGCCCTGGTCCAGGCTTCGACCACCTTGCCGATCATGCTGTTTGCGCTCGTCGCCGGCGCCATTGCCGACAGTTTCGACCGGCGCAAAGTGATGCTGATCGCCCAGACCTTCATGCTGGTGGTCTCGGTGTTCCTGACCCTGTTCACCTATTCCGGCCTGATCACGCCGTGGACGCTGCTTGCCTTTACTTTCCTGATCGACAGCGGCACCGCGCTCAACAGCCCGTCATGGCAGGCCTCCGTCGGCGACATCGTGCCCCGTAACAAGGTGCCGGCCGCCGTCGCGCTCAATTCGATGGGCTTCAATCTTACCCGCAGCGTCGGCCCGGCGATCGGCGGCATCATCGTCGCCGCTGCCGGCGCGGCGGCCGCGTTTGCGGCAAACGCGGTGAGCTATATCGGCCTGATCGTCGTCCTGGCGCGCTGGAAGCCGGACGTGCCGGTATCGACCTTGCCGCGCGAGTCACTGGGTGCCGCCATGGGCGCCGGCCTGCGCTATGTCGCCATGTCGCCCAACATTGGCAAGGTGCTGGTCAGGGGAGCTGCTTTCGGCTTCAGCGCCGGCGCCGTGCTGGCACTGCTGCCGCTGGTGGCGCGCGATGTCGTCAACGGCGACGCCCTGACCTACGGCATCATGCTTGGCGCTTTCGGCATCGGCGCCGTCGGCGGCGCCTTGATCAGCGTCAGGCTGCGGCAATTGCTGTCCAGCGAGACGATGGTGCGCTGTGCTTTCGCCGGCTTCGCCGTCTGCGCCTTCAACGCCGCCTTCAGCCACCATGCCTGGCAGACCTCACTCGGCCTGCTCGTCGGTGGTGCTTGCTGGGTGATCGCGCTGTCGCATTTCAATGTCACGGTACAGATGGCCACCCCGCGCTGGGTGGTCGGCCGGGTGCTGTCGGTCTATCAGACCGCGACCTTCGGCGGCATCGCGCTCGGCAGCTGGATCTGGGGCGTCGTCGCCGATGCCCATGGCGCCGAAACCGCGCTTATCGCGGCCAGCATGGCCATGCTGGCCGGCGGCGCCATCGGTCTGCTCTTGCCGCTGCCACAACAGCAGGTGCTTAACCTCGATCCACTCAACCGCTTCAGGGAACCGCACCTGGCGCTTGACCTCAAGCCGCGCAGCGGGCCGATCGCCATCATGATCGAATACGTCATCCGCGAACAGGACGTACCCGAGTTCCTCGCCACCATGGCCGAACGTCGCCGTATCCGCCGCCGTGACGGCGCCCGCAACTGGACACTGGCGCGCGACCTCGAAAATCCGTCGATCTGGATCGAGCACTACCATACGCCGACCTGGATCGAATATGTGCGCCACAATGGACGCATCACCCATGCCGACGCCGTCATCGGCGAGCGCGTGCGGGCGCTGCACAGCGGCGACGAGCCGCCGCGCGTGCGGCGCATGATCGAGCGCCCGACGACCGCCGGCACGGCTCTCGTGATGGCCAAGGGACCGATCGAGCATTAGGCTTAGCAACCGCGCTTGGCCTCCTGGATTCCCTGGGTTACGCTACCCCTCGCCCGACAGGTCCCTGCGCGCCTTGTCGAGTTCCTCGGCGTAGCGCCGCATCAAATGGCCTTCGGTCAGCAGCCCCAGCACGATGTGGTCGGTGAAATCCTTGACCACGGCGAGTTCTTCGGCGCCAGCGCGCTGGAAGGTTTCGGCAGCGGCCTGCACGTTCATGCTGGGCACCAGAACCGCGTCCTTGTACTTGGCAAGATCGCGCACCGCGACCTCGCCGTCGGATAGATCGCTGTGCAGTTCGGCCACGATCAGCATGCCGACATAGTGGTCGCCCGCATCGACGGCGATGACGCGCTGGGCCGAGCCGAGCGGCACTTGCCTGCGGAAGGCTGCCAGCGTGGTCGAGGCAGAGATGGTCTTGATATCCTTGCGCATCATCGAGCCGACGGTGAGGCTGCGCATCCAGCCAACGTCGTGGGCGCTGCGGATGGTCTCGCCGCGCAGGTGGAAGCGCCAAGTCGAGAACGAGTAGCCGAAGGTTTCCCGAACCAGGATCGCCGACATGAGCGAGGCCGCCAGCACGACGCCGGTCAGCGTCAGGTCGCGGGTCGATTCCAGCGCCAGGAAGGTCATCGTCAGCGGTCCGCCGACGACGCCGACGGCGAGCGACGTCATGCCGACGACGGCGGCGACGGCAGGGTCGATGCCGGTTGCCGGGGAGACGACGACCATCACATCCGCAAACGCCTTGCCGAGCAGCGCGCCGAGGAACAACGAGGCAAAGAACAATCCGCCGCGAAAGCCCGATCCCAGCGAGATCGCCGATGCCGCCAGCTTGAGCACGAAGACGCTGGCCACCACGGCCAGTCCGTAATTCATCGAGAATTCGCGATGCAGCGCGCCATGGCCGCTGGACAGGACCTGCGGCGTGATCAACCCCAACAAGCCGACGACGACGCCGCCGATGACGGGGCGCAGCGACGCATCGATCGACAAATTGGCAAAACCGCGCTCGATCAGCGTCACCAGATGCATGATGGCGATCGCCACGGCCCCGCCCAGCAGACCAAGCAGCAGGAACGGCAGGTACTGGCTGGCGGTGAGCGACGGCAGGCCCGAAAGCTCAAGCGGAAACGGCGCTCCGCCGAACATTTCGGCGGTCAGCGAGGCTGAGATCGCCGCTGTCATGACAGGCGCGACATTGGCGACCGAATAGATGCCGATAATCAGTTCGAAGCCATAAAAGGCGCCGGTCAGCGGCGCATCGAAGGCGGCCGCTATGGCACCGGCCGCACCACAGCCAACCAGGATGCGGACATCGTTGCGGCGCAGCCTGAAGAAGTGCGCCAGCCGTGACGCCAGGCCGGACCCGACCTGCGTGTAGCCGGCTTCCAGCCCGACCGAGGCGCCAAAACCGCTGGAGATCATCGTCTGGCCGGCGATGATGAAGGTGTCGGTCAGCGACATGCGTCCGCCATAGAGCGCGTTGGCTTCGATCGGGTCGATCGGGGCGCGGAATTTCCGGATTCTGAGCCAGATCACCGTTAGGCCGAGCAGGATGCCGCCGATCGCCGGTACCAGCGCCTGCGCCGGATTGGTGAGCGAGAACATGCCTGAAAGCCGACCACCGGGCTGGACGCCGAACAACAGCCCGTGCAGGTCCTGCACGATCTGGCTCATCGCCGTGACCAGTAGGCCCGCCATCACGCCGACGGCGCCGGCCAGGATGACCACCGCTATGCCGCGCGCCTCGAGCAGCGGCACCGATCGGATCAGCACCGCGCGCAGCCGGCGGGCGTAGACTTCGCTGTGGTTTCTGGAAAGCACCGGGGCGGCTCGCCGACATCACAAAAGGCAGTGGAAAGGCCGCCTGATACGCCCGGCGACAAGGCATGGCAACCACAATGGCGACAGACGAGGCGCCATTGTGGCAAACCGATCAGGTCGGCGTGGGCTCGCCGGCTTCATAGAGCACGAGGTTGCGCTCGCCGATGCCAAGTGCCGGCCAGCTGGCACGCCAGTCCGCAAGGTGCGGCGAGGCGAAATGCGCGTCCAGCGCCGCCCGGTCGCTCCAGGCTTCCGCGACCCGGATGAGCCCGGCATCGAGCACATCCCGCGCGTAGGAATATTGGACACAGCCGGCCTCGGCACGGCTGGCCAAAACCATGCGCTCCATGGCGGGTTTGGCTTCCTCCAATTTGTTTGGCGGCAAGCGGATGGTGCCGATGATCAGAAGCATGGGTTTTCCCTTCTTTGCCAAGCCGGCCCGCACGCCACCCGCGCATGCTCGTTCGAACTAGCCAGTCTCCCGCCCTCGCGCAAGCTTGGCGGGCTACCTTCACCAGGCTGTCGCGCGCTCGGCAGTCTATGGTTTTGGGGACGACATGGCGATCAGCGAAAGCATCCAGCCCGGCGCGGTAGCCAAGAACGGCCGCGACGTCTTCTTCGCCATCGGCATCGTCATCATCCTGGCCGTGCTGTTCCTGCCGATCCCGGCCTTTCTCATCGACATCGGCCTCGCTTTCTCGATCGCGCTTTCGGTACTGATCCTGATGGTGGCGCTGTGGATCCAGCGGCCGCTCGATTTCTCGTCATTCCCGACCGTGCTGCTCATCGCCACCATGCTCAGGCTATCGCTCAACATCGCCACCACGCGCATGATCCTGTCGCACGGCAATGAGGGCACGCACGCGGCCGGCTATGTCATCGCCGGTTTCTCCAAGCTGGTGATGGCCAGCGACTTCGTCATCGGCCTCATCGTCTTCATGATCCTGATCGTGGTGAACTTCATCGTCATCACCAAGGGTGCCACCCGTATCGCCGAAGTCGGCGCCCGCTTCACCCTCGATGCCATTCCCGGCAAGCAGATGTCGATCGATGCCGATCTCTCCGCCGGCATGATCGACGACAAGACGGCGCAGCTACGCCGCCGCGAGCTGGAAGAGGAATCCTCCTTCTTCGGCTCGATGGACGGCGCCTCGAAATTCGTCCGCGGCGATGCCATCGCCGGCCTGATCATCACTGCCATCAATATCGTCGGCGGCATTGCCATTGGCTACATCAGGCACGGCATGGGCATGGGCGAAGCCGCCGACGTGTTCATCAAGCTGTCTGTCGGCGACGGCCTCGTAACCCAGATCCCGGCGCTCATCGTCTCGCTCGCCGCCGGCCTGCTCGTCTCCAAGGGCGGCACCCGCGGCTCGACCAACCAGGCGGTGTTCGGCCAGCTCGGCGCCCATCCGCGCGCCCTCTACGTCGCCGCATCGCTGCTGGTGCTGCTCGGTCTGATGCCTGGCCTGCCGGTGTTCCCGTTCTTTGCGCTCGCCGCCGGCATGGCCGGCCTCGGCTACGTCATCCCGATGCGCCACAACCGCGCCCTCGCCGAAGCTGAAGCGATCAAGGACCAGGAGAAGGCGACCAAGGTCGAGGAGGAGAAGAACTCGGTCAAGGCCTCGCTCGCCACCGCCGAGATCGAGCTGCTGATCGGCAAGCAGCTGTCGACGAGGCTGCTGACGTCGCATCAGGAACTGGTTTTCCGCATGGCCAAGATGCGCAAGAAATTCGCCACTCAATACGGCTTTGTCGTGCCGGAGGTGCGCGTCGCCGACGATTTCGCCATCCCGCCGAAGAGCTACCAGATCAAGGTGCATGGCACCGTGGTGGCCGAATACCAGATGCGTGTCGGCGAGATCATGGTGCTGCTCGGCAACCGCGACATGCCCGAAATACCCGGCGAGGAAATTCGCGAGCCGGCCTTCGGCATGCGGGCCTACTCCGTGCTCGAAACCTTCTCTGAAGACCTTAAGCGCGAGAACTACACCTTCGCCGACAACATGTCGGTGCTGCTCACCCATCTCTCGGAGGTCATCCGCAACAACCTGCCGCAGCTACTGTCCTACAAGGACATGAAGGCGCTGCTCGAACGGCAGGACCAGGAATACCGCAAGCTCGCCGACGAGATCTGCACCACGCACATCTCCTATCCAGGCCTGCAGGCGGTGCTGAAGCTGCTGCTCGCCGAGCGGGTCTCGATCCGCAACCTGCATCTGATCATCGAGGCGATCGCCGAGATCGCACCGCATGTGCGACGCACCGAGCAGATCGTCGAACATGTCCGCATCCGCATGGCCCAGCAGATCTGTGGCGACCTCTCCGAGGGCGGCGTTTTGAAGGTGCTGCGCCTCGGCAACCGCTGGGACCTCGCCTTCCACCAGAGCCTCAAGCGCGACGCCAAGGGCGAGGTGCGTGAGTTCGACATCGACCCGCGCCAGTTGGAAGAGTTCGGCCAGGACGCGACCAAGGCGATCAAGAAATATCTGGAAGCCGGCGAACGTTTCGTGCTGGTCACCGCGCCCGATGCCCGTCCCTATGTGCGCATGATCATCGAGCGGCTGTTCACCACGCTGCCGGTGCTCAGCCATGTCGAAATCGCCAAGGGCGTCGAAATCAGGGTGCTCGGAACCATATCGTGAGCGTGCTCTCGCAAGGCGTCGTCATCGCGGCGTTCCTCGCCTTCTGCCGTATCGGCGCCTGCTTCATGCTGATGCCGGGCCTGTCCAGTGCCCGCATTCCGGTCCAGGTCAGGCTGTTCGTGGCGGTCGCCGCCACCGGCGGCCTGCTCGCTTTCCTCTGGGACAAGATCTTTCCCTTCGTCGACCCGCGCCCGCAAATCCTGGTGCCGATGATCATCTCGGAACTGCTGGTCGGCGGCCTGATCGGCGCGATGACCAGGCTTTACATGGAAGCCCTGCGCTTCATGGGCTCGGCCATCGCCATGCTGATCGGTTATGGCGGCACCGGCGGACCGGCGATCGAGGAGCCCGAACCCCAGGCGGCGCTTGCCGCCATCATCTCTTTTTCGGCGCTGCTGATGCTGTTCGTCTTCGATTTCGACCACGAGATCGTGCGCGCGCTGGTATCCTCCTACACGGTCGCGCCGGTCAACATCTTCTTCAACCCGCAGGCCGCACTGGTCGATGTCACCGACACGGTCTCGGACACCTTCTTCCTGGTCATCCGCCTCGGCAGCCCGTTCGTCGCCTATGCCATTCTCGTCAATCTGACGATCGGCTTCGTCAACAAGCTGACCCCGCAGATCCCGATCTATTTCATCTCCCAGCCGTTCATCATCGCCGGCGGCATGATCATCTTCTACTTCGCCATCGGCACAATGCTGTCGCTGTTCGTCGATGGTTTTGTCGACCTGACGCTGGCGAGATGACCATGACCACGCGCAAGGACCGTCTCAGGAAACTGGTCAAGGTGCAGGAGCAGTTGAAGGCGCTGCACGAAACCCGTCACGCCACCTTCATCGCCGCGGCCAGTAATGCCGAGACCGAAGCCCGCGATCTGGTCGGGCATTTCGACCAGGCCGATTCCCTCTCCGGCCTGTTTCCCGATCTCTATCACCGTCGCATCGCCCAAGCCGTCGTCCGCCAGGAGGCGAACCTGACAAGCGCCAAGCAAGAAGCCAGCCTCATCGCCGCCGCAACCGCGCGCACCAACATGGTCGAACGCGCCTACAAGGAGGTGCGCAACCGCGACGAGCGTGAACGCTCCGACCGCGAGCGGCTGGACCTGATTGCGCAGAAGCGGGGACATGAGAAGTAGTTGGCATCCGCTACCCGCTTGCGCAAACCAACGAAGCCGAGCCCGAATTTAGGGTTCATTCGAAGTGACGGGCCTTTTGGACCAGAGGTCAGTTTGATCAGCCATATTTTTGGTCGCGGTTGGTAAAATTGCGCCAACCACCATAGGCGGAGATATCGGACGCGTCCGCTAGGCCGGCGGTTTCTACGAGAAACCCCTTGGCCGCGCTGCCATCCTCGAGTTCGATCGTTCCTACACCGAGCGGTGCCGGAATGGCGGCGACGAAACGGCCGAAGGCCTCCGGTCCAAGCCGCCAGACCTCGACATCGATCGGCGTGCCGCCATCTGCAACGCGGATCAGGCCGGGTTTCGGCACCGACTGCCCGGCCAGCGCATAGAGCTTGTAGGCGGCGGCGGTTCTGGTGGCGCGCAGGAATTGCGCGCAGAGCTGATTGAGCTGGCCGTTGAGTGGCATGCCCGACAGATGCGCGCCGACCACCACCAGATCGATCATGCCGTCGCAGGGCGGCACGGCGGCCGGCTGCGGGCCGGGCTGGGGCCAGCCCGTTGCGCCGAGCGAAGCGCCGCTCGCCGCATGCAGGTCGCGGGCGAGCGCCGCTGTCAGCGCATCGCGGCCTGCCGGCGCCAGCAAGGTCACGCTCATCGGCAGCCCGTCGTCGCGCGTGCCTGTCGGTACGGCGATGCCGCACATGTCGAGCAAGTTGACGAAATTGGTGTAGGTGCCGAGGCGGGTGTTGGTCTCGATCGGATCGGCGAGCACAGCGGCGGTTGTGTAATGCGTCGGCGCGGTCGGCACACAGAACAAGTCGACAGAGGCGATGACGGGAGCGAGCTTTGCCCTGTGGGCCTGCAAGGCATAGAGACCGCGGAAAGCGTCCGCCGCCGTAAGCTTGCGCGCGCCGCCGATGATCTTGCGCGTCACCGGATGCAGGGCCGCTTCGTTGGCCTCCATGAAATCGCGGATCGCTGCATAGCGCTCGGCCACCCAAGCGCCCTCGTAGAGAAGGTTGGCGGTGGCGTAAAAATCGCCGAAGGGGATTTCCACCAGCCGGCAGCCGAGCCGCGACAGCGTGGCAAGCGAGGCCTCGAAGCCGGCTTGCATTGCCGCATCGCCGAAGAATTTCAGGTCGGCCTTTGCCGGGATGCCGACGCTCAGCACGGGCGGGCGTACGGCGAGCGGCTGGACAGCGATGTCGCGCGAATATGGATCTGCGGCGTCGCGCGCCGCCGCCACCGAGAACACCCGATAGGCGTCGTCGACGGTCAATGCGAACACCGACACGCAGTCGAGCGTGCGGCAGGCCGGCACGACGCCGGCGGCCGACAGCGCGCCGACCGTCGGCTTCAGCCCGACTATATTGTTGAGGCCGGCGGGGATGCGGCCGGAGCCGGCGGTGTCGGTGCCGAGCGCAAACGAGACGATGCCGCGCGCCGTCGCCACCGCCGACCCGGACGAGGAGCCGCCCGGCACCAGCTCGGCGTCGATGGCGTTGCGCGGGATCGGCCATGGCGTGCGCACGCCGACAAGGCCGGTGGCGAACTGGTCGAGATTGGTTTTGCCGACGACCAGCGCGCCGGCCGCCCTCAGCCGCGCCACCACGGTGGCGTCCCTGTCGGGCCAGTAGGTGTATTCGGCGCAGGCCGCCGTCGTCGGCATGCCGGCGACGTCGATATTGTCCTTGACGGCGAAGGGGACGCCCCAGAGTGGCTGGGCCACCGGGTCGAACGAGCAGAGGGCGGCGGCGGCCGCCAGCAGCGCGGCCTTGTCGGCCAGATGGATGAAGATGCCGGGATCGTCGGCGGCCCTCAGGCGGGCGTACACCGTCTCGATGACTTCGTCTATGCCAATGCCTGCCCGATAGGCGGCGTGCAGGCTGCTTATGTCGAAGCGCAGGTCGCTCATTTGGCCTCCCCCAGAATGATCACCGGCAGGTCCCACTGGATCAGCACGACGCAGCCGTCTTTCGTCCACACCGAATGCTCTGTGCCGACCGGATTGAGCACCACGCTGCCGGTGGCATAGTCGCCATTCTCGTCACTCTGCGTTCCCTCCAGCACGACGATGGTTTCCAGCCCGACATGGCGATGACGCGGCACGCCGGCGCCGGGCCGGTAGCTGAGGACGGCGACCGACGGCTCCACCGGCCCGCCCTTCAGCAGCCAGTGCACACTGATTCCATCTCGGAAAGGCTCGAACGCCAGATCGCGCCAGCCGCCGTCGAGCAGGCCGGCAAAGGCAAGATTAGGCATTGGCAATTCCCTTGAGTACCTGATCGGTGGTCGCTGTCCAGCCGACGATGGCGCCCTGCGCCCTGATCATGGCGATCGCCGCGGCCTTGAACTCGGGGAAATAGCTTTCCGTCGCGTCCTCGGCGAGCAGGCACTCATAGCCACGGTCGTTGGCCTCGCGCATCGTCGTCTGCACGCAAACCTCGGTGGTGACGCCGGCAAAGACCAGCTGCCCTGCGCCAAGCCTCTTAAGATCTTCGTTAAAGGAAGTGGCGTAGAATGCGCCCTTGCCGGGCTTCTTGATGACGATCTCGCCAGGCAGCGGCGCAAGCTCGTCGAGGATCGCCGTGCCCGGCTCGCCGACGATCAGCACGCGGCCCATCGGCCCTACATCGCCGATGCGGATTGTGGGATTGCCGCGATTGCGCTTGGCTGGCGGCAGATCCGAAAGGTCCGGACGATGGCACTCCATCGTGTGGATCACCGGCAGGCCGGCGGCGCGAAATCCCTCGATCAGCCGCTTCACCGTCGGCACGATCGCCACGACCCGGCTGACATCGTTGCCGAGGCTGGCGCCGAAGCCGCCGGGCTCGGCGAAATCGCGCTGCATGTCGATGACGACCAGCACCATGCTCTCACGCTTGAAGGCGAACGGAAACGGCTGCGCTGCGATTTCAGCCATCAATGATGTCCAGCCATATGCGCGCCGATCGTCTGCACGCTCGCCTGCGCGATCGGCGTCTCGTAGACCAGTGCGCCGTCCGACATGACCAGGATACGGTCGGAGAGTTCGAGCAGCTCGTCGAGGTCTTCCGACATCAAAAGCACGGCCGCACCCGCATTGCGCGCCTTCATGATGCGGGCGCGGATTTCGGCCACTGCCGAGAAGTCGAGGCCGAAGCACGGATTGGAGACGATCAGAAGGTCGACTTCGCCGGTGAGTTCGCGGGCGAGCACGGCGCGCTGCACATTGCCGCCCGACAGCGAGGCGATCGGCGAGGATAGCGAGGCGGTCTTGACCTTGAACTGCTCGACCAGGTGGGCACTGAAGGCCTTGATGGCACCGGCACTGATCCAACTCACCGGCTTGCCATTGCCGTCAATATCGAAGGTGCGGAAGGAGATGTTTTCGGCCACGGTCATCTTAGGCGCGCAGGCGTTCTTCAGCGGCTCCTCCGGAATGAGGCGGACGTTGAGCGCACGCGCCTCGGCGCGCGTCGCCGCATAGGCAGTGCCGCGCACCATCACTTCGCCGGCGTCGCGCGGGCGCTGCCCGGCCAGTACTTCGAGGAATTCCTTCTGGCCGTTGCCGGAAATACCGGCGATGCCGACGATCTCGCCGGAGCGCACGCCGAGGTCCTCGATCCGGATCGACTTCAGCCCGGTGCGATCAGGCGCCTTCAGCGCCTTGACCTTGAGTACGATCTCGGCGTCCGGCTTCGGCTCGGCGCGGCTGTCGAGCGCCGCGATCGGCTGGTCGCCGATCATCATCGCCGCCATCTGCCTGTGGTCGAGGTCGACGACGCGGCCGGTCCCGGTGAGCCTGCCCTTGCGCAGCACGCTGACGTCGTCGGCGAACGCCGTCACTTCGTGGAACTTGTGCGAGATCATCAGCACGGTGAGGTCGCCGGCCCTGGTCATGGCGCGCACGAGGCCGAGCACCTCCTGCGCCTCGGCGGGGGTGAGCACCGAAGTCGGCTCGTCCAACACCATGAAGGAGCGGCCGAGATAGAGCTGCTTGACGATCTCCAGCTTCTGCTTCTCGCCAGCGGCAAGCTCGGCCACCTTGACATCGAGGGGAAGCTTGAAAGGCATCCGGTCCATGAACACGGCAAGTTCGTCGCGCTCCTTGCGCCAGTCGATGATGGCAGGCACCTTTTCGCGCGAGATGACCAGGTTTTCCGCGCCGCTCAGCGACGGCACGAGGGTGAAATGCTGGTAGACCATGCCAAGGCCGAGCGCCGAGGCGTCCTGGGGGCTGGCGATTGCCACCTCGCGGCCGTCGACCAGCATCTCGCCGGAGGTCGGATGGTAGAAACCCATCATGCATTTGACCAGCGTCGACTTGCCGGCGCCGTTTTCCCCGAGCAGCGCATGGAATGATCCCGCCGGCACCTTGATCGAAACATCGCCCAGCGCCGTGAAGGCGCCGAAGCGCATGGTCATGCCGATGGTCTCGACACCGACGGCCTTGTGGCCGGTGATCTTGCTCATCCCGGGTTCCTCACGGCAGTTGGGCGACGAATGAGGCCGAGCTCGACACCGCGCCGAAGACGCCGCCCTGCATCTTGATCATCTTGATGGCGGCCAGATGGTTGCCGTAGTCGGTGGCGCCGCAGCAATCCTCCAGCATCACGCATTCGAAGCCGCGGTCGTTGGCCTCGCGCATGGTGGTATGGACGCAGACATCGGTCGTGATGCCGGTAAGCACGATGTTGTCGATGCCGCGCTGGTTGAGGATCAGCTCCAGGTCGGTGGCGCAGAAGGAGCCTTTGCCCGGCTTGTCAATGATCGGCTCGCCCTCGGCCGGATAGAGGTCCGGGATGATGTCCCAGCCCGGCTCGCCGCGCACCAGGATGCGCCCGCAGGGGCCGGGATCGCCGATGCCGGCATTGATGCGACGCGAGCGCCAGCGCTTGTTGGCCGGCAGGTCGGCGAGATCGGGCCGATGGCCTTCACGGGTGTGGATGACCGTGTAGCCCTTGGACCGCATCGCCGACAGCACCGACTTGATCGGCTCGATCGGCGCACGCACTAGCGACAGATCGTAGCCCATATGATCGACATAGCCGCCCGGCCCGCAGAAATCGGTCTGCATGTCGATGATCATCAGCGCCGTGTTGTCTGGACGAAGCTCGCCATTATAGGGCCATGGATAAGGATCGGCGTCGATATAGCGCTGGGTGATACCGGCTCTGGCGTTCATGGCAAAAACTCCGGTCTCATTTGGTGATCGACAGTTCGCCCGGAGCGCCGGCGAGCGAGCGGCTCGGCGACGAGGTGGCGATCATGATGACCAGGGTGAGGATGTAAGGTGCGGCGTAGAAGAGGTAATAGCCTTGCGTGACGCCGACCGACTGCAGCGCCGGCCCGAGCGCCCCGGCACCGCCGAACAGAAGTGCGGCGGCAAAGCAGCCGAGCGGGTTCCAGCGCGCGAAGATGACCAGCGCCACCGCCATCAGCCCTTGTCCAGACGAGATGCGCTCAGTCCAGCTGCCGGGATAATAGAGGGACAGATAGGCGCCGCCGATGCCGGCGAGCGCGCCGCCGACGCCGGTGGCGATCAGGCGCACGGTGTTGGGGTTGAGGCCCATGGCGCGCGCGGCATCGGAACTGTCGCCAACGACGCGCACGATGAGGCCGGCGCGGGTGTTGCGGAAGGCCCACCACAGGAACACCGCAAGAGCGGCGCCGATCAGGAACAGCACGTTGACGTCGAGGGCTGCCTGCACCTGCGGAATGTCGGACCATGCGCCCAAGGGGATGGCCGGCAGGTCGGGCGCCGAGGGCTGGATAAACGGCTTGCCGAAGAAGAAGGCGAGGCCCGAGCCGAACTGCATCAAGGCGATGCCGATGGCGATATCGTTAACCCGAGCGAATTTGCAGATCCAGCCGTGGAAGAGGCCGAAGCACAGGCCGGCGAAGGCCGCGGCGACGAGGCCGAGCCAGGGCGAGCCGGTTATAACGGCCACCGCATAGGCGGCCATGGCGCCGAACACCAGCGTGCCTTCCAACCCGAGGTTGATGCGGCCCGATCGCTCGGTGATGGCTTCGCCGAGCGAGACGAAGATGAAGGGCGTGGAGACGCGGATGGCGCCGCCGAGGATGGCGAGCGGCACGCCCCAGAGGCCGATCCCGCTGGCGTCCATCAGTTGCTCCTCTGCCACAGATCGGGGTTGAAGGCCTTGAAGCGGCCGTAGAAGGTCTCGCTGAACAGGATGACGATGAACAGCATGCCCTGCAGCACCAGCACGGTGGCATCAGGCAGGTCCATGCGGCGCTGGATCAGCCCGCCGGAGGCGTCGATCCCGCCGAGCAGGAAGGCGACCGGGATGATGGCCAGCGGATTGTGGCGGGCGAGGAAGGCGACGAGGATGCCGGTATAGCCGTAGCCGGCAGCAAGCGAGGCGTTGGCGCTGCCCTGCACCGCCGCGACCTCCAGCATGCCGGCAAGACCGGCGAAGCCGCCGGCCAACCCGGTGAAACCGACGATCAGCGAGCCGACGGCAAGCCCCTGCACCTGGGCGGCCCTGACATTGCCGCCGGCGATGCGGGCGGCGAAGCCCCAGCGGGTCTTTTCGATCAGCACCCAGGACACGACGCAGGCGACGACGCCAACGGCAAGGCCCCAATGCACCTCCATGCCCGGCATGTCGCCGATGCGGTAGATATCGGCCAACGGCTGGGTCGAGGGCTTGTTGAGCGACGCTGGGTCGCGCAGCGGCCCTTCGACCAGCTGGTTCATCAGGGCGATGGCGATATAGGCCATCAGCAGGCTCGAAATGGTCTCGTTGACGGCGCGGTAATGGCGGAGCGCGCCGACGGCACCTATCCAGATGCCGCCGGCGGCCATGCCCGCCACGCCCATGACGAGAATGACGATGAAGGAGGGGACGCCGTCGAGCGCCGTGCCTGCAGCCGCGGCGGCGACGCCGCCCAGCACGATGGCGCCCTCGCCGCCGATAACGACGAGGCCGAGCCGCGCCGGTAGCGCCACGCAGAGCGCCGCCAGCAACAGGGGTGCGGCGCGTGACAACGAGTTCTGCATCGAGAACCACGAGCCGAAGCCGCCACGCCACATCGTTTCATAGAGCTGGACCGGCGACTTGCCGACAGCCAGGATGAACAGGCTGAACAGGGCCATGCCGACGACCAGCGCGGCCAGCGGAATGACGAAGGCCTCGGCCCGCCGGGCCATCCATTCCAGCGCTGCCGGATGACTCCTGGCGCCGAACGTCACCGGCATGCCGACTTCTGTCACTATCTCGGCCATCGCCCCGCTCCCCTTCGATCAGGCGGTCGAGCCGACGACCCCGTCGACCAGATAGTCCATGCTTTCGAGTTCGATCGCGTTCTCGAGGAAGGCCTGGCCCGCAGTGGCTACAACAGCACCCTTGTTGCTGTTCAGTGGACCCTTGATGACGGCGAAGCCGCCCTTCATCATTTCGGCCAGCGTGGCGTCGAACTGCTTGCGCGCCGGCTCGCCGACGGCCGGGCCAAGCGGGCTCATCTTGACGAAGCCATCGGCCAGTCCGCCGCGGGTGAAATTGGGCAGCGGGTTGCCGGCGACGAGGTCGTCGACGAACATCTTGTAGACCTTTGCCCAATTCCATTCGGCACCAGTCAGGTATTTCTCGGGCGCCAGTGGGCTCTGGTTGGCGTGGTAGCCGCAGACGAAGGCGCCGCGGCCGGCGGCCGTCTCGACCACGACCTTGGGGCTGTCGACATGACAGGTGATGACATCGACGCCCTGGTCGACCAGTGCGTTGGTGGCCTCCGCCTCCTTGACCGCCAGGGACCATTCGCCGGTGAAGATCACCTGGCAGGTGATGGTCGGGTCGACGGAGCGCGCACCGAGCAGGAAGGAGTTGATGTTGAGCAGCACCTGCGGGATCGGCTTGGCGGCGACAAAGCCGAGCTTCTTGGTCTTCGTGGTGTGGCCGGCGACGACACCGTTCAGGTACTGGCCCACGCCGATATAGCCGAAATAGGATCCGGCATTCTTCGGATGCTTGTCCTTGTTCCACATGCCGCCGCAGTGGCGGAACTGCACGTCGGGGAATTTCGTGCACATGGCCAGCATATGCGGGTCGAAGTAGCCGAAGGAGGTCGGGAAGATCAGCGAGGCGCCGTCGAGGTTGATCATCGATTCCATCGTCTTCTGGACATCGACGGTCTCGGGCACGTTCTCCTCCTCGACAATGGAGAGGCCTTCGATACCCTTCAGCGACGCGGCCCCCTCGGCATGCGCCTGGTTATAGCCATAGTCGTCCTTCGGGCCGACATAGATGAAGCCGACAGTGGCCGAAGCGGCGAAGGCGCGGCCGATGGGAAAAGATGCCGACGCGAGCCCAAGTGCGGCTCCGGCAGCGGAGGTCTTGAGCAACTCGCGGCGGTTAAGCGTGAATTTCGCGGTCATAGTGAATGCTCCCCTGTAAGACCCTTTTCCGGGTCGGTTAACATGCCTTCGAGAAATTGCATGCAATCGCCGTGCCAGTTCCGACGACGAAATTTATCTTATAAAATCAGCATCTACATGAAACACACCTGCTCAGATCAAAGGCAATTGCATGCACTTTTTGCCTTGAAAATAGCCAGTTTGACAGGCAGATTAAAATAGAGGCATAAGCAGGGAATATCGATTCGACGGGCCGCTGAGCCGCCCAACGAGAAGACCAAACGGAGGAAACTTGTCGGGGAAGCGCAGCTTGATCAGGTCCGGTACGACCGTGGATCAGATGGTGAGGGCGATCGGCGACCGGATCGTCACCGGCTTCTTGCGCCCCGGCGAAAAGCTGGACGAGACCTCTCTCGCCGCGCGCTTCGACGTATCACGCACCCCGGTGCGAGAGGCGCTCGGCCAGCTGAGCGCCATGGGCCTGGTCGAAAGGCGGCCCAACCGCGGCGCCATCGTCGCCGTGGTGACGCAGGAGCATCTCGCCTCGATGTTCGAGAGCATGGCCGAACTGGAAGCGATCTGCGCGCGCTTCTCGGCCGAGCGCATGACCAGCAGCGAGCGCCGCGCACTCGAGGTCGAGCACCAGGCCTCGGCGCGGATGGTGCGTCTGGGCGCCGAGGAGGACTACGAGTACTTCAACACGGAGTTCCACAGCAGGCTTTATCGCGGCGCCCACAACGCACATATCTACGAAATGACCGTGATGACGCGCAGTCGGCTGGCGCCGTTCCGCCGAGCCCAGTTCATGCTGCCAGGCCGGCTCGCCAAATCCTGGCAGGAGCACGATGCCATCGTCACCGCGATCATGCGCGGTGACGGAGTTACTGCGGGAAACTCCGCCAAGGATCACGTTTCCATCGTCAGCAAGGCCAGTTCCGTCTTTGCGCTCGGCGAGCAGCCAAAGGGCACAAGTACGACAATGCCGGTTACCGCCGGTTGACGCCCACACGCCTTCATCTCGCTTTCCTCCCTTACGCCGCGCAAGCCTGCCACAAGCTTGTTGAGGCATGGTCTGGCTAAGGAAAACCGACAAAAGGCGGACTTTCTTGGCGATTTCTCCACCCAGCGACATCGTTATGGATGTGGCCCGAGCCGTCGACCCGACGGATATTGAAGCCGCCCGCGCCGCGCTTACAAAGCGAGCCGGTGGTGCTGCTGGCGCATTTTCGGTCGGTGACGCCGCTTCGGTGAATGCCGGCTCGATCCTGTCGCGCGCCACCGCCGACAAGGCCGCCGCTTCAACCGACCCCGCCAAGAAGTTCAAGAAGTTCGAGGCCATGGTGCTGCAGACCTTCATCCAGAACATGCTGCCCAAAGACACCGAAGGCGTCTACGGCAAGGGCCTGGCCGGCGACATGTGGAAATCGCAGCTTGCCGAGCGGGTGGCCGACGTCATGGCCGACCGCGGCGGCATCGGCATCGCCAAGTCGATGCTGGCCGACCACTATGTCGAAGGCAAGCGCATCGTGCCGGTCGGCCCGGTTTCGGGCGGGCCGGAAAAAACCGAGATCGATCAACAGAGCAGCCTGTCGACCTCGCTGGTCCACGAATTGCAGCGCAAGGCGGCGCGGTCAATCACCGGTGGCGAGACCACCATCAGGACAGACATCAAGATTTAAGGCATGCCCGGAAGCGGAACCAGTTTTGGAAAGTCACGCTGAACCAAGCAGATAGTGCGTATCCGAGTTCAATCTAACCAGACCGGGATTTCTCATGGCCGACTTTTCGGAATTCACCGCCAACCTGCCAGCACGCACGACCGTGTCGGAAGCGCCGATCCCGTTCGCGCGGCCTGGCAACCTCGCTGCCATCATCGGCCGCATCGAGGACGTGGTTGAGGAAGAGACGGCCGGCATTCGCAACGCCACCGATTATGATCTCAAGGCATCGAACGCCCGCAAGAGCCGCTACCTCTATGAACTGACCCGCGCCATGAAGGGCGGCAGCGAAGCCGAATTTCTCGAACAGCACCGCGAGGGCCTGACCCGGCTGCGCCATAAGCTGGCGAAGAACGAGGCGGCGATCCTGGCGCACCTCAGCGCGGTCAACGAGGTTGCCAACCTGCTGCGGCACGCCATCCAGCGCGCGGAAACCGACGGCACTTATTCGGCCGGCGAATTCGGCTGGGCAAAGGCATGATGCGGGACACAAGGAACGCATCGGCGACCCTGCTCATGCAGGAGGGCAGCGCCGCGTTGCCATCGCAAGTCAATGACGGGGCCCGATGATCAAGGTCATCGCGATCGCGGTCTGGATCTGCGCCGCGACGCTCGGCGCGGTGTTCTATTCGTTCCAGGCTGCGGGCGAAAAGGGCGTCGGCGAAACGCCGAAGCCGATGCTGGGCGGTCTCGACTACGTCAAGACGGATATCATTTCGGTGCCATTGATCCGCGATTCGCAGATCGGCGGCTATTTCCTGACAAAGCTCGTCTATACGGTCGAACCCGAGCAGATAAAGAAGCTGTCCATTCCGGCGGAAGCGCTGATCACCGACCAGGTCTATTCCTACCTCTATTCCAATCCTCAGATCGACTTCACCAACAAGGCGACGATCGATCTCGATGCCTTCCGCGCCGCGATCCGCGATACCGTCAACACGCGTGTGGGCGCCACTTTGGTGCATGAGGTTCTGATCGATCAGGTCAATTTCCTGTCGAAGGACGAAATCCGTGACAACTGGCTGCGTCGCAAGAAAAGCGAGACGGCCGCGGAAATGACCAAGGCTTTCAAGGAACACTGAGTTGCCCTGCCCACGGGTTCCGATCACATCGGGCCCCACCTGCCGCCAGCGCAGGAACCAGCCACCGGAATCCGCGTTGACGTAAACGTCAACCCAAAGCTATATGCGCCAGCGACCGTGATCGCGAAACCGCGGCATGGGCTTCGGCCGGATCGAAGCGCCGTTGCGAGACAGATGCAACCAGACAAGGAGAACAGCGTGAGCGTTCAGGAGATTGCCGAGAAGATCAAGTCGCGCGTGGCAAGCAGCGGGTTCGATCGTTCCGTGAAATTCGACACCGGCAGCGACGGCGTCATCGTCATCGACGGCGCGACAATTTCAACCACCGACGCGCCCGCCGATTGCACCATCAAGCTTTCGATCGACGACCTGGATTCGCTGATCGCTGGCGACCTGAACCCGACCATGGCCTTCATGACCGGCAAGATAAAGGTCGAAGGCGACATGACCGTCGCCATGGCCCTCAGCCAGTTGATCGGCTGAAGGTATATCTGTCGCAAGCCGCGCCGCGGCTTGCGACAGATATGCATAAGACGAAGCCGATCCGCGCCACTTCCGTCCGCAATTGCGTCATGAAAGGAAGACAGGGCGGCTCAGCGTTTTCCATGAACGATGAAGCGCTCCGGGTCACCATCCTCGAGACGGCATATTCGTTCCACAGGGTTCGGCAATCTTGGCACGAAACCTTCACGCGGCCGGGAACGGCAAGCCGCTCATACCTTTGATTGTGAAATCATCCATTTAGTCTGGCCTCGGCTCCAGAAAGGAGCAAAGCAGCGAGGTCCGGTAATGAATATCCACATCGTTCGAGCAATGGGGCGTGCGCTGCTTGTCGCTGCCCTGGTTTCGGTGACAGCGGCAGCGGCGGCTGACGAGCTTGTCCTGATTTCCTACGAGGCCACACCTTCCGTGGGCTTCGACCTGCCAAATCTGAAGACGGCCGGCTATGCCGATCGGGCTGCCTTTTCAGCGGAGGTGCTTGAGAAGATCGTGCCCAAGGTCGCCGCCGGCATAGGCGTCGATCCTGCGGTGCTTGAGACGGAAGTGACTCCGGGTGGCTACCTCCTCAAGACCAACGCCTCGCTGCAAACCGAGGCGGCGCTTGACGACGCAACCGCCGATCGCCTTGCGGCTGCCTTCGGCTACATTTTCCACCAGCATAGCGTGCTTGTATCGAGGCTGGACGACAACGGCGGGAGCACGGGTTTCGTTACCGTTCGCTTCCCGAAGGATACGCTCGACGCCGGCGTGGCACAGCGTTTCTTCGAAAAGGCCGATGCTGTGGAAAAAGGTCTGGGCGGCGGTTACACCGCCTTTGGTGACGAGCAGATATTTCTCAATGTGGTGGACGGCAGCGGCAAGCCCTACAGCGGCCTGGACAATGCTGCGTTTCTGGATGGTCTCAAGCGCACGGCAGCCTCGTTTGGATCGCCGACGCCCGAAGTCTCGGACTCCGGCACGGCAGCGGCCCGCTTCATCGGCAACGACTGGGACAAGGCTCCCAAGGGTGAGGATTACGCAGCCCGCCTGGGAGGCGCCGGCTCACCGACCGTGACCGGCCTGGATGCCGTCGCGACCGAGTATGCCGAACTGGTTTCAGCCAGCGCGTCGCGCTTCGGCTGGAACCGATAGCTTGCGCCCTGCCGCCCGCAGCGTGCCTTCGACGCCGTCCAGCGTGCCTTCCACCAATTCCAGGGCCAGCAGGCGGTGCCGCTCATAGGGGCCCGGCATGGCAAGCGAACCGGTCCTGGCGGCCGAGAATCCGAAGCGTGCGTAATAGGGCGCATCGCCGACCAGCAGGATCGCGGCATGGCCAAGACGCGCCGCCTCGGCGATGGCGTGGCGCATCAGCGCCGAGCCGATGCCGGCACTCTTGAGCGACGGATCGACGGCGAGCGGGCCAAGCAGCAGCGCTGCCGGGCCGCCCTCGCCCAACCGCACATCCCACAGCCGCACGGTGCCGGCGACGCCGCCCGCCGCATCCCGGGCAACGAAGGCCAGGCCTTCCGAAGGCCGCCGGCCACGCCGCAGCTTCTCCGACGATTTCTTCCGCCGCTTCGGCCCCATGGCCCGATCGAGCAACGCCTCGCGCGCCGCGACATCGGCAGCGGTTTCGGCGACCATCACAAAGGCCGGTGCGTGGCCCACGATTTCAACTGACATTTCCATTTCCGTCATCCCTGGCGAGCGGAGATTGTTCCACAGGCGAGCCCGGGTGGACGACAGACGCCACCTGGGATGATCTGATCGGTCTTTCGAACCGTCAGATCACGTAGGATCGGAGAGGCTCGAAGCCGTTGAAGGCGACCGCCGAGTAGGTGGTCGTGTAGGCACCGGTGCCTTCGATCAGCACCTCGTCGCCGATCGTCAGCGACAGCGGCAACGGGTACGGCGTCTTCTCGTACATCACGTCGGCCGAATCGCAGGTCGGGCCGGCGAGCACGCAAGGTGCGGTCTCCGTGCCGTCATGGCGGGTGACGAGGGGATAGCGGATAGCCTCATCCATCGTCTCGGCAAGGCCGCCGAACTTGCCGATGTCGAGGAATACCCAGCGCACATTGTCGTTGGCGGCCTTCTTCGAGATCAGGACGACTTCCGACTTGATGACGCCGGCGTTGCCGACCATGCCGCGGCCCGGCTCGATGATGGTTTCCGGGATGGCATTGCCGAAATGCTTGCGCAGCGCCGAGAATATCGCCTGGCCATAGGCCTGCGCTGCCGGCACGTCACGCAGATAACGCGTCGGGAAACCACCGCCCATGTTGACCATCTTCAAGACGATGCCTTCCTCGGCGAGCGTCGCGAACACCGCCTTGGCATCGGCCAGCGCGCGGTCCCAGGCGGTCAGGTCGGTCTGCTGCGAGCCGACATGGAACGACACGCCGTAGGCATCGAGGCCGAGCCCCTTGGCATGGCGCAGCACGTCGACGGCCATCGCAGGCACGCAGCCGAATTTGCGCGACAGCGGCCACTCGGCGCCCTCGCCATCGGTCAGCACGCGGCAGAACACGCGGGAACCTGGAGCGACACGGGCGATCTTCTCGACCTCTTCGACGCAGTCGACCGCGAACAGGCGGATGCCGAGCTGGTAGGCGCGTGCGATGTCACGTTCTTTCTTGATGGTGTTGCCGAAGGAGATGCGGTCCGCCGGCGCACCGGCGTCCATCGCCATCTCGACTTCGGCAACGGAAGCGGTGTCGAAAGACGAGCCCATCGCAGTAAGCAGGCGCAGGATCTCCGGCGCCGGGTTTGCTTTCACCGCATAGTAGATTTTCGAATCGGGCAGCGCCTTCTCGAAGGCTCGGAAATTGTCGCGCACGACATCGAGGTCGACGACGAGGCAAGGGCCGGTCGGACGTCGGGTGGCGAGGAAGTCAAGGATGCGCTGGGTGGCCATCGGGGTCTCTCCATCAGCGCCTTTCGGCGCGCAATAAGGCTGCGGGAAGCGGGCTGTTGGCCTCGCGAACACGCGGTGGACAAAGGCGGGACGGAAATCCATGGAACCAGCCGGTGGAGACCCCGGAACCATGAAACGCCGTCTCGCGGCGGTGAACCTTGGCCTTGCCCGGCCTCGGTTCGCTTTGTCTGCCTTGGCTTGGATGGGAAACCCGTCCGCACTGCCGGCAATGAAGGTGTGCCTCTTCAGTAACCCCGGTCTTTGGACAACCGGCAGAACACCAGAAAGGCCCGCACCGTCGTTGCTTCAAGGTGTCCTCGGGCTTGCGGTTGGCCGCTAGACCGACTGGAGGGGTTAGCTCCAGTTACCTTACCGATTTCCCTCACCATTCGAGGATCGGCGGACACCCACAGGCACGTGCGACTTTGGGCAAGCGCGATATAAGATTGAACGATTTCACAATCAATAAAAATCGTATTCCAGGTTGTAAAATTCCTGGCATCGAACAATGCTGCGCCAACCGTATCCGGATAGCGAACGATGACAGGCACGCACGGCCCTCTAAACGCCTTTCTCGACCTTTGCCAGATGCCGGTGGCGCATGCCGAAACTGGCCCTCTGGCCGGCCTGCGGCTGGCCGTCAAGGACATCTACGACGTCGCCGGCTACCGCACTGGCTGCGGCAACTTGCAGAAATTCGCAGACAGCCCCGCCGCCTCGCGCACGGCGCCGGCCGTGCAAGTGATTCTCGATGCCGGGGCGCGCTTCGTCGGCAAGACCCAGACCGACGAGCTTGCGTTCGCGCTGTTCGGCCAGAATGCGCATTTTTCGTTTCCGGTGAACCCGGCCGCGCCCGACCGTGTCACCGGCGGCTCGTCATCGGGATCGGCGGCGGCGGTGGCGGGCAGGCTTGCCGATATCGCCACCGGCTCCGACACCGGCGGCTCGATCCGCGCGCCGGCGAGTTTTTGCGGACTGATCGGGCTGCGCACCACGCATGGCCGCATTTCGCTCGATGGCACGATGAAGCTGGCCCCGAGCTTCGACACGTTCGGCTGGTTCGCCGACGACATCGAGACCTACGAGACCGTTGGCAGGCTGCTGCTCGGCCGCGACCCGCACCAGAACACGCTCAATCGGCCGCTGGCGCTGGACTGGCTGGATGGGATGGTCCACCACCCGGCGCTTGCCGAATATGCCCGAATGAAGGCACTGGCGAGTACGGTGTTCGGCGCGCCGGCGCCGGCAACGACGCGCTTCACCTCATCTCCCGATGAACTCTACTGGTGCTTTCGCCGGCTGCAGGCCAAGGAGGCTTGGGCGGTGCATGGCGAATGGATCACCAGCGGCGAGCGCGACCTCGGTCCGGGCGTCGAAGAGCGCTTCGGCTTCGGCCGTGCCGTCGATGACAAAACAGCCCAGGCCGAGAAGGTGCGCCGACTGACCTTTCGCGGCGAATTGAGCGCCCTACTGGGCAAGGATGGCTTCCTCATCCTGCCGACGGTGCCGGGCCCAGCTCCCTACGTGGACAGCACGCCGGAGCAGTTCCAGGCCTATCGCGAACGGGCGCTTCAACTTCTGTGCCTGGCCGGCCTGTCCGGTTTTCCACAGATCACCCTGCCCATCGGCTCGGTCGCCGGCGCCCCGTTCGGCCTGTCGCTGCTTGGCCCTTCCGGCAGCGACATTGCCCTGATACGGCTCGGCCGGAAACTTCTCGACGCCGCACGAAAGGCCTGACCATGGACACACTGACCCGCATGCGTGCCTTCATCGACGTGGTCGAGGCCGAGGGCTTTTCGGCGGCGGCACGCAAGATCGGCCGTTCCAAGGCCCTTTTGTCGAAATATGTGCGCGAACTGGAGGACGAACTCGGCGCGCTGCTGCTCAACCGCACCACGCGCCAGTTCTCCATGACCGAGGCCGGCCACACCTATTACCGGCGCGCCTCGGAGATCGTGCGCGAGGTCGACAGCCTGGCCGACGCCGTGCGCGAATCTTCCGGCGACGTGCGTGGCCGGATCAAGCTGTCGGCGCCGCGCACCTTCGCCGACGCGCCGGTCGGCCAGTCGCTGATCGATTTCGCCAAGCAGCATCCCGACATCGTGCTCGACGTCCAGCTCGACGACCGCTTCGTCGATTTGGTCGAGGAAGGCTTCGACCTCGCGGTGCGCATCTCGCGGCTCGAGAACTCGTCTCTGATCGCCAGGCGGCTGGCGCCATTTTCTATAAAGCTCTGTGCCTCTCCCGAACTGATCGCCAAGCATGGCATGCCGACGCGGCCGCAGGATCTTAGCCGCATGCCCTGTATCGTCGACACCAATGGTCGCGGATTGAGCAACTGGCCGTTCAAGGGCGACAATGGCGATCCGATGAGCGTTTCGGTGTCGGGTCCCATCGAGGTCAACAGCCCGATGACGGCGCGTGCGGCGACCGTGGCCGGGTTGGGGTTTTCCGTCCTGCCGGATTTTATCGCCGCGCCCGACCTCGAGAGCGGCCGGCTGGTGTCGGTGATGGATGACCGTATCCTGCCGGGCGGCGGAATATTCGCCGTCTACCCGCACCGCCGTTACCTACCCGCCAAGGTTCGCGTTTTCGTCGATTTCCTGGTGCAGTGGTTCAGGACGCGTGAAGCTGCCTGACCCATTCAGTCGAGTCCCGGTCCCAATTTCGCCCCCTTTCTGATAACTCTCGACATCACTCCGAGGCACATGGAATCGCGACTGAGAATGCACCTGAAACGGCACGCAATCATGCTGGCTTCGGCCCTGGCGGCGACCTTTGCCGCCACCGGACCGGCTGAGGTGCACCCGCACGTCTTCGCCGAGGCCCGCCTGGACGTGATCCTCTCCCCGGATCACCAAAGTGTGAAAGCGCTGCGTCATCTCTGGCGCTTCGACGATCTCTTCTCCAGCACGGTGATGATGGAGTTCGACAAGAACTCCGACCTGAAGCTCGACGACAACGAGCTCAAGGAGGTCGCCGACACCGTCCATGCCTCGCTGGCCGAGTTCAATTACTTCCAGCTCGTCACCGTCGATGGCAAGGACGTGGCGATGACGCCACCGCCGCATCTGATGGCCAATTTCGACAACGACCAGTTGATCATCCTGTTCGAGTCCGAGCCGAAAGTGCCGATCAAGCTCAACGGCAAGATAGATATCGGCGTCTACGATCCGACATTCTACACCGCGATCGACTTCACCGACGATTCCAACATCACGGTTGAAGGCCTGCCGTCGAACTGCACCAGCAAGGTGATCCGTCCGGACCCGGACGAGGCCATCAAAGAAAACCAGAAGACCCTCACCGATGCCTTCTTCAACGATCCGACAGGCACCGACATGAGCAAGATCTTCGCCACAAAGCTCGAACTGACCTGTCAGCCAGAAGGATGAAGCCGGTGACGAAACCGTCCCTGCGTTTGGCATTCGGCCTGTTGGCCGCCACTGTCGTCATGATGCATCTCGCCAACTCCGCCCATGCCCAGAGTTCGCTCGGCATCGGCGTCAATGACGGCATCGCGCCCAGCACCGGCCCCTTCGCCCACATACTGATGTGGATCAATCTGCGGCAGCAGGAATTCTATCGCGCGCTGGCAACTGCAATGAAGGCGATGCGCCAGGACGGCAGCAAGATTTGGATACTCGTCGGCCTGTCCTTCGCCTACGGCATCTTCCACGCCGCCGGCCCGGGCCACGGCAAGGCGGTGATCTCGTCCTACATGGTCGCCAACGAAGTGGCGCTACGGCGCGGCATCCTGTTGTCCTTCGTCTCGGCGCTGCTGCAGGGCCTGACGGCGGTCGCGGTGATGGGGGTAGCCTATTTCGTCCTGCGCGGCACCTCCGTGACGATGACGGACGCCGCCTGGTTCATGGAGATCATGAGCTTTGTCTTCGTCACCCTGTTTGGCGCCTGGCTGCTGTGGCGCAAACTCGGCCCTGCCGTCCTGCGCATGTTTGGCAAAGGCCCCGCCTACAGCCTGTCGGCGGCGCACGCCGGCCATTCTCATGGTGGGCATTCGCATGCCGGTCATGCCGGTCACAGCCATTCGGCGCATGCCCATTCGCATGCGCTGCAGGTGCATCACGATCATGACCACATGCACGACCATTCCCACGATCATCACGACCACGGAACGCATGACCATGATCACGCCACCCACGATCATGCCCATCACGATCACGCGGCCGGCGAGGTCTGCGACACCTGTGGCCATTCGCACGCGCCCGACCCGGCGTTGCTGTCGGGCGACCGCTTTGACTGGCGCACCGCCTGGTCGGCGGTGGCGGCGGTCGGCATCCGCCCCTGTTCCGGCGCGCTGATCGTGCTCAGCTTCGCGCTTCTCAACGGACTTTGGCTCGGCGGCCTGCTGTCGGTGCTGGCGATGTCGCTGGGCACTGCCATCACCGTCTCGGCGCTGGCGACACTGGCGGTGACGGCAAAGAACTGGGCGGTGTATTTCGCCGGCGACGGCCGCATGGGCAACCGCATCCACTCGATCGTCGAGATCGGCGGCGCCGCCTTCGTGTTCCTGTTCGGACTGTTGCTTTTGTCGGCGAGCCTAGCGTCAGGCGGATGATATCCCCACCGTAGTGCTGCGGGTTTAACTCGCGATCTTGCCGCCGAGTTCATCCTCGATGTGAGCGCGGATGATCTCGTCAAAACTCTTTTCGGCGACAAAGCCGAGTTCCCTTGACCGCCGCGCCTCGAACCGGGTCGGCCAGCCCTTGACGATCGCCCAGATCGTCTCGTCCGGCTCCTCGCGGATCAGGCTTGCCACCTTCGGTCCGGCGATGCGTTCCAGCGCCTCGATCTGCTCGCCAACGGTGACGGCGACGCCCGGCATCGTCAGATTGCGGCGCGGCCCCACGGCAGCGCCATCGATCTCCGCCGCATGGATCAGGAAATTGACTGCCGAACGCGGGCTGGCGTGGGTGTGCACGACGGAGCGCGGCACCGGCAGGATCGCCTCGCGGCCGCTCAAGGGCTCGCGGATGATGCCAGAAAAGAAGCCTGACGCCGCCTTGTTCGGCTTGCCGGGCCGCACGCAGATGGTCGGCAGCCGGATGCCGATGCCATCGAAGAAGCCGCGCCTGGTATAGTCGGCCAGCAGCGCTTCGCTCATCTGCTTCTGGGTGCCGTAGGAGGTCAGTGGCGTCGGATGGAAGTCGTCCGGAATGACATCCGGGAACGGCGCGCCGAACACCGCGATCGACGAGGTGAAGACGACACGCGGTGCAAAGCCCGCCAGGCGAATGGCATCGAACAGCGCGCGCGTGCCATCGAGATTGACGCGGTAGCCGAGTTCGAAATTCGCCTCCGCCTCGCCGGATACGATACCGGCGAGATGGAAGACGACATCGGGGCGCGATGCGACCAGGCGCTCGGTGGCACCCGCCTCGGCAAGATCGCCGGTGTGGAAGGTGATGCTGACCCTATCCATGCTAGGTGCCTGCGGCGGCACGATATCGTGCAGGTCGAGCGCGGTGATCCTGCCGCCGCGCAGCGTGCCGTCCTTGGCCAGCCGGGCGATGAGCTTGCGGCCGACCATACCCGCGGCGCCGGTGATCAGAATGCGCATGTCGAAAATCCCTTGCCTATTTACCCTGGTTTTTGCGCTGGTTGCGGGCCCGCAGCCAGAACACCGAGAAGAACGCCAGCACGAAGACGATGGCAAAGGCGCCGGCCAGCACGGTCGAAAGGCTGCCGAGCGCCAGCATCATGGTCGGCAGATAGTAGGCGCCGATGCCGAACAGAAGCATGATCCACACCGCTGCGATGGCCGCATTCCTGGTGTCGCGATCCATCATGCCGCGTCCGGGCAGTGGGCGTTCATCAAGCTGGTTTTCAAGGTTTGGAACTCCTGAGGCAGGACCAATCGATCGGTCCTAGTGATGGTGGTCGTGATGCGCAGCCGCTTCATGCCCATGCTCGTGGCTATAGTCGGCGCACTGTCCGAATTCCGGTTCCACGGTGGCATGGCTGATGCCGTGCTCGCTGGCAAGCCGCTTCTTGACGGCGCTGACCGCCTGGTGCGCGTCGACGCCCTCGTCGAGACAGGCATGCAGCGTCGCCATGTTGCTGGTTCCGTCGAGCGACCAGACATGCATGTGATGCACTTCGCGGACGCCGGGGACCGTCGCTTCGATGTCCATGGCGATGAGATCGCGGTCGAGGCTGGGCGGCACCCCCTCGAGCAGGACATGGGCGGCTGCGCGCATCAGCGACCATGCCGTATACAGGATCAGCAGCGAGACCAGGACCGACAGGATCGGGTCTATCGGCGTCCAGCCGGTCGCCAGGATGACCAACGCGGCCGCGATGGCGGCGGCTGAGCCGAGCAGGTCGCCCAGCACATGCAGGATGGCGCCGCGCATGTTCAGGTTCTCGTGATCGCCGCCATGCAGCACCAGGAAGGACCCGATATTGACCAGCAGCCCGAGGGTCGCCACCACCAGCATCGGTCCGCCAAGCACCGGTGCCGGCGCCTGCAGCCGCCTCCAAGCCTCGTAGACGATCCAAAGCGCGATGACGAAGATGGCGATGCCGTTGGTATAGGCCACCAGCGTCTTGACCCGGCCGAAGCCATAGGTGAGGCGCACGGTCGCCGGACGCCCCGCAAGATGAAACGCATACCAGGCAAGGCCGAGCGCGATCGAATCGGCGAGCATGTGGCCGGCATCGGCCAACAATGCCAGTGAGCCGGTAAGGATGCCGCCGAGCGCTTCGGCGACCATGAAGCCGCCAGTCAGGCAGGCCGCGGTAAGCACGCGTTTCTTGTCGGTCGAGCCAGGCACATGACCGGGCGCATGATCGTGCCCAATGTGATCGTGCCCGCTGTGATCGTGGATGTGGGCCAATGGCAACTCCCGTTACGCGCCTGATCTCACGCACCGAACTGCACGCGAAAATCCTCAAGCCGTCGCTTCTGCTGGCCGTCGCCATCGAAATTGGCCGGATCGAGCCACGCTTCATAGGCCTTGCGCAAGGCCGGCCACTCCTTGTCGATGATCGAATACCATGCCGTATCGCGGTTTTCACCCTTGACGATGAGATGCTGGCGGAAAATGCCTTCAAACTTGAAGCCGAACCGTTCTGCCGCCCGCTTAGATGGCTCGTTGTGGTTGTTGCATTTCCATTCGTAGCGGCGATAGCCAAGCTCGTCGAAGATGTATTTCATGAACAGGAACTGCGCTTCGGTCGCTCCCGGCTTGCGCGAGATGAGTGGCCCCCAGTAGATGTTGCCGATTTCGATGACGCCGTAGGCTGGATCGATGCGCATCAGCGTCTGGCGTCCGGCGACCTTGTCGCTGGCCTTGTCGATAACCGCGAAGAACAGCGGATCTTCACTGGCCTCCACCTTGTCCAGCCATGGCTGGAAGGCGGCACGGGTCTCCGGCGGATAGTCGGGCAGCCAGGCGAAGCGCCCATCGACATCGGATACGGACGACGCTTCATAGAGACCGTCGCCGTGTTTTGCAGCGCTCAGCGGTTCAAGCCGGACATACCGGCCGTCGATGGCCTTTCGTTCGGGCCGCGGGCGCGGTTGCCAGTCTTTGAGATTTTCCGACACCGAAAGCTCCAATCCGTTTGACTTTTGCGGCCTGAGGCTCACAAAAACGCGACCCAACAGTAAGAACCACACGGACGGGAAAAATGCTCCACACGATTTCGGCCTTCGACCGTCTCGGCGAGGAAAACGCCTTTGCCGTGCTCGCGAGGGCCACAGCACTGGCCCAACAAGGCCGCGACATCGTCAATCTCGGCATCGGCCAGCCCGACTTCAAGACGCCGCAGCACATCGTCGAGGCGGCGATCAAGGCGCTGCGCGACGGCCATCACGGCTACACGCCGGCCAATGGCCTTTTGGCGACGCGCGAGGCGGTGGTGCGGCGCACGCTGACCACCACCGGCGTAGAGGTGTCGCCCGAAGCGGTGATGATCCTGCCCGGCGGCAAGCCGACCATGTTCGCCGCGATCCTGATGTTCGGCGAGCCTGGCGCCGAGATCCTCTATCCCGATCCCGGCTTTCCGATCTATCGCTCTATGATCGAGTTCACCGGCGCGGCACCTATTCCAGTGCCGATGCGCGAGGAAAACGGCTTTGCCTTCTCCGCAGAGGAAACGCTGGCGCTGATCACCTCCAAGACCAGGCTGTTGATCCTCAATTCGCCCGCGAATCCGACCGGCGGCGTCACGCCGCGCGCCGAGATCGAGAAACTGGTCAAGGGTCTGGAGGCACATCCCCAGGTTGCCATCCTCTCCGACGAGATCTACGACGTCATGACCTATGACGGCGAGACGCATTGCTCGCTGCTTGGCTTCCCCGGGATCCGCGATCGGCTGATCGTGCTCAATGGCTGGTCGAAGACCTGGGCGATGACAGGCTGGCGCATGGGCTGGTCGATCTGGCCGAATGGCGACAAGGGCGCTCACCTCTACGACAAGGTGCGCAAGCTAGCGGTCAATTGCTGGTCCTGCGTCAACGCGCCGAGCCAGTTTGCCGGCATCGCGGCCATCGACGGCCCGCAGGACGACGTCGACAAGATGATGCGCGCCTTCGACCGCCGCAGGAAGATCGTGGTTGACGGATTGAACGCCCTGCCTGACATATCCTGCATCACGCCCAAGGGAGCGTTCTACGCCTTCCCCAACGTCTCGAAGACCGGCTGGAAAGCAAAGAAGCTTGCTTCGGCCCTGCTCGACGAGGCCGGCGTGGCATTGATTGGCGGCCCCGATTTCGGCATTCTCGGCGAAGGCTATATCAGGCTCTCCTACGCCAACTCCGAGGAGAACATCTTGCGGGCACTGGAGCGGATCGGAGCGTTCCTGGCCAAGTGAGGCTGTCGGGCCTTGCGACCGGCGCTGGATGTTTGCAATCACGACAGAAGGTGACTCGATGTTTTACGCCATCCTCGCCTACCATGTGGAAGGAGCCATCACCGCGCTGACGCCGGAGCAGGACGCGGCATTGATGGCCGACCTGCTCGAAATCAACGATCGGCTTTACCGGGAAGGCAATCTTGGCCCATCGGCGCGGCTTGGGGCGACCCAGTCGGCCTGCACCTTGCGTGGACCGGGCGATGGAACCATTTTTGACGGGCCGTTCGCCGAGACGAAGGAACAGCTTCTCGGTCTCTATGTGGTCGACTGCGGGACACGTGACGATGCGATCGTTATCGCCCGCGACCTGCGCCGCGTTAATCCGACCGCCGTCTACGAAATCCGTCCAATCGCGCTCTACCTGCCGGGCGTGCCATTGGCCGGGAAATAACTACCCACGCCCGACGAACGGCATCTTGGTCGCCATCACCGTCATGAACAGCACATTGGCGTCGAGCGGCAGGCTGGCCATGTGGACAACGGCGTCGGCAACGTGCTGAACGTCCATCACCGCTTCGGCAGCGATAGAGCCGTTGGCCTGTGGCACGCCGACCGTCATCGGCTGCGCCATGTCGGTCAGTGCGTTGCCGATGTCGATCTGGCCGCAGGCAATGTCGTAGGGCCTTCCGTCGAGCGCCAGCGTCTTGGTCAGCCCGGTGATGGCATGCTTGGTCGCGGTATAAGGCACGGAGCCCGGGCGCGGCGCGTAGGCCGACACCGAGCCATTGTTGATGATGCGGCCGCCCATCGGCCGCTGCTTGCGCATGGCGCCAAAGGCGGCGCGAGCGCACAAGAATGAACCGGTGAGATTGACGCCGACGATATCGTTCCACACCTCGACCGGGATCTCGTCGATGGGCGTCGATTTGTAGCCCATGCCGGCATTGTTGAAGAGCAGGTCGACGCGGCCGAAGGCCGCCGCCACCGTCTCGAACAGATCGTCGACCTCGCCGGCCTTGCTGATATCGCAGGCAACCGCCAATGCCTTGGCATCGGTGCGGCCAGCCTCGGCGACCGCGGCATCCAGCACCGGCTTGCGGCGCCCGCAAAACACCGTGTTCCAGCCGGCCTTGAGCAGCGCCGTAGCGACGCTCTTGCCGATGCCGGTGCCGGCGCCGGTGACGATGGCGGTTCTTTTTACGGTCATGGCTATTGTCCTCCGAAGCGACGCGCGCGCGCGCTATTTTCCGGGTTTGCGCACGAAGCAAAGGGATCGCAAATGACGGCGGCGATGGCAAGCCGAAGCACAAAGCATGATCCGAAAATTGGGATCCGATTTTGCTCGAGATCATGCTCGGGCGAGCAGATCGTGCCGACAAAAAGGGCGGTCATTGGCGACCGCCCTGATCTGGACCGGGCTTGGGAGGAGGAAAGCCGATCCAACTGGTTAGAATGATGCGCTTGCTGGGTTAACGAAAGGTTAACGCCAGACAAGCCGCCTGTGCCGTTTTGGCCTACCAGCGCGGATTGGGTGAAGTTCCGGCCTTGGCCGGCACCTTGGCTGCCGAAACTGTCGCCTCGACATGATCGACCAGCGCATCCGGCAGGCCAAGCCGGCCGGCCAGCAGGTCGAGGTAGCCGCGCTCGGCGCGTGTGTCGGGATCGATGGTCAGGCGCGATGCCGTGTAGAGTTCGAGCTTCTGCGCATCGGTCTGGGCGCCTGCCACCAGCGCGTCGAGGTCGAGCGGGCTCGCCAGCTCCGCCATCAGGAATTTTTCGGCGTCGGAGCCGATGCCCGAAAGACTGAGCTTGCCGGCGATCTTCTGGCGCTCGTCATCGTCGACATGGCCGTCGGCCTTTGCTGCCGAGATCATCGCCCGCACCAGCGTCAGCGTGAATTCGTCCTCGCCTTGCGGCGCCTGCGACGGGTGGAAGGCGGTGTCCTTGGGCGGCGGCAGCAATTCAGGTTCGCCGCCTGCCGGCGCCTCGGCCGGAGCATTGCCGGCCTTGTAGTTCTGGTAAGCCTTGTAGGCGAGCCCGCCGATCGCGGCCAATCCACCGAGCTTCACCGCGGTACCCGTCACCTGGCGGCCGGCACCGGTTCCGAGCAGCACTGCAGCGAGCGCTCCAGCGGCCAGCGGATTGTCCTTGGCCATCTGCACGGCCTGGCCCGCCTTGTCGCGAACGGTGCCACTGGTGCCCGGGATTTGCGAGCCGAGCAGATCGTCGAGAAGCTTCTTGGGATCGAACATTCAGTGCCTCCAGGATTGCCCGGCCGAACGGGCAGGTTTCGAACGTCGAAGACGTAGGTCCCGGATCCTTGCATTACAATGACAAACCGTCGCCTTGCGGCTGTCGATAACAGAGCCAAACTAGGATCCGATGTGCGGATCCCTGCCCCGCGCCTGCGCAAGCTCGACTTGCCGCTGACGCTCGGCATAGCGCTGGCGGTCCTCGTCCGAACGCGCATCGAAGCAATGCGGGCACGAAACACCGGCGGCAAATTTGGGCGATGTCAGGTCGTTCGGCGTCAGCGGATGGCGGCAGGCGCGGCAGAGTTCCGCCTCGCCCTCGGCGAGGCCGTGCGACACAGAAACGCGCTCGTCGAAGACGAAGCACTCGCCTTGCCAGAGGCTCTGTTCGGACGGAACCTCCTCGAGGTATTTGAGGATGCCACCCTTGAGGTGGAACACGTCCTCGAAGCCGAGCGATTTGACGTAGGCGGTCGCCTTTTCGCAGCGTATGCCGCCTGTGCAGAACATCGCGACCTTGCGGCCTTCGAACTCCGCCCGGTGTGCTTCCACCCAGGCCGGAAACTCGCGAAAGCTGGCGGTAGCAGGGTCGATTGCGCCCTTGAAGGTGCCGATCGATACCTCATAGGCGTTGCGCGTGTCGATGATGACAGTGTCGGGCTCGGAAATCAGCGCATTCCAGTCGGCAGGCGCGACATAGGTGCCGGCGCTCGTCGCCGGATCGATATCGGCGATGCCCATGGTGACGATCTCGCGCTTCAGCCGCACCTTCATGCGATGAAACGGCATTTCCGCGGCTACGCTGTATTTGACCTCGAGGCCGGCGAGCCCTTCGACGGCTTCGAGATAATCGATCAGTTCGCCGATCGCCGTTTCGCTGCCGGCCACGGTGCCGTTGATACCCTCATGCGCCAGAAGCAGTGTGCCCTTGATGCCGCGCCCGCAACAGAAGGCAGCGAGCGGCGCGCGCAACTCCTCGAAGGCGTCGAGCCGGGCAAACCGGTAGAGCGCCGCAACGCGAAAGGGTTGAAGTGATGTCATGGCCGAAGCCACTAAACGCTCCCGCAAGCCGATTCAAGGCAGCGCCGGAATCCAGCCAAGTATCGGGGCCGCGCGTGACATCGCGACACGCTTCGTTTCATGGACAGAAAAACACCCGTCTGCTAATCGGTTGAATTGCCCTCAAGCGCGTCGCGCCGAAACCAATTCATACGTCGCGCTTTAGGTCTTTGTTTTATGGATGTCGTTTTCCCAAAGCCGGGATCCCTTTGGGGCGACATGCGCTAGGATACGGAGAGACAGATGCCCAGCAAGACCGAAAACCTCCTGTCGCTCCTAAACGGCCAGCCGGTCATCCCGGTGCTGAAGATCGCCAATGTCGCTGATGCCGTGCCCTTGGCCCGCGCCCTGGCACGCGGCGGCCTGCCGGCGATCGAGATCACGCTGAGGACCGCCGACGCGCTTGAGGCGATCCGGCGGGTGGCTGGTGAGGTCGAGGAAGCCATCGTTGGCGCCGGCACCATTCTCGATGTCAGGCAGTTCGAAAAGGCAGCGAGCGCAGGCTCGCGATTCATCGTCAGCCCCGGCATCACCCGCGAGCTTCTGGCGGCAGCAAGCGACAGCGCTGTTCCGCTGCTACCCGGCGCCATCACGCCCGGCGAGATCATGGCCGCACGGGAAGCCGGCTTGCGCTTTCTCAAATTCTTCCCGGCTGAGCAGTCGGGCGGCATCGCCTCACTGAAGGCCCTCGCCTCGCCGCTTGCCGATGTGAAATTCTGCCCGACCGGCGGCATCACCGGCAAGAACGCAGCCGATTATCTCAGCCTGCCCAATGTCATCTGCGTCGGCGGCTCCTGGGTGGCCCCGGACGATATGGTCAAGGCCGGCAAGTGGGACGAGATCGAAGCCCTGGCGCGTGCGGCAAGCAAGCTGGCGAAGTAAGGCCTTCGTCGCCGCATGAAAACCCGGCCGGCTTCCGTCGACCGGGTTGCCTGATGCGAGCAGGATCCGTCGCAGGTTTTGAGCCGTCCGCGATCACCGCGATGTCAGACCGGGGTGATCGGCCGATGGCAGGCGGTCTCGCAGCAAAAAGCAGCGCAGGTTGCCCGGCGCGGCTTTGTGGATTGGCTGGTCGCTTACTTGGTCTGGAAGCGGGCGACCGAGAGGAACTTGACGGCATTGCCGGTGAAGCGGTTGGCATCGGCCATCTGGTTGTCCTGCTGGAAGCCGGCCGTATAGACCTCGCTCGGCGCCGTGTGCACGATGCTGTAGGCATAGCCCGGCGCCGTCGTCGCGCTCGAAACGGTGGCGACATGCTCGCCGCTGGTCAGCGCCCAGCGGGCGGCCTGCGGTGCGGCGGCAACCACCATGGCCTTGGGGCCCGGCTTCAGGTCTCGCGCGGTGGCTCTCGATTCCTTGCGGGTGGTTTTCACGCCGGCGCCGATCGCGGCGGCCGGATCGGAGCCGGCCGGGCGGGCAACGACAGCCTCGCGCGGCGATGCGGCATCATTACCCGAAGGATCGTTGAAGGCCGAACGCGGCTCGGACTCGGACAATGAAGCAACTTGGTATTCGCCGGCCGCGCCGACCTGGGCATTGGCCTCGTCGAGAACGGCCTTGACCGCGTCCGGCCGGGCCATCTCGGGGCGCGCCGTCGGCAGCACCGAGAACGCGTCGGTCGCGGTCTTGCTGTGCTCAGCCGTATCGGCCAACGCCATCAGCACAGTCTTGCTGGGCGACGCAGCCAGAGCGGCTGGCAGAGAAGCGTCGGGGCGCCATGTCGGCAACGGTATGTTGTTGACGGCAATCTGGGCCGGATCAGCCGAAGCCGTTGCATCGGCCATGCCGAATGGAACGGTAGCAGGCGCATGTGCGGTCGCTACGGCCTGCTCGGTGGTGGCTGTCGCATCCGCCATCCCAAACGGAACATTTTCAGGCGGCTGAGCGCCGACATCGGCCTTCGGCCGCGGTGCGAAATCAGGCAACGGAACGCTGCGTGCAGGCAATGCCGCTATGATCGTCTCCGGCGTGTCCTGTTCAGGCTCGGGGGCCTGCTCCTCGGTCACCTGCGGAATCTCGGCGCGCTGCGCGTTCTCCGGCGCCACGATGGCGATGCCTGGCAGGTTGCTGGTCTTTGCCGCCTCGGCCGGCTTCAGGTTTCTCGCCTTGGGCGGAGGTGCAGCCGAAGCGGTTTCGACATCGGCGCTGTCGTCGGCCTCGTCGTCGCCGCCGCCAAAAAAGGCCGACAGGAACCCGCCTGATTTCTTGCCGCTGCCACCAGCGCTGGCCAACTCGATGGCCGGCGAGCCCGAACCCTTGCGCGCCTTGTAGGAGGCGAGTGCCTGCTCAAAGCCGGGCAGCGGCCTGCCGTCGCTCGGCACATGCAGTGTCTTGCCATTGGGGAACAGGCTGACCAGTTCCTGGCGGCTGATGCCGGGCCAATGGCGCACATTGCCGACATCCATATGGACGAACGGCGAACCGGAAGACGGATAGTAGCCGACGCCGCCGCCCTGCATCTTGAGACCGATATTGCGCAGCTTCTTCAGCGGCACGCCGGGAATGTAGAAGTCCATCGCCTTGCCGAGCATGTGCTGGCTCTTCTCGGCGACGCCCCGGCTGCGGCTGCGCAGCATTGAGTTCGTCGACGGCGAGCGATAGCCGCAGACGACCTGGATATAGTCCGTGGCGCCGGCTTCCCGGTACGCTTCCCAGACCAGATCGAGCAGACGCGGATCCATCTTGGTCGGCTCGTTGCGACGCCAATCGCGCAGAATGATGTTGATCTTCCTGAGACCCTCCGGGACGTAGCGGCCGTTGCGCTTGTAGACGATCTCGGCCTTCTCGTGTGTGTGGAGGTGATAGAGCTTCAGCGAACGTGTTTCGGCGCTGGCTCCGGTCGCAGCCGCGGCAACAAAACCAAGTGCAACAATCAATGCCGCCAGCCACTTCGGCCAGACGTTCACTTGATGGTGCCGCCCGTTTGTGTGTCGTTCGATTCTGTTCAAATCAAAAGGCCCTGCAGGCTGCCGTTTGTCCCCGGATTTGCCCAAACGGATGTGTCGCGATCACATCCGAATATCGATCCTAATGGTTAATCATCGCTTATTGAAGTCGAAATGCGGTAACACAGTGGCGATATCCCGCCAAAAATTGTACACGGGGTTTCTTGGTAAACCACTGGTTTAGATCATGTTTCCGCCTTTGCGTGGAACACGATCTGTTACCGTTAGCCTTAATGCGTGAACAGCGCTGTCCATAGGCCCGCCACAATCCGCCAACGGCCGGTATGTGGCCTGTTGTGGCATTGCAGACTGGTGCCGAGCTTGCGCCTCAGGAAGCGAGCCGGTCGACCCGGCCGGTCTCGGGGTCGATGCCGTATTCCTTGAGCTTGCGATAGAGCGTCGAGCGGCCGATGCCGAGTCGGCGGGCGACTTCGCTCATCTGGCCGTTGTAGTGATCGATGGCGAGCTTGATCATCTCGAATTCGACATCGGCCAGAGCGCGTACATTGCCGCGATCGTCGAGCGCTCGCAACGTGCCGAAGCGGGGCGGCAACCTGGCCGGTGAATTGGACTCGGTTGCCGGGCTAACCTCGCCGGGCAAGGCTTCTTCTTCGTCCCCCTGCGGAGGCAAGGACGGCGACAGCGCATCGCCGTCGGTGTCGAGGTTGACGGTGCCTTCCACCTGCGCCCGGATCTGCGGGAAGTCCTCCGAGGTCAGCAAATCGCCTTCGCAGAGCACCGAGGCCCGGAAGACGGCATTTTCGAGCTGCCGGATGTTTCCGGGCCAGTCATAGGCCTGCAGCACGGCGAGCGCCGCGGCCGAAATGCCTTGCAGTCGATGACGCGGGTCGGCCGGAGCCACCTTATCCATGAAATGGGTGACCAAGTAGGGGATGTCGTCGCGGCGGTCGCGCAGCGGCGGCACGAAGATCGGATAGACGTTCAGCCGATAGAACAGATCCTCGCGGAACTTGCCGTCCTTGACCTGCTGCAGGAGGTTGCGGTGCGTTGCCGAAATCAGCCTGATGTCGACCCTGACGGTCGAGCGTCCGCCGACCGGGTCGACCTCGCCGTCCTGCACGGCGCGCAACAGCTTGACCTGCACGTCGAGCGGCAGGTCGCCGATCTCGTCGAGAAACAGCGTGCCTGAATGCGCTTCGACGAATTTTCCGGTGTGCTTGTCGGTCGCGCCGGTGAACGAGCCCTTCTCGTGGCCGAACAGGATCGATTCGACCAGATTGTCGGGAATGGCGCCGCAATTGACGGTGACGAAGGGTTTCGAGCGGCGGTCGCCGCTGCCCTGGATGGCGCGCGCCACCAGCTCCTTGCCGACGCCGGACTCGCCCTCGATCAGGATCGGAATGTTGGATACCGCCGCCTTCTGGCCAAGGCGGATCACCCTGTCCATGGCCGGGCTGTGCGTGATCATGTCCTTGAAGGTCAGAAGGCCGCTGCGCCGGCGCGACGTGCGCTTGACCTCGCCCTCGACGGCCTCGACCTTGAGCGCATTGCCGATCGACGCCTGCAGTCTGTCCGGAGACGCCGGCTTGACGACGAAATCGAAGGCGCCGTGGCGCATCGCCGAGACCACGGTCTCGATGCCGCCCTGGGCGGTCTGCACGATGGTCGGGACATTTATGTCGCGCTCGCGCATCGCCTTCAGCACGCCGATGCCGTCGAGACCGGGCATGACCAGATCGAGGATGACCACCGAAACCTCGCGGGCGCTGGGCCCGTCGAGGACATCGAGAGCAGCCGCGCCGCCATCGATGACGATGGCCGTGTATCCGAACCGTGTCACCGCCGCTTCGAGCAGCCGGCGCTGCACGGGATCGTCATCGACTATGAGTATGGAACCTGTCATGACTGGTATGACTGCCCGCCCGAGGAATTCTGCCCTGTGGACCATCTTGGCACAGGGTTCTAAATAAGGTTTCAAAAAACCCGGTGAATGAATTCCTTAGGATTTGACCGGCTTCTCGTTTCCCCCTGAATCTTGGCCACGGAAGGTGTCGGCAATGCACATGGTCTCTGGGCACATGGTTTCTGCTCGGCAGCTTGCGGCACCAGCGTCCAGTCAGGGCGCGGCCGAGCTTGGCGACCTGCCGGAATGGAATCTTGCCGACCTCTATGCCGGCATGGACGCGCCGGAACTGAAGCGCGACATCGCCAAGGCCGCCGCCGATGCGATCAGCTTCGAGAGCCGCTGGAAGGGCACGCTGGCCGCCGAGGCAGAGCGCGGCGGCGCAGGCAGGCTGGGCGAGGCGCTTGTCGCCTACGAGGCACTGGAGGAACTGATCGGCCGCATCGTCTCCTATGCGGGGTTGGTCTATGCCGGCAACACTGCCGACCCGCAGCGCGCCAAGCTCTATGGCGACATCCAGGAGAAGATGACCGACGCCAGCGCGCACCTTCTGTTCTTCGCGCTCGAACTCAACCTGATCGACGATGCCGCCATCGAAGGCGCGCTCACCGGTGATCCGGCATTCGGCCACTACCGGCCTTGGGTGCTCGATCTGCGCAAGGACAAGCCCTACCAACTCGAGGACCGTGTCGAGCAGCTCTTCCACGAAAAATCTATCACCGGACGCGGTGCCTGGAACCGACTGTTCGACGAGACGATGACCGATCTTCGCTTCGACATCGACGGCGAGGAACTGACGCTGGAGCCGGCGCTGAACCGGCTCCAGGATGCCGATGGCGAGGTGCGCCGCCGGGCGTCCGAGGCGCTGGCCACGACCTTCCGCAAGAATTTGCGCACCTTCACATTAATCACCAACACGCTGGCCAAGGACAAGGAAATATCAGACCGTTGGCGCGGCTTCGAGGACATTGCCGACTCACGCCATCTCGCAAACCGCGTCGAGCGCAGCGTGGTGGATGCCCTGGCGTCCGCCGTTCGCGATGCCTATCCGCGCCTGTCGCACCGCTACTACGCGATGAAGGCGCGCTGGCTGGGCATGGAGGCGATGAACCATTGGGACCGCAACGCGCCGTTGCCGGACACGCCTCAGGCGATCATCGGCTGGGACGAGGCCAGGAACACCGTGCTGTCGGCCTATCAGCGCTTTTCGCCAGACATGGCGGAGATCGCGCGAACCTTCTTCGACCGCAACTGGATCGACGCGCCGGTGCGTCCGGGCAAGTCGCCCGGCGCCTTCGCGCATCCGACCGTGCCGTCGGCGCATCCCTACGTGCTGCTCAACTACATGGGCAAGCCGCGCGATGTGATGACGCTGGCGCACGAACTTGGCCATGGCGTGCATCAGGTGCTGGCCAGCGGCCAGGGCGCGCTGATGGCCTCGACGCCACTGACCCTGGCCGAGACCGCGTCCGTCTTCGGCGAGATGCTGACCTTCCGCTCCCTGCTCGACCAGACCACGGACAGGCGCGAGCGCAAGGCCATGCTCGCCCAGAAAGTCGAGGACATGATCAACACGGTCGTGCGCCAGATCGCCTTCTACGAATTCGAGCGCAAGGTGCATGCCGAACGCAAGAACGGCGAACTGACCTCTGACAGGCTCTGCCAGTTCTGGCTCGAAGTGCAGGCCGAAAGCCTGGGTCCGGCGATCAAGCTGCGCGAAGGCTACGAGGTGTTCTGGACCTACATCCCGCACTTCATCCATTCGCCCTTCTATGTCTATGCCTATGCCTTCGGCGACTGCCTGGTGAACTCGCTCTATGCCGTCTATCAGAACGCCGAGCGCGGCTTTCAGGACAAGTATTTCGAAATGCTCCGCGCCGGCGGCACCAAGCATCATTCGGAGCTTCTGGCGCCCTTCGGCCTTGACGCCACCGACCCCGCCTTCTGGCAGATCGGGCTTGGCGTCATCAGCGGCCTGATCGACGAGTTGGAAGTGCTCGACACTTGAAATGCGTCGCGCAGGCGTCACCAAACAGTTTAGCCCGAATGCATGTTGGTATCGCTGTATTCGTGCTCTAAATATCTGTTCTTGAAGTACTCTCCGTCGAAGTTTTCAGATAGCTTTCCACAAGCTCTATGATAGCCTTCGCTCCAAGCTCAGCCGGAGCGCATGCGGATCGGCGAGGAAAGATCTCAGCCGGCAGTAGCGCTCAGGCGAACGCGACGATGGCCGTTGGCCATGGCAAGCAAGGCCGATTGCCGACAGCTCGAACCGAAGCCGGCTGTTCTGCGAACCGCGGAACCACCATCGAGTAGTCCTTCGCCGAAGGTCATGACCCAACGGCAGACGGATCTGACTGGAGAGAGACAATGGGCACTTTTTTCTACATGCTCCTGGCATTCCTGGTAGGCGTGCTTGTGGGCTGGTTCCTGTGGGGCCGCCTGCGCGGTGAGTTGGACAGCTTGCGTGGCGACATCGACCGCACACGCAGCGAGCGCGACAGACTGCGGGCCGACAGCGACCGGCTGACCGGTGAACTCGATGCATGCGGCAAGACTCGCGCCGATCTTGAGCGCCGGCTGCGCGACGCGCAGGCGACGCCCGCTGCCAGTGCCACGACAAACGCCGCCCCCTCGCCCCTGATGTCGCCGCCTTCGACGGCCAAATCCGCGCCCACAAAGCCGGCGCCTGCCAAGCCGGTGGCCGCAAAGGCAGCCCCTGCAAAGGCAGTGGCTGCGAAATCGGCGGCGCCAAAGGCGGCAGCGTCGAAACCTGCGGTCAAGCCCGCGGCGAGCAAGCCGGCAGCCGCGACCTCGGCAGCCAGGAGTTCGACCGCACCAAAGGCAGCCCCAGCCAGGAAAGCCGCACCGGCACCGGCCAAGCCAGCATCCGGCAAGCCCGACAATCTGCGCCGGCTGATTGGCATTGGGCCGGTCAACGAGAAGCTGCTCAAGGCGCAAGGCGTCACCAGCTTCGCCCAGATCGCCGGCTGGACAGCCGCCGATATCAAGCGGATCGAGGACGTGATGAATTTCGACGGCCGCATCGCACGCGAGCGCTGGATCGAGCAAGCGAAGCTGCTCGCTGACGGCAACGAGAAGGAATTCGCCAAGCAGTTTCCAACTGCTGGAACCGCCAGCAACACCTGATTGTCAGGCAATAGCTGAAGATTGCAAACGGCGGCGCCAATCCTGCGCCGCCGTTTGCTTTTGGCCCTTGGGTTTGCCCGGAGTCGACCCGAAGGTCGGCTCAAAGGTCGGCCCAAGGTCGGCCCAAGGTCGGCTTTGAGTGGCGGCGTGCCGTTCCCTCGATTGCGCGCGAGCGGCCCCCCATATAGAGCGATCGACGGCTTCATTGACCGCAGCATCCGGTGCCCATGTCCCTGCCCGCCGCAATTTTCCGCAACGACGAAAGCGCGCGCCAGCTCGTTTTCGACCGGCCGGCCGATATCATCGTGGCGCATGAGGCAAAGGATTTCCTGCCGGCGCTGGAAGCAGCGCAAGCCGCGCACGATGCCGGCAAATGGCTTGCCGGCTATTTCTCCTACGAGGCGGGTTATTTGCTCGAACCGAAGCTCGTTCCCTTGCTGCCGGACGGGCGCCGAACTCCGCTCGTGTGCCTTGGCGTTTTCGATGCGCCGGTCGAAGAGGCGGTGCCGCCGCGCAATACCGTGGCGACCAATGGCCCGATCTTCGACGCCCGCGCGACGTGGTCGCCCGAGGATTACGAGAAGCGGTTCTCACGGCTGCACCAGCACATCAGGCAGGGTGATTGCTACCAGGGCAATTTGACCTTTCCGGTGCATGCGCAATGGTCAGGCGACCCGCTGGCCGCCTTCGATGCGCTGACCGAACGCCAGCCGGTAAAGTATGGTGCGCTCGTCGCGCTCGGTGAACCCATCGTGCTGTCGCGCTCGCCCGAACTCTTCTTCGAGATCGACGCTGGGGGCATGATCGAGACGCATCCGATGAAGGGCACGGCGCCGCGCGGCGCGACCAAGGCCGAGGACGAACGGCAGAAAATCTTTCTGCGCAACGACGAAAAGAACCAGGCCGAAAACCGCATGATCGTCGATCTCCTGCGCAACGATATCTCGCTGATCAGCGAGGTCGGCACGCTGGATGTGCCGGCGCTGTTCCGCATCGAAACCTATCCGACGGTCCACCAGATGGTGAGCGACGTCAGGGCCAAACTGCTGCCGGGTCTTTCCATCCGTCAGATCTTCGCGGCGCTGTTTCCTTGCGGCTCGATCACCGGCGCGCCAAAGATCCGCGCCATGGAAATCCTGCATGATCTGGAAGGCACGCCGCGCGATGTCTATTGCGGTGCCATCGGCTGGATCGCGCCCGGCGGCAGGATGCGCTTTTCCGTGGCGATACGCACCATCTCACTCTTTTCCGGTGGCGAGGCCGTCTACAATGTCGGTGGCGGCGTCGTCTTCGATTCGACGGCGCAGGAGGAGTATCAGGAGTGTCTGCTGAAAGCGCGCTTCGCGACGGGAACACCGCCAATTTCCAGCTGATCGAGACCATGCGCTGGGAACCCGGTTCGGGCTTCCTGCGCTTCGATCGCCATCTCGCCCGCCTCTATGGTTCGGCGGCGGAACTCGGCTTCCGCTATGATCCGGGCAAGGTCGGCGAGGCATTGAGCAGCGCGGTCAGCGGATCCCGCATTGCCATGCGCACCCGCCTCGTCCTGTCGCAAGACGGCGAGGTGACGGCCTCGGCACAGCGCTTTGAACCCCTCGCCGCCGACAAGGTCTGGCTGCTGCGGCTGGCGCGAACGAGGCTCGATTCGCACGATACGCTGCTGCGCCACAAGACCAGCCGGCGGCAGCTCTACACGCATGCCCGCGCCGAATATCTCATCACCCAGGCGGACGAGGTGATCCTGGCCAACGAGCGCGGCGAAATCTGTGAAGGTACCATCACCAACGTCTTCGCCGATTTCGGCGACGGAGCATTGGCGACGCCCCGGCTCGACTGCGGCCTGCTGCCTGGCGTATTGCGCGCGGAGCTTCTGGACGAAGGCCGCGCCCATGAAGCGATCTACAGCTTGGACGATCTGAAGACCGCCAGGGCGCTGTTCGTCGGCAACTCGCTGCGCGGACTGATTCCGGCCAAACTTACCTGAGGGAAGCCCAAACAATGTTTGTCGTCTCGCTGAACTACAAGGTGCCGCTGACCGAAATCGACCGCTTGCAGGCGGCGCACGTGGAATGGCTGAACGCCTGCTATGCGGACGGCATCTTCGTTGCCTCCGGGCCGAAGAAGCCGAGGACCGGCGGCATCATCATCGCACGATGTCCGCGCGAGGTGCTCGACGCTAGGCTGGCCGCCGACCCTTTCGCCAAGGCAGGCGCGGCCGACTATGATGTCACCGAATTCCTGGCGAGGATAACCGCCGCCGGCCTCGATCATTTCAAGGAAATATGAGCTTGGCCGAGGTGCTGCCCGCCCACACGCCTTATGATGGTTCGTCGAAACTCTTCAGCATCGGACTGAAGCCGCTCGATCCGGCGGACTGGATCGAGGTCGACGATCATCTGCTGCCTTATCTCGCCGAGAAGCGCCGGCTCTACGCGGAACTCCCCGAGCGCGTTTTTGTCGAGGAGGACGGCACGCGGGACGCCCAGCGGGAAGTGCTCGAATTGCTCCGCGCATATCTGCCCGGTAGATTTCCCGGTATCTATCACCCCACCGATGCGGGCATCGAGGCCTTTGATGCCGCGAACCATCCCGCCATTCCTTCCGGTCTGGGCGATGCGCCGCTGGTCACGGCTTCGCTGCTGGTCCAGGAAGACCTGATCCTGATGCGCCGCAGCGACAGCGGCTGGCGGCTTGTCGCCGGTTCGCTGTGCTTTCCCTCTTCCTGGTCGCTTCTCGAGAAGTTCGGCAAGCCGCTGCAGGACATCCACGCCCCGGTGCCGGGTTTCGGCCCGGGCACGCGTCCGGCCGAGCTGATCAACCGCATGTTCGACGGTCTGCAGGGCCAAGCCGTCGAGCGCTACAACTGGTCGATCCAGTCGGGCGACGCGCTCTACCATCCGCTCTCCGACCTGCAGCGCATCGACCGCGCCACGAACCGGCCCTCGCGCTTTCCCGACGGCGACATCGACGCCCATGCCTTCATCCGTGTCGAGCGTCAGACATTGCGAAGACTGCCTGTTACACGCGATATCCTGTTCACCATCCGCATCCATCTCGACCCGCTCGCCGTCCTCGCCCGGCACCCGGATCGGGCGATGCTCGCGGTGTCATTCGCCGCCCAACTCGAAGCGCTCGATCTCGCCCAGCTCGACTACAAGGGCCTGACCGCAGACCGCGACCGGCTGATCTCAGTCCTTAACCACATGGCCAATGACGGCTAGCCGCTGGTTGGCGCTTTTCGCTGGTTTGTGACAATGATCTGTGATGTAGCGCATGGCCGCCGGGCAAAGATGCCCGGTTTTGTGTGCGTGTTCCCAGTTTCCTGGGCTTTAAAGGAGTGTTCGATAAAATGGCGACCGAAAACTGGCCCGTTTACGGTGAAATCACCGGCCCTGTCGTGATGATCGGCTTTGGTTCGATCGGCCGGGGAACGCTGCCGATGATCGAGCGCCATTTCCAGTTCGACAAGTCGCGCATGACGGTCGTCGACCCGCGCGACACCGACCGCAAGCTGCTCGACGATCGCGGCATCGCCTTCGTCCAGGAAGCGGTGACCAAGAAGAACTACAAGGAGCTCTTGACGCCGCTTCTGACCAATGGCGGTGGCCAGGGCTTTTGCGTCAACCTGTCGGTCGATACCGGCTCGGTAGACCTGATGCGGCTCTGCCGCAAGCTCGGCGTGCTCTACATCGACACCGTCGTCGAGCCATGGCTCGGTTTCTATTTCGATGCTGAGGCCGACAACGCCAGACGCACCAACTATGCGCTACGCGAGGCAATGATCCAGGAAAAGCACGACAAGCCCGGCGGCGCGACGGCGATCTCCACCTGCGGCGCCAATCCCGGCATGGTCTCGTGGTTCGTCAAGCAGGCGCTGGTCAATCTCGCCACCGATCTTGGGCTCGAGTTTTCAGAGCCTGCGCAGGACGACCGCGAGGGCTGGGCCAAGCTGATGAAGAAGGCCGGCGTCAAGGGCATCCACATCGCCGAGCGCGACACCCAGCGCGCCAAGAAGCCGAAGCCGATGAATGTGTTCTGGAACACCTGGTCGGTCGAGGGCTTCATCTCCGAAGGCCTGCAGCCTGCGGAGCTCGGCTGGGGCACGCATGAGAAGTGGATGCCGAAGAACGCCAAGAAGCACAAGCATGGCTCCAAGGCCGCGATCTACCTGGAGCAGCCCGGCGCCAACACGCGCGTGCGCTCATGGTGCCCGACGCCCGGCGCGCAGTACGGTTTCCTGGTCACCCACAACGAGGCGATCTCGATCGCCGATTTCTTCACCGTACGCGGCAAGAAGGGCAAGGTGCACTACCGCCCGACCTGCCACTACGCCTACCATCCCTGCAATGACGCGGTGCTGTCGCTACACGAGATGTTCGGCGCCGCCGGCACGGCCCAGCCTGTGCACCACGTGCTCGACGAGAACGAGTTGGTCGACGGCGTCGACGAGCTCGGCGTGCTGCTCTACGGCCACGACAAGAATGCCTACTGGTACGGCTCGCATCTTTCGCTCGCCGAGGCGCGCAAGTTGGCACCCTACCAGAACGCCACCGGCATGCAGGTCACCTCGGCGGTTCTCGCCGGCATGGTATGGGCATTGGAAAACCCGGAGGCCGGCATCGTCGAGGCCGACGAGATGGACTACAAGCGCTGCCTGGAAGTGCAGTCCCAGTATCTCGGGCCGGTCGAGGGCCACTACACCGACTGGACGCCGCTCGATAACCGCCCCGGCCTGTTCCCGGAAGACCTCGACCGGAACGACCCGTGGCAGTTCCGCAACATCCTCGTCCGATAGCGCCCCGCAGGGCATACCGCGCTGCCTTGCAATCGCCCGGAAATCGGGCGATTGAAGGGATGCGGACGAGAGCGACGCGTGCCCGTTTGAAGGCACGATGTACGCTCTGGAAACTTGGATGCGCGCATCGTGCTTTCCGAAAATCGATTCCGATTTTTCGGCCGATGCGAGAGGAGAGGATTTTCACATGACTTTTGCGCGCAAAGTTCTTTCTATGAGTTTGGCGGGGGCCATTGTGGCGATGCTTGCTGCTTGTGCCACCAGTGGCCCCGACGGACCGCCGATGGCGGCGTCGCCGAAAGGCGTTGAAGGCTCCTGGATCGATGCCAAGGGCACCGGCCTGTCGACCTTCACCGGCGGCACCTTCACAACCGTCGCCACCGACACAGGCCAGAAGCTTGCCGATGGCAGCTACACGATGACCGGTGCCACTTCGGTACAGATCAACGGCACCTCGCTAATCCGCCAGACGCCAGTCAGCTTCAACTGTCTGATGGTTTCGACAAGCCAGCTCAACTGCACCAGCTCCAGCGGCCAGAATTTCGTGCTGACACGACGCGTTTGAACCTGCTGGCATTCGCTGACCACGGACGGCGGCCGATTGGCCGCCGTCCTTTTTACGCCGGCAAAGTTCCCGGATTTCCGCTTGCGTCATCCGGGACGCGATGGGAACATGGCCAAAGCGCCGACTGTTATGTTCCAGTCAAGCAAGAGCGTTAAAGGCCTCTGATCAGCTTTCCGGGAGACGAAGATGAAGAAGCTTGCTGCCGTTGCCGCCCTGTCCGCCTCAGCACTCGGCCTGTCGGCCGGCGCATCCTTTGCCGACTACACTTTGAACATCTTGCACATCAACGACTGGCACAGCCGCATCGAAGGCAACAACAAATACGAGTCGACCTGCTCGGCCGACGAAGAGACCAAGGGCGAGTGCATCGGCGGCGCGGGCCGGCTGATCACCGCGATCGCCCAGGAACGCAAGAAGCTGGATGGTCAGAACGTGCTGCTGCTCAGCGCCGGCGACAATTTCCAGGGCTCGCTTTTCTACACGACCTACAAGGGCAAGGTCGAAGGCGAGTTCCTCAACCAGATGAAGTTCGACGCCATGGCGCTCGGCAACCATGAATTCGACGACGGCGAAGCGGCATTGGCGCCGTTCCTCGACATGATCGAATTTCCGGTGCTGGGTGCCAATGTGAAGGCCAATGCGCAATCCAAGCTCGGCGACCGCGTCAAGCCGTCGATCGTCGTCGAGGTCGGAGGCCAGAAGATCGGCATCATCGGCGCGATCACCAACGACACGCCGGAGCTCGCGTCCCCCGGTCCCAACGTCGCCATCGAGGACGACGTCAAGTCGATCACTGCCGAGGTCGAGAAGCTGAAGGGCGAAGGCGTCAACAAGATCATCGCCGTGACCCATATCGGCTACAAGCGCGAGCGCGATGTCATTGCAAAAATCCCGGGTATCGACGTCGTCGTCGGCGGCCACAGCCATTCGCTGCTGTCGAACACCGACCCCAAGGCTGAAGGGCCCTACCCGACGATGGTCGACAACCCGGACGGCTACAAGGTGCCGGTCGTGCAGGCGGCGTCTTACTCGAAATATCTCGGCGAGTTCAAGGTGGTGTTCGACGACAATGGCGTCGTCAAATCGGCCAGCGGCGACCCCATCTATCTCGACAAGTCGATCACGCCCGATCCGGCCGTGCTCGCCCGCATCAAGGAGCTTGGCGCGCCGATCGAGGCACTGAAGAACAAGGAAGTGGCCGAGACGACCGACGTTATCGACGGCAGCCGCGAGAGCTGCCGCACGCGCGAGTGCGCGATGGGCAACCTCGTCTCCGATGCCATCCTGGACCGCGTCAAGGGACAGGGCGTCGAGATCGTCATCTCCAATGGCGGCGGCCTGCGCGCATCGATCGACAAGGGCACAGTGACCATGGGCGAGGTGCTGACCGTGCTGCCGTTCCAGAACACGCTGGCAACCTTCCAGATTTCCGGCAAGGACCTGGTAGCCGGTCTCGAGAACGGCCTCAGCCAGGTCGAGGACGGCGCCGGGCGCTTCCCGCAGGTCGCCGGCCTGAAATACACCTTCGACAGATCCGCCGCACCCAATGCCGGCCGCGTCAAATCGGTGGAGGTCATGGAAGGCGGCGCCTGGACGCCGCTCAATCCGGACAAGGACTATCTGGTCGCCACCAACAATTATGTCCGCCAGGGCGGCGACGGCTAGAAGGTCTTCGCCGACAAGGCGAAGAACGCCTACGATTACGGTCCAGGTCTTGAACAGGTGGTTGCCGACTATCTCGGCGCCCACCGGCCGTACACGCCGAAGCTCGACGGCCGCATCACCGAGATCGCGGCGACCGTCGCGGCGGCACCCGCGGCCGAACCAGCCAAGCCTGCGGAAGCGGCCCCGGCAATGCCTGAACTTCCGGCCAACTCGGGTGATATCGCCAACACACCGCCGGCCGTATCGACAGAGACAGCGCCAGCCGCGCCTGTCGCACCGGCCGAGCCGGCAAAACCGGCTGAAGCAGCACCGGCTCCTGCCCCTGCGGCACCGGAGCCGGCAAAGCCCGCCGAGCCCGCACCGGCCGAAAGCAGCCATGTCATCGTTGCCGGCGATACCTACTGGGATCTGGCGGTGAAGGCCTATGGCGACGGCACCAAGTGGAAAGTCATTTCGGACGCCAACAAGGGCTACGAGCCGCGCCGTCTTCCGGTCGGCGCAACGCTGACCATCCCGCCGAAATAGCATCGCTTCTATGCCTGAAAGACACCGCCCGCCCGAGAAACCGGGCGGGCGTCCTGTTTTCGAGCTAAGGTGCGGCCAGACGCTGCATTGAAAGTGCGCACAAGATAGTTAGGTTCGCGTCTCCCGGAGAAACCCTATGACGCTGTCCACCCCTGTCGATCGCAAGGCCGCGAAGGCACTTGGCCCGTTGCCCGCCGGACATCCGCCAGTCAAGGCGGGCAAGATCGGCATCATGCTGGTCAATCTTGGCACGCCTGATGGCACCGATTTCAAGTCGATGTGGCGCTATCTCCGAGAATTCCTGTCCGACCCGCGCGTCATCGAGCTCAACAGGGCGATCTGGTATCCGATCCTCTATGGCCTGGTGCTCACCAGGCGGCCGAAGACGTCGGGCGCCAACTATGCCCGGATCTGGAACCGGGAGAAGAACGAGTCGCCGCTGCGCACCTACACCCGCGCCCAGGGCGAGAAGCTGGCCGAAGCGCTGCGCGACCTGCCCGACGTCGTCGTCGATTGGGCGATGCGCTATGGCAATCCTTCGACCGAAAGCGTTGCCCAGCGTCTGGTCGAGCAAGGCTGCGACCGTATTCTTTCATTTCCGCTCTACCCGCAATATTCGGCGACGACCACGGCAACCGCCAACGATCAGCTGTTTCGCGCCTTGATGAAGATGCGCCGCGCGCCGGCCATCCGCAGCGTGCCCCCTTACTATGACGAACCGGTCTACATCGAAGCGCTGGCGCGCTCGATCGAACAGCATCTGGCGACGCTTGATTTCGAGCCGGAGGTGGTCATCACCTCCTATCATGGCATCCCGAAGCCCTATTTCGAGAAGGGTGATCCCTATTATTGCCATTGCCAAAAGACGACGCGATTGTTGCGTGAACGGCTCGGCTGGGATGACAAGAAGCTGATCATCACCTTCCAGTCGCGCTTCGGCGCGCAGGAATGGCTGCAGCCCTATACCGACAAGACGGTAGAGAAACTCGGCAAGGACGGCGTGAAATCGATCGCCATCGTCAATCCCGGCTTTTCCGTCGACTGCATCGAGACGCTGGACGAGATCGGCCGCGAGGCGGCCGAGACCTTCCATCATGCCGGCGGCAAGAATTTCGCCCATATCCCGTGCCTCAACGACAGCGCCGAGGGCATGGCAGTGGTCGAGGCGATGGTGCGGCGCGAACTGTCCGGCTGGGTCTAAAGCAATTCCAGAAAAAGTGTGAAACGGCTTTCCGTCCGGAATTGCTTCAAACAAGAATTAGAGCGGCTCGCCGCTTCCGTGAAGCGGTGAGCCGCTCTGAACCGGAACAACACGAACTCCGGAGCGTTAAGGCGCGCCCTCCGGAGAATTCGATGCCTCGCAAGCTCGACCTGAGAACCGGCCGGCCCGTCTGGTCCGCCTATCGCGCGCCTGCGGTGCCGACGGACAGCCTGACCCGGGACGTCAAGACGGATGTGCTGATCGTCGGCATGGGCATCAGCGGAGCCATGATGGCGGAGGCCCTGACGGCGCAAGGCCATGCGGTAATCTGCATCGACCGGCGCGGCCCGCTGAAAGGCTCGACATCCGCGACCACTGCGCTGGTGCAATTCGAGCTCGATCAGCCGCTTTCGACGCTTTCAAAGATAATCGGCAGTGCCTCGGCGAACCAAGCCTGGCGACGCTCGCGGCTCGCCATTTCCAATCTTGCTGCCCGCATCGCCGAACTCGGCATCAATTGTAGTCTGAGCCGCACGCCGTCGCTCTACCTGGCCGGCACCTTGCTCAGCCCATCGCAGCTGCGTGACGAGGCCGACGCGCGGCGGCAAGCCGGTATCGGCGCGGCCTATCTCACACCAGCGCCGCTGGCGGAGAAGTTCGGCATCGATCGCAACAGCGCCGTCCTCAGCCATGGCAATATAGCGCTCAACCCGCGCAAGCTGACGGCCGGGCTGCTGCTCAAGGCCCTAGAGCGCAAGGCAGGTCTCTACGCCCCCGCCGAAGCGACGGCGATCGTCGACAAAGCCGACGCGGTAGTGGTCGCAACCAGGGACGGCCCGGCCGTCACCGCGCAACATGTCGTGCTTGCCACCGGCTACGAACTGGTCGATATCGTGCCGGCGACTGCCCACCAGATCCGCTCGACCTGGGCGATCGCGACACGACCGCAACCGCGAAAGATCTGGCGGCAGGCAGCCTTCATCTGGGAGGCGTCGGACCCCTACCTCTATATGCGCGCGACGGCCGACGGCCGGGTCATCTGCGGCGGCGAGGACGAGGATTTTGTCGACGAGGCGCGGCGCGACGAGCTGATCGGCGACAAGAGCGCACGCATTGCCGAAAAGCTTGGCCGGATATTTCCGCATCTCGACAACAGGCCTGAATTCGCCTGGACTGGTTCTTTCGGCACCACGACCACCGGCCTGCCCTATATCGGCGCCATTCCCAGCCACCCTCGTATCCATGCCGTGATGGGCTACAGCGGCAATGGCATTACCTTCTCGCAGATCGCTTCCGAGATTGTCTCGGCTTCGATCAACGGGCTGGACGACATGGATGCAAGGCTGTTTTCTTTCAACCGTAAGTCGCAATCCGACAAACAATGCATCATCACCTGATTGTAACGCATCTGAAATACACTTAAGCCTTTGGTGAAGTCGGCTGCGCGAGAATGGCTTGTGCGGCCTTCGTCTGGGGAGAGCCAAATGGATTTCAGTGGTTTCGATATTGCGGTTGGTGCACTTGCCCTTCTGGTATTGGTGCTTCTGATCAAAGGCATAAGGACGATCCCGCAAGGCTACAATTATACGGTGGAGCGCTTTGGCCGCTACACCAAGACACTGAGCCCGGGCCTCAATTTCATTTTCCCGTTCGTCGACCGCATCGGCGCCAAGATGAACATGATGGAGCAGGTGCTTGACGTTCCAAGCCAGGAAATCATCACCCGCGACAACGCCATCGTCGGTGTCGATGGCATCGCCTTCTACCAGATCCTCAATGCGGCTCAGGCCGCCTACCAGGTTGCGGGTCTGCAGAACGCCATCCTCAACCTGACAATGACCAACATCCGCACCGTCATGGGTTCGATGGATTTGGACGAGCTTTTGTCGAATCGCGACGCCATCAACGAGCGGCTGCTGCGCGTCGTCGATGAAGCAGCGCATCCGTGGGGCATCAAGATCACGCGCGTCGAGATCAAGGACATCAACCCGCCGGCCAACCTCATCGAATCGATGGGCCGGCAGATGACGGCGGAACGCAACAAGCGCGCGCAGATCCTCGCCGCCGAAGGCCTCAAACAATCGCAGATCCTCGAAGCCGAAGGCCGCAAGGAGGCCGCCTTCCGCGACGCCGAGGCACGCGAGCGTTCGGCTGAGGCGGAAGCCCGCGCCACGCAGGTGGTATCGGAAGCAATTTCCAAGGGCGACGTGCAGGCGCTGAATTACTTCGTTGCCCAGAAATACACCGAGGCGTTGGGTAAGATCGGCACCGCCACCAACAGCAAGATCGTGCTGATGCCGTTCGAGGCGTCGTCGCTGATCGGTTCGCTCGGTGGCATTGGCGAGATTGCCAAGGAAGTCTTCCGCAGCGAAGGCACGACCGGCGCGCAAAGGCAGGCCGCACGCCCGCCAGTCGTGCGCCCAAGCGACAACTGAGATCGTAGGAGCATGACCCCGAAAAGTGGAAATCGGTTTTCGGAAAACGTCATACTCAAACAAGAAGAAACACACCCATGATCGACCGCATCATTTCCGAACTTGGCCCGTGGAACTGGATGGTTCTCGGCTTCGCCCTGCTGGTGATGGAAATCATCGCGCCCGGTATCTTCATGCTGTGGATCGGCATCGCCGCCCTGATCATCGGCGCCGTGTCGCTACTGATCTGGGACACCGGTTTCTGGACCTGGCAGGTTCAGGTCCTCGCCTTCCTGGCGCTGTCGCTGGTCTCAGCCTATATCGGCAAGAAGCTGGTTGGCAGTCGCAATGACCCGACCGACCAGCCGCTGCTCAACCGCCGCGGCGCGCAAATGGTCGGCCGTATGGCGACACTTGCCGAACCGATCCGGGATGGACGTGGCCGCATCAAGCTGGGCGACACGCTGTGGCGTGTCTCCGGTCCGGATCTGCCGGCCGGCACGCAAGTGCGCGTGACGGGTGCGGCCGACACCGATCTGGAACTGACAGTGGAGCCCGTCTGAACGTTCAGGCCGCGCCGATCCGCAAGAGATCGTGCAGGTGGATGAGGCCGACTGGTTTCCGGCCCTCCACCACCATCAGGCTGGTGATGGCTGAATTGTTGATCGTCTGCAGCGCCGTTGCGACCAATGTGTCCGGCGCCGCCGTCTTCGGTCCTTTCGTCATCACCTGATCCACCGTCATCGCCAGCAGATTGCTGCCGATATGACGGCGGATGTCACCATCGGTGATGATGCCGACCAGCGCACCGTCGGCGTCGACGATCGCCACGCAGCCAAATCCCTTGCGCGACAGTTCCAGGATAGCGTCCTGCATGCCGGTGCCCGTGACCACCAGCGGCAGCCTGTCGCCGACATGCATGATCTCGCGGATCTGCGTCAGGTTGACGCCGAGCTGGCCGCCCGGGTGAAAGGTTCGGAAATGGTCCGGCGTGAAGCCGCGTGCTTCAAGGAGAGCAATCGCCAATGCATCGCCCATCACCAGTTGCAGCAGCGTCGATGTCGTCGGTGCCAGGCCGTGAGGGCAGGCCTCCGGCGCGCGCGGCAAAAGCAGCACCACATCCGCCGCCCGCGCCAGCGCGGATGTCTCTCCGGCTGTTATGGCGATAAGCGGAATGGAAAAGCGCCTGGAATAGGCGACGATGCCCATCAATTCCTTGCTCTCGCCCGACCACGACATGGCGATGATGGCGTCGTCCCTGGCGATCATGCCGAGATCGCCGTGATTGGCTTCGGCGGAATGGACAAAGAAAGCCGGCGTGCCGGTCGAGGCCAGCGTCGCTGCGATCTTCGAACCGATATGGCCGCTCTTGCCGACGCCGGTGACGATGAGGCGGCCTTCAACCCCGGCGATCATGTCGACGGCCTGGCAGAAAGGCCCGGCCAATCCGTTCTCGAGGGCCTCGGCAAGGGCTGCGACACCAGCTTGTTCTGTCGCCACCGTCCTCAGCGCCGAAGCGATCGCCGCTTGCCCGTCCGAAGGCTTGTTGTCAGGAGATCCCGCATGCATGGCTGATGCGATTAACGCTTTGCCGGAGCGCTGTCCAACGGAAATGGCCGCAGGCATGTCGTCCGAATGTTTGCGGCGGTTTGCGATTGCGACAGGCATGGAGACAAAAGGCTTAACGCGAGCGGTATGAATCCCTTGGGAAATCAGCGCTTCGGGCGGCCAGCGGCCTGCCTCCTCAACCCTCCGTTAACCATCCCCATTTACGGTTCGGTAAGTATGGCGCGCGTGCGCCGCGCAAGCAGTGGTGGCGATGTCCAGGGTCCAGCCAGAAAAATCGACAGGACGAAAGGGCAAGGCGGCCTGCGCGTTGCTGCTGGCGACCAGCATGTTTGCCCTGCTGCGCCCAACGGCGCTCCATGCCCAGGAAACGGAACTGCGCGGCGAGGTTTCGGAATCGGCGATCCTGTCCGACCAGCAGCGCAAGGCGAGGCAGCTAGCCCAAGCAGCGCAGGGTCAGGCGCAGACCAACGCCGCGCAGGACGACGCGTCGGCCCGCACCTATCTGCCGGCCAGCGCCGGCGCTGTGCCTGACGACACCGATGCCGCCGATGCAACCGCGGACGGCAGTATTTTCGGTCCGCCGGAGGTCACCGGCGACACCCCTGCCGGCATTCAAGCGCCGCAGAAGCCTCGCCGTCGCTCGTCGACCGCCGGGCAGAATGCGGCTGACCAGACCAAGGACAAGGCTGCGGACAAGTCTAGAAAGAAAAAAAAGTCGACGGCAACAGCCACCGACATCACTGCTTCCACGACCGCCTCCACGACGGACGCCAGCGACAGCGCTGACACCCCCGATGAGGAGACGGCCAACCGTCGCGCCCTCACCATCGACAGCGCCGACAAGCAGAAGCTCGACCCAGGCGCAAAACGCACGGATGCCATCGAAGGCCAGAAAAAGAAGCCGGAGGATGACCCGTTCGCCGCCACCGGCGTCAAATGGGGCTCCTTCGTCATCCGGCCGACGATCGAACAGGGCCTGACCGCCACGTCGAACGGCGATTCGAGCAATGCCGGCAAGTCGGCACTGCTGTCCGAGACGGCGCTGCGCTTTTCCGCCGCCTCCGACTGGCGCGAGAACTCCGCCACGATCGACGGCTATGGCCTGTTCCGCGAGACCGTCTCGGGTTACCCCGTTCACAACGAGCAAGGGCGCATCGAAGGCCAGCTCAATGTCGACCTCGACAATGAACTGCGCGCCATTGCCAAGCTCGGCTACGAGGCCGTACCGGAATCGGCATCCTCGCCTGACGCCATCGCGGGCGTCAGCAAGCAGCCGCTGCGGCAGACCGTCAACGGCAGCCTCGCCGTCGAAAAACACATCGGCAAGATGCAGTACACATTGACCGGTGCGGTCTCGCACGACTTCTACGGCGACGCCAAGCTTTCGAACGGCACCTCGCTGTCCCAGAAGGATCGAGACTCCACGCTCTACACCGCGACCTTGCGCACCGGCTACGAGATCTCCCCCGCCCTCACCCCTTTCACCGAAATCGAGGTCGGCCGTCGGGCCTATGATCAACGCATCGACAATGAAGGCTTCGAGCGCTCGTCGACGCGGCTAGGCGCCCGCGCCGGCCTTGCGCTCGACATGGGTGAGAAATTGTCGGGTGAATTCTCGGCCGGCTGGCTCAGGGAAGCGATCGATGACAAAGACCTGGATGCGATTTCGGGTGCCACCGTCAACGCCGACCTCAAATGGTCGCCCGAACGCGGCACCACGATCGGCCTGACCGGGCGGACCACCGTCGAGCCCACGACCACAGCCAATGAAAGTGGCGATATCCTTTATTCCGGCCGCCTGACCGCCGAACGCCAGATTCGCGCCAACCTCACCGGAAATGCGGCTTTGGGCCTGGACTGGCGTGACTATGTCGGCATCGACGGCCACGACAGGATCTGGAGCGCCGAGGCGGGCCTGACCTGGTGGCTGAACCGCTATGCCGGCCTAACGACAAGGGTGAGGACCGAACAGCTGACCAGCAATTTACCGGGCCGCGACTACACCGCCAACAGCATCTTCCTCGGTGTAAAAGTGCAGAGATAGGAAAGCCAGCCAGGCGCAGTCTGGCAAGCGACAAGTCCCCAGCTTGACTGCCTCAAGCGACGCCGAGCCGCTCCGATGGTCTTATCTCATCGAGAAGCGTGCGGATCACGCCGGCCATGTTCCCGTTCATGTCGCTGCGCCACAATGCGAAGGCGACATTGGCCTCGACAAAACCGTCCGGCGACCCGCAATCGAACGTGCGGCCCTGATAATGGTAGCCATAAAAGGCTTGCTGCTTTTCCAACTTCAGCATCGCGTCGGTGAGTTGGATCTCGTTGCCGGCGCCCTTTTCCTGGCCTTCGAGGATATTGAAGATCTCGGGCTGCAGGATGTAGCGGCCGTTGATGTAGAGATTGGACGGCGCGGTGCCGGTCTTCGGCTTTTCTACCATCTCGGTGATGCGGAAGCCGTGATGCGTGTCCTCGCCCCGGCCGACGATGCCGTATTTGTGGGCTTCGGCGGGATCGCATTCCTGCACGGCGATGATGTTGTTGCCGGTTTCCTCGTAGAGCTCGACCATTGCCTTCATGCAGCTCTTCTCCGACTGCATGATCATGTCGGGCAACAAAAGCGCGAACGGCTCGTCGCCGACGAGCTCGCGGGCGCACCAGACGGCGTGGCCGAGCCCCATCGGCACCTGCTGGCGGGTGAAGCTGGTCTGCCCCGGCGCCGGTTGCAGCCGTTGCAGGCGGGCGAGCTGGTCGTCCTTGCCGCGCTGGGCCAGCGTGTCATAGAGCTCGAACTGAATGTCGAAATGGTCCTCGATGACGGCCTTGTTGCGGCCGGTGACGAAGATGAAATGCTCGATGCCTGCCTCGCGCGCTTCATCCACCACATATTGGATGACTGGTCGGTCGACGACGGTCAGCATTTCCTTGGGAACGGCCTTGGTGGCCGGGAGAAACCGCGTGCCGAGACCGGCGACCGGGAACACTGCCTTGCGAACTCTCTTCATGCAGTCAATTATCCGCTTGATGGCTAGCTCCGCAATCCCCGCTGCAAGACATTTTCACGCCGGAATTGAGGATTACTGGGCGACAGGGCTGGAGCGATCGTCGGAAAGCTTCGAGACGTCTTTTCGTTCCCGGCGGCGCCTATGGTAAACTAATTCCTAACCTGGTTCGGCGATGAATGGTCTTTCCTGAGACAGAGAAGGAGGAAAAGATGTCCGTTCGCAATGCCGCAAAACGTTTTACCAGCGTCATAACGGCAGCCAGCCTCTCGCTCGCTCTGCTGATGCCTGGCCCCGCTTTCGCCGATGCCGGCTTCCGGCAATGGGTTGCCGGCTTCCGCGCCACCGCCGTGCAGAGCGGCGTTTCCGGCGCCCTCTACGACCAGGCCTTCAGGGACATTCGGGATATTGACCCGGTGGTTCTGGAAAAGGCGCGCACGCAGCCTGAATTCACCGCCCCTGCCTGGGACTATTTCGACAACCGCGTTCATGACCAGTCGGTCTCGGTCGGCCAGCAGATGGCCAGGAAATGGAAGCCGTGGCTGGACAGGATCGAGTCAAGGTTCGGCGTCGACCGCCACATCGTGCTGGCCATCTGGTCGATGGAATCGAACTATGGCGAGATCCTCAAGCGCGACGACATCATGCGCAACGTGGTCCGCTCTCTGGCGACCTTGGCCTATGCCGATCCGAAGCGCGCGAAATTCGCCCGCACCCAGCTGATCGCCGCGCTGAAGATCCTGCAGACCGGCGATATCGACGAAAGCCATCTGAGCGGATCGTGGGCCGGCGCCATGGGCCACACCCAGTTCATCCCGACCAGCTATCTGCACTATGCCGTCGACATGGACGGCAACGGCAAGCGCGACATCTGGAATTCGATACCCGATGCGCTGGCGACCGCCGCCAACCTGTTGGCGAAGAATGGCTGGCAGGCCGGCAAGACCTGGGGCTATGAGGTTGTCCTGCCTGCCGGCAAGCTTCCCGGCGGCTCCAAGACGCTGTCGCAGTGGCAGGCTCTCGGCGTGGTCAGGGCCAACGGCAAGCCGTTCAAGAACGGCTCCGACAAGGCAACGCTGAAAGTGCCGGACGGCCGCAGTGGGCCGGCCTTCTTGATGATCAAGAATTTCTCCGTCATCAAAGCCTATAACAACGCCGACAAATATGCGCTTGCCGTCGGTCTTCTTGCCGACGAGATCGCCGGCTCCAGCGGTCTCGTGCAGGACTGGAAGCGGCCTTTCACCAAGCTCACCTTCGAGGAAAGGCAAGAGCTGCAGAAGCGGCTTTCCCAGCACGGCCTCTACGACGGCAAGTTCGATGGCAAGATCGGCGACGGCTCGAAGTCAGCCATCATGGCCTTCCAGGCCAGCGCCGGCTTGACCCAGGATGGCTATCCGAGCATGGAAGTGCTGAAGTGGCTCCGGCAGAAATAGAGCCGCATGCAGTGCCGCGCGGCCCTTCGGGCGCGCAAAGGACGCTGTAGCAATCTGCCAAGGGATGGAGGAAACGATTGGCTTCGGCTGCGCGCATCGCAGGGCTTGTTCGTCGCATGCCGGTGCTCATTCTGGCCGTAATCGTGCTCGCCGTCGGTGTGGCCGGCGTCTTTCACGCACCTGCAATGGCGCAGGAGCAGCAAGACCGCGGCTGGTCGTTGCGCGACCTTCTGTTCCCGCGCCGCAGCGAGCGATTCGAGCCGCCGCAGGATATCCAGAAGGCAAGGCCCAGGCCGATGGTGAAAAAACCTCGCGCGCCCCGCCCGCCCGCGGAACCGGAAACCCCTGTGGTCGAAAAGGCGCCGGACGCCCGCGCCGTCCTGGTGGTCGGTGACTTCATGGCGGCCGGTCTCGCTGAAGGCCTCGACACCGCCTTTGCCGAGAATGCCGGCGTCAGGATCGTCGTGCGCAGCAATGGTTCGTCCGGCTTCGTGCGCGACGACTTCTACAACTGGCCCGAACAGATCAAGTCGTTGATCGAGACCGAAAAACCCGCCGCCGTGATCGTCATGCTTGGCTCCAACGACCGCCAACAGATGAAAATCGGCGACATTCGCGAACTGCCGCGGTCCGAAAACTGGACTAAGGAATACGAGCGTCGCGCCGACGCGTTCGGCAAAGCCATTACGGAGGCCAAGGTGCCTTTCCTTTGGGTCGGCATGCCGGCCTTTCGGGTACAGAAGATGACCTCCGACATGCTTGCCTTCAACGACATCTACCGTCAGGCGGCCGAAAGCCATGGCGGCGAATTCGTCGATATCTGGGACGGCTTCGTCGATGAGAACGGTGCCTTCGTCACCAGCGGCCCCGACATCAACGGCCAGCCGGTGCGACTGCGTGCCGATGACGGCATCAACGTTTCGAAGGCAGGCAAGCGCAAGCTCGCCTTCTATACCGAAAAGCCGCTGTTGAAGATCCTCGGACTGACCGCGCCGGGGAGCGCGGTCACGGCATCTGCCCCCGCAGGCGCTCCCGTGGAGGCGCCGGCGCCGGCCGCGGCCCCCATTGTCATCGACCGAACCGCACCGATGCTGCTCAGCGATCCGGCACTCGATGGCGGCACCGAGCTGCTTGGCGCGGCACCGCTAGCGAAGGCCAATCCGGACCTGCCGGGTGAAAAGCTAATAATCGAGGGCAAGGCACCAAACGCCTCGCCCGGCCGCGCCGACGATTTCTCCTGGCCGCCGAAGGCTACCACCGCGACCGACACCACGACCGCGATCAGTCGTTAGTATCGCAGAGCGGCTCTGAGGCCGTTTGGCTCAGCGCGGCAGAACGCTCGACCCCATTAGCGCCTCGTCGATCGATCGTGCCGCCTGTCGGCCCTCGCGGATCGCCCAGACGACCAATGACTGGCCGCGGCGCACGTCGCCGGCCGCATAGAGCCTGTCGACGCTGGTCCTGTAGTCACGGTCGTTGGCCTCGACATTCCTGGAGCGGCGGTTGTCGGTGACGATCTTCATCTTACCGTCCAGCTCCGTCGCCACGCCGGCCTTCGCCGGTCCGGCAAAACCGATAGCGATGAAGGCGAGATCGGCGCGTATGACGAATTCGCTGCCGGGGATCGGCTTGCGCTTCTCGTCGACCTCGCAGCACTTGACGCCGGTCAACTGGCCTTCCTCGCCGATGAATTCGAGTGTCGCCACCTGGAATTCACGCTCCGCGCCTTCCGCTTGCGAGGACGAGGTGCGCATCTTGGTCGCCCAGTAGGGCCAGACAGAAAGCTTGTCTTCCTTCTCCGGCGGTTGCGGACGGATGTCGAGCTGGGTGACGCGCACCGCGCCCTGGCGGAAAGCGGTGCCGACGCAGTCGGACGCGGTATCGCCGCCGCCGACAACGACGACATGCTGACCGCCGGCGATGATCGGATGCGACGGCCACGCCACAGACTGGATCGGCTCGCCGCCGACACGCCTGTTCTGCTGCACCAGATAGGGCATCGCATCATGCACGCCGCCGAGATCGTCGCCGGGAATACCGGCCGCACGCGGCGTTTCCGACCCGCCGCAATAGAGCACGGCATCATGTTCGGCGAGCAACTCGGCAACCGGCTTGTCGACGCCGACATTGACGCCGCAATGGAAGGTGACGCCCTCGCCCTGCATCTGCTCGATGCGCCGGTCGATATAGTGCTTCTCGATCTTGAAGTCGGGAATGCCGTAACGCATCAGCCCGCCGGGTCGGCTCTCGCGCTCATAGACATGGACGTCGTGGCCGGCGCGGCCGAGCTGCTGGGCAGCCGCCATGCCGGCCGGTCCGGAGCCAATGACGGCGACACGTTTGCCGGTCTTCTTCTCCGGCGGATAAGGCCTGATGTGGCCGGTTTCATAGGCCTTGTCGGCGATCGCCTGCTCGACCGTCTTGATGGCGACGGGGATGTCCTCGAGGTTCAGCGTGCACGCTTCCTCGCAGGGCGCGGGGCAGATGCGGCCGGTGAACTCCGGGAAATTGTTGGTCGAATGCAGGTTGCGGATCGCGTTGTCCCAGTCTCCATTATAGACGAGGTCGTTCCAGTCGGGGATCTGGTTGTGGATCGGACAGCCGGTCGGCCCATGGCAGAACGGAATGCCGCAATCCATGCAGCGCGCGGCCTGTTTCTCGACCTCCTTGTCCGACATCGGCAGCGTGAATTCACGGAAATGCCGGATGCGGTCGGAGGCCGGCTGGTACTTGTGTACCTGCCGGTCTATTTCAAGAAAGCCTGTTACCTTGCCCATAGTCCAGTTCCTGCTGTCCAGATGGTGCGGTTTTCGCCGCACCCGTTAACCTCTTGAGGCAGCCGTGGCAACCTTTCGCACGAGGTCAAACTGTCGATGAAGATAGGCCGGGAGACCTGAGCCTCCCGGCAATCCCAAGTCTATTCCGCCGCAACGCCCATGCGCATGCGTTCCATCTCGATCAACGCGCGGCGGTATTCGACCGGCATGATCTTGCGGAATTTCGGCCGGAATGTCGTCCAGTCGTCGAGGATCTCGCGACCGCGCACCGAACCAGTGTAGTGCACATGGTTCGAGATCAGCTGATAGAGCCGCTCCTCGTCATGGCTGGTCATGTCGCCTGACACATCGACGCGTCCCTTGTGGTCGAGGTCGCCGCCGTGATGCAGCAGCCTTTCCATCAAATCGTCTTCTTCCGGAACCGGTTCCAGCTCGACCATCGCCATGTTGCAGCGCTCGGCGAAATCGCCCGCTTCGTCGAGCACATAGGCGACGCCGCCCGACATGCCGGCGGCGAAGTTGCGCCCGGTCTGGCCGATGACGACGACGATGCCGCCGGTCATGTACTCGCAGCCATGGTCGCCGACGCCTTCGACGACAGCCGCCACGCCCGAATTGCGCACCGCGAAACGCTCGCCGGCGACACCGGCGAAATAGGCCTCGCCCTCGGTAGCGCCATAGAGCACCGTATTGCCGACGATGATGGAGTCAGCCGCGACGATCTTGGCCGCTTCTGGCGGCCGGATGACGAGGCGTCCGCCCGACAGGCCCTTGCCGACATAGTCGTTGCCTGCGCCGACAAGCTCGAACGAGATGCCGCGCGCCAGGAAGGCGCCGAAGGACTGGCCGGCGGTGCCGGTCAGCTTCACCGAAATCGTATCCTCGCGCAGGCCCTTGTGCTTGAAGCGCTTGGCCACCTCGCCCGACAGCATGGCGCCGGTCGAGCGGTCGACATTTCGGATGTCGACCTCGATCTTGACCGGCTGCTTGCTTTCGAGCGCCGGCTTGGCCAGTTCGATCAGCCTGCGGTCGAGCACGTCGTCGATCGGATGCTTCTGCCGCTCGGTCCAGTGCGCCGCTTCATGCGGCGCATCCGGCTTGAAGAACATCTTCGAGAAGTCGAGCCCGCGCGCCTTCCAGTGGACGATCAGGTCGCGCTTTTCCAGAAGGTCGGTGTCGCCGATGATCTGGTCGATATGGGTGTAGCCCATTTCGGCGAGCAGACCGCGAACCTCTTCCGCAACGTAGAAGAAGAAGTTGATGACGTGTTCCGGCGTGCCCTTGAAGCGCTTGCGCAGCACCGGATCCTGCGTAGCGACGCCGACCGGGCAGGTGTTGAGATGGCACTTGCGCATCATGATGCAGCCGGCCGCGATCAGCGGCGCGGTCGAGAAGCCGAACTCGTCGGCGCCGAGCAGCGCGCCGACGATGACGTCGCGCCCGGTGCGCAAGCCGCCGTCGACCTGCAGCGCGACGCGTGACCGCAAGCCGTTCAAAACCAGCGTCTGGTGAGTCTCGGCGAGACCCATTTCCCACGGGCTGCCGGCATGCTTGAGCGAGGTCAGCGGCGAGGCGCCGGTACCGCCATCATAGCCCGAGATGGTGATGTGGTCGGCGCGCGCCTTGGCGACGCCCGCCGCAACCGTGCCGACGCCGACTTCCGACACCAGTTTGACCGACACGTCGGCGGCCGGATTGACGTTCTTCAAATCGTAGATCAGCTGCGCCAGATCCTCGATCGAATAGATGTCGTGATGCGGCGGCGGCGAGATCAGGCCTACGCCCGGCGTCGAATGCCTGACCTTGGCGATGGTGGCATCGACCTTGTGACCGGGCAGCTGGCCGCCCTCGCCGGGCTTGGCGCCCTGCGCCACCTTGATCTGCATCATGTCGGAATTGACGAGATATTCGGCCGTGACGCCAAAACGACCCGAGGCGACCTGCTTGATCGCCGAGCGTTCGGGATTCTTGCCGCCGCCAGGCAACGGCAGGTAGCGGTCGGCCTCCTCGCCGCCCTCGCCGGTGTTCGACTTGCCACCGATCTGATTCATGGCACGCGCCAGCGTCGTGTGCGCTTCGCGCGAGATCGAGCCGAACGACATCGCCCCGGTCGAGAAGCGCTTGACGATGTCGGCCGCCGGCATGACGTCGTCGAGCGCGACCTTCTTGCGGCCGGTTTCCTCGGCTAGCTTGATCCTGAACAGGCCGCGAATGGCCTGTGCGCGGGCCGTCTCGCTGTCGATCTGGGCGGAATAGTCCTTGAACGTCTCCCACGATCCCTGGCGCACGGCGTGCTGCAATGTGGCGACCGCGTCGGGCGACCACATATGCGCCTCGCCGCGCATGCGGAACATGTATTCGCCGCCGACCTCGAGGCTGTTGCGCAGCACCGGGTCGTTGCCGAAACCGTCATTGTGGCGGCTGAGCGTCTCGGCCGCGATCTCGTCCAGCCCGACACCTTCGATCAGCGTAGCGGTGCCGGTGAAATATCGCTGCACGAAATCGGTCTTCAGCCCGACGGCGTCGAATATCTGGGCGCCGCAATAGGACTGGTAGGTCGAAATGCCCATCTTGGACATCACCTTGAGAATGCCCTTGCCGATCGACTTGATGTAGCGCGAGACGACTTCGTAGGCGTCCACTTCCTTCGGCAGCTCGCCACGCTTGTGCATGTCGAGCAGCGTGTCGAAGGCGAGGTACGGGTTGATCGCCTCGGCGCCATAACCGGCAAGGCAGCAGAAATGATGCACCTCGCGCGGCTCGCCGGATTCGACGACGAGGCCGACCGAGGTGCGCAACCCCTTGCGGATCAGGTGATGATGGACCGCGGCCGTCGCCAAAAGCGCCGGGATGGCGATGCGGTCCGGCCCGACCTGGCGGTCCGACAGGATGATGATGTTGTAGCCGCCGGCGACCGCCGCCTCCGCCCGCTCGCACAGGCGGTCGATGGCGCCTTGCATGCCTGCCGCCCCTTCGGCGGAGCCATAGGTGATGTCGATCGTCTTGGTGTCGAAGCGGTCCTCGGTGTGGCCGATGGAGCGGATCTTTTCGAGATCGCCATTGGTCAGGATCGGCTGGCGCACTTCGAGCCGCTTGCGGCGCGAATTGCCGACCAGGTCGAAGATATTCGGCCGCGGCCCGATGAAGGACACCAGGCTCATCACCAGTTCCTCGCGGATCGGATCGATCGGCGGGTTGGTGACCTGGGCGAAGTTCTGCTTGAAATAGGTGTAGAGAAGCTTCGACTTGTCCGACATGGCCGAGATCGGCGTGTCGGTACCCATCGAGCCCACCGCTTCCTGGCCCGTCGTCGCCATCGGCGACATCAACAGCTTGGTATCTTCCTGGCTGTAGCCGAACGCCTGCTGGCGATCGAGGAGGCTGACGTCCTTGCGCAGTTCGCGCGGCTCGACCGGCTTCAGATCTTCCAGGATGAGCTGCGTGTTGGCGAGCCAGGTCTTGTAGGGATGCTTGGCCGCGATTTCCGACTTGAGCTCCTCGTCGGAGACGATGCGCCCCTTTTCCAGGTCGATGAGAAGCATGCGGCCGGGCTGCAGCCGCCACTTCTTGACGATCTTCTCCTCCGGCACCGGCAGCACGCCGGCTTCCGAGGCCATGATGACCCGGTCGTCGTCGGTGACGATGTAGCGCGCCGGGCGCAATCCGTTGCGGTCGAGCGTAGCGCCGATCTGGCGGCCGTCAGTGAAGACGACCGCCGCCGGTCCGTCCCACGGCTCCATAAGGGCCGCATGGTATTCGTAGAAGGCCTTGCGGTCGGCATCCATCAGCTTGTTGCCGGCCCAGGCTTCCGGGATCAGCATCATCATGGCGTGGCTGAGGCTATACCCGCCCTGGAACAGGAACTCGAGCGCATTGTCGAAGCAGGCGGTGTCGGACTGACCGTCATAGGAGATCGGCCAAAGCTTCGAGATGTTGTTGCCGAACAGTTCGGAATCGACCGAAGCCTGCCGCGCTGCCATCCAGTTGTTGTTGCCGCGCACGGTGTTGATCTCGCCATTGTGGGCGACCATGCGATAGGGATGCGCCAGCTTCCACGACGGGAACGTATTGGTCGAGAAGCGCTGGTGGACGAGGATCAGCGCGGTCTCGAAGCGCGAATCCTTGAGGTCCTTGTAATAGGCACCGACCTGATAGGCCAGGAACATGCCCTTGTAGACGATGGTGCGCGCCGACAAAGACACGCAATAGGCGCCGATGTCCTTGTTGTCGTTCTCGGCATAGATCCGGCCGGATATGACCTTGCGCAGCAGATAGAGCCTGGCCTCATACTCCTCGTCGTCGGTAATGTCTGGCGTGCGGCCGATGAATATCTGCCGATGGAACGGTTCCGACGCGACGATATCAGCCGCCTTCGACAGTGACGAATTGTCGACGGGCACGTCACGGAAACCGATGAGCGGAAGCCCCTCGGATTGCGCCGATTCGGCAATGATGTCCTCGACATGGGCGCGAAGTGCCGCATCCTGCGGCATGAACCAGTGGCCGACGCCGTATTGGCCCGCCGGTGGCAGGTCGATGCCCTGGGCCGCCATTTCCTCGCGGAAGAAACGATCGGGAAGCTGCACCAGCACGCCGGCGCCGTCGCCGACCAGGGGATCCGAGCCGACGGCGCCGCGATGCGTCAGGTTTTCGAGCACGGCAAGTCCGTCCTTGACGATCTGATGCGACTTCACGCTCTTCATGTTGACGATGAAGCCGACGCCGCAGGCGTCATGCTCGTTACGCGGGTCGTAGAGACCTCGGGCGGAAAAGCCGTTGACGGTGCGACCGTTGTTGGATCGGCCGAGATTGGTCAGGGACGTATTTTTGACGGTTGCCGCTTTCGTCTGCGCGGCCTGGCCGTTCGTCGCAGATTGCGTCATGTCCGTCATCTCCTGTCCTCCGTTCCCAGCCCCTCGGGCGCTGGTTTGCCTCGGCAAGCGCTTGGCTCACCCTGATCCTTGCGGCACGTCTTGCGAAATCCTTACCGGACCAGGCGGCTTTCCGCATGGTTCGTATTCGTACAGGCCAAATCGGGGCCGTCCACCTGTCGCTCGCAGCAACAGCCGGAGAGGCCCAAATGATACGCCAATCCAGCTCGTTTTGTGCGACAAAATAAGACAGCACTACTGTCCTAAATTTTTATGACAGAAATCCCGGACGCATACAAGATCGATTCACAAAAAACTTGGGCCTCTTGCGACAGAAAATTACGTGAAGCCGGGGAGAAACGTAAGGTTCAGTCGCCAATCTCTCTTCTGTCGGCTGGCTGGCTTTACCGATTTTTCGGCGCCCGGCCCCCTTGCGATCAGCATGCGAAACCGGTCAACTTCAGGCTGACTTCCCCAAAACCCGATTTCCCTAGACATAGGCAGATGAATGTTCTTCGCTTCCGACAATTGGGCAGGCGCCCATCCCAATATCGTTGCTGGCCTGTCGGCCAATGCGGGGGGCTATTCCACCGCCTATGGCGACGGTGCACTCGACCAAGCCGTCTATCAGCGCTTCAATGAGATCTTCGAACGAGAGGTCGCGGTGTTCTTCGTCGCAACCGGCACTGCCGCCAACTCTCTGGCGCTGACCGCCTATAACAAGCCTGGCGGCATCTCCTTCGCCCACCGCGAATCGCATGTCATCGAGGACGAATGCGGCGCGCCGTCATATTTTTCCGGCGGTTCGCGCCTGCATGAGATCGACGGCGCGCTTGGCAAGGTCGACCCGCACAATCTGGAACGGACCATCGGCCGTTTTGCGCCCGAAATCGTCCATTGGGGACGGCCGATGGCTGTTTCGATCACCCAGTCGACCGAGGTCGGCACCGTCTACGGGCTGAATGAAATCGAGACGATCTCGGCGATCGCCAAACAACATTCGGTGCCCCTGCACATGGATGGCGCCCGCTTTGCCAACGCGCTGGTCGCGCTCGACACCACGCCTGCCGAAATGACTTGGAAACGCGGCGTCGACATCCTCTCCTTCGGCGGCACAAAGAACGGCTGCTGGTGCGCCGAGGCAATCGTGTTGTTCGATCTTGATCGCGCCAAGGAATTGGCCTTCCTGCGTAAACGCGCCGCCCAGCTGTTTTCGAAATCGCGCTTCGTCGCCGCGCAGTTCGAGGCCTATTTCAAGGACGGATTGTGGCTGGACACCGCCCGCCACGCCAACGCCATGGCCGCGCGCCTTGCTGCGGCGATCGAGGATTCGGCCACGGCCAAGCTGGCATGGTTGCCGCAGGCAAATGAGGTGTTCGCAGTGATCAAGAAAGCCGAGGCCGAAAGGCTGCAGGCAGCCGGCGCTGCCTTCTACGACTGGCACAGGCCACATGGCTTTGACGGCCACATCAGTGAGGACGAGCTGCTCTATCGCTTCGTCACCAGCTTCGCGACGACCGCGGAAGACGTCGACCGGTTTGGCCTCATGCTCGCCTGATAGGTTTCTCCCGAAAGAGCTCGGAGCCCGTTTCGAATTAGCCTGGGCCGTGATAGGCAGACATAATGGTTGGCAAGGGATCGGGTTTCGGGAGACCGCTACGCCGTGCGCTACACTGGACAGTGCGGCTACGGGCAGTGCTGGTCACGATATTTCTCGTTTCCAGCTTGCAAGGGGCTTGGTCCCAGAGCTGCTCCGTCACGGCCGTCAGCGGGTCGTACGGCGCTGTCGATATCCTAAGTGGTGCCGTCGACGACACGACTGCGACCTTCTCGATCAGCTGCTCGGGCGTGATCTTCTCGACCGTGCGCCTGTGCGTCGAACTTTCGCCCGGCCAGACCAACACGGCCGGCAATCGCCGGCTGGCGTCGGGCACCCAACGATTGGTGCATGAGCTCTACAGCGACGCGGCGCGAACGACGATCTGGGGATCCTGGGGCCTGGCCACGACGGCCTATGCCCTCCATCCCATCGGAACGACCTACGATCTCAACATGGGCTTCTCCGGTAGCGCCAATGCCACGCTGACGGTTTATGGCAGGGTGGCCGCGAACCAGACCACCGCCGGACCCGGATCATACATCTGGACCATGACCTCCGCGCCGGCGATTGGCTACGACTACGTGACGGCAACGGCGTGCCCGACAGGCAGCCGACAAGCCGTCTCAAGCGGCTCCACCTGGACCGCGACAATCAACGCGAACTGCAACGTCTCGGCCACCAACGTGAATTTTGGCTCCGTCGGGGTACTGGCGTCGAATGTCGATTCGACAGGTTCGGTCACCGTCCGCTGCACCAATTCGACGCCTTACTCTATCGGACTCAGTGCGGGAACGGGTTCCGGAGCTACAATCGCCGCCAGGAAGATGACGAGCGGCACCAAGCTCGTCAGCTATTCGCTTTACCGCGACAGCGGCATGGCTACGGTTTGGGGGAACACGATCGGCACCGACACCGCCAGCGGCACCGGCACCGGGTTGGACCAGCCCTACACCGTATATGCCGAGGCGCCCGCACAGACGACCCCCGCGCCAGGAACTTACACCGACACGGTCGTCGTCACCGTCACCTACTGACATCCGGCGACCGCCGGCATCAACGGCAGGAAATCTCGACGACCACTTGCGCGTTTGTCTTCGGCGTATAGTTGAACGCAGCACTGCACGTACCGCTGGCGGTTTCGGCCACGACAGTGTTCTTGCGCGCCAGCCCCTCGACATAGGCACGCCCGTCATAGCCGATGACGAAGTCCTGCTTGCCGTTGATCGTGCCGTGCGACCCCGCCATGAGCGGCTGTCCGTCCGGGCCTGACAGGACCAGGACTGCGGCGTCCACATTCGTGCGAATCCGGAAATCGGCCCGTACACCGGCCCGGTCGGCCGGCGCGATGACATCCTGCGTTGTGGATACATCGGCATCGATCGGCAGGTTGGTGGTATCGATGGCGATTCTGTTTTTCTGATAGGAGCGCAGGCCCGGCAGCAGCAGCCGGCCCTTGCCATCCGTAACCCCCACCGGTCGATTCTCGTACAACACGCCGACATCGGGCACGCCTGTTTCGACGACGGCGAAACTGTCGTCGATGCGGTCCGTCAGGAAGACGCCGGATCCCATCGTTGCGATTGCCCCATCGAACTGGGCTGTCGCCGTGGTGCCCGAGATTGAACGGCCGACGGCGGCATCGGCACGGCCATGGGAAGAGCGATAGGCAATCGCTGCGGAGCCCTCCGCGGATCCGCCCTGGCTAAGGCTTGTCCGCCAGCCAACGTTGCCCGGTTCCTCGCCGAGCGGCTTGCTCACGTCGGCAATCATGTCGAGCCCGTCCTTGCCGGCCGAGACAGCCGTCGATGCCATTGCATCGCCGCCGATCGGCATCGACAGTCCGGCGAAGAGACCGGCGCTCCTTCGCCCGCCAAGCTCAGCGAAGGCCGTGGCGTTGAGGTAGCCGAAAGGCAGCGTGCGCGAGTAGGACGCAGTGACGACCTTGGAGCTCTCGCCGCCGGCCGATGTCAGGTCGATGTAGCTTGCGCTGACGCTGCCGCTGTCGAAGGACAGTGGCGTTCCGACGGAAATGCTGTTCACCCTCTTGGGCGGCCTGGATCTGGCCACCGCGTCCGTCGCTTCCGGATCGAACGACGATAGATTGAAGAACGCGTGACTGGGCGCTTCGCTATCCTGAAGCCGGTCGGTCACCGAGGCGAGATCGTCATAGGAACCGAGCGTCATCTGCGAACTGGCATTGACGCTGAGGGTCCCGATCCTGATCTCGTAGGAGGCATAGGCCTGCAGGCCGTTGCCGGCCCGGCCATGACTGCCGGCCAGCGCGAACGAGGCGACGCCAAGCGAGCCGGTTCGCATCGCCATGCCTATTCCGCCATTGACCAGATCCTTGCCGGCCTCCGCATGGCTCTCCAGCGTCAACCAGTCGTAGATGCCTTTTCTCAGGCTTGCCGACACGACGGGCTGATTGACGGCGTAGGCATCCGACGTCGTCGCATACCCGAGCCTTGGCATGCCAGCCTCCAGCGAAAAGTCGAAGAGGCCCGGCCTCAGCAAACTGGGTGAGGCGTAGAACGGTACGCTCGTGCGCGTTTCATGGCCGGCGGCATCGCGCAGCACGACAAGTGCCTGCCCGCCGCCCGTGGTGACGGGAATGTCGGTGATCTGGAACGGACCCGTGTCGACTGGGTGTGAATAGGTTTTCAAGTCGTTGACGTAGACGTCGACCGTCGACGGCACCGCCGCGCTGCCGCTCACCGAGGCCAGCGGCTGCGTGATCAGGTCGGCGCGAAGCCCGAAATTGCGGCGCACCTGAAGCCCGCCGACGCGGATCGGCCTGGTCCAGGCGAAACCACCGGAGATGACATCGCCAGCCTGATACGTCACCAGCTTCGCCGGGTCGGAATAAGTATAGGCGGTGTCGAGCCTCAGCGCATCGGTCCGTCCGTTGTCCGTCAGCCGCATGATCGCCGACTGACTGAACGTGCCGACCGGCGAAAATGCCCTGGCGTCCAGGGTTGCGGACACGCCGCTGAAGGAGAAGCCGCTTGCGTCCGGCTCCTGTCGTGACGCCGCGAACAGATTGTAGTTGAGGACGCCGCCAAACCCCGCGTGAACGTCAGGCGATGCCTCGCGATCGGGCGCGGCGTCATAGGATATCGTCCCGCGCAGGCCGTTACCTACGGTCAGGAAAATACGCTGCTGCGCCGCCTCGTAGCGGTAAGTCAGGCCCTGGACACCGTCGAGCATGATGGTTGTGGCGGTGGATCGACCCTTGCCCAGATCCAGCCCCAATGCCTGCAGCTCATCAGGCGTGGCGCCGATATGCTGCCCGTCGGTAGAAATGAATGCCGCGATCTGATTGGTTGGAGCGTCGTTGATGAAGACTTCGAGTTGAAGCTGCTGGACCGCTCCGGCTGCCTGATTGGACTGCGTCAGTGCAGCGATCAGGATCGACATGGCCAGCAAGCAAGCCGGATTCACGGCGCGGCGACAACCGGCGCTGTGGCCTCGATGGCACCATCATTTCCCTGACCGGCGATCGAGATCGATCCCTTCGCGGCGAATTTGCGCCCGCCAGCAGGCGCCGTCCATCGCATGGTCGACTGACCGAGCGCATAGCCGACGAGCCCTCCCCCGAACGAGATCTTGTGTCCGCCCGCGTCGCGCAGCGAGAGTGCGGAGACACGCAGGCGTGTACTGCCTTTGTTGTGGGCCGACACGATCAGCCTGCCGTCCTGCTTCGATACGGTCCAGTCCACGGCCGGTGGCGTTCTTTCCGGCGAACTGAAGAAGACTGGGATCGAGTGGCGAACCAACAATCTAACCGTGCCGGTCTTGGCCCGGCTGGCGTCCGGTAGCTCGTCGACAAGGAGGCGATAAGCCTCTTCAGAGGCAATCGGCCGCTTGGCCACGCGCACGATGCGAACCACATAGTCGGCGCCCGGCTGAAGTGTAGCGCCCGGAGGAGAGGCGACCACATCTTGCGTGGGCAGCAGGCTCTCCTGGCCATCAGCTTGCGACCAGCGAAAAACACGAATCTGCACGTTGCTTGGCGTCTGCCCGTCATTGCGCAGCGTGATCGTCGACGCCGCGCCGGGAGCGACGACATCGACGAGAGCAGGCTGCACTTGAAGCGATTCCGCGTGCGCCTGCGCACCGCCGAACAACAATGCTCCCATCAAAGCCAAAGTCAGCCTTGCCAAATTCATTTGCACCCCCCGGGCGTCGACCGTCGATGCGGCAGACCTAGTAAGTGACCGTGACCGTCACCGTATCTGTGTAAAGGGCTGGCGCAGGTGTTGATTGCGCTGGCACGCGTCCATACACGGTAAAGCTTTGTGAAGATCCGGTACCCGTCGAAGAGACCGTATTGCTTCCTATTGTGTTTCCCCAGACGGTCGTTCTGCCGCTGTCGCTGTAAAGAGAATAGGTGACAGTGGCGGCGCCATTGGTCATCTTGCGCGCGGCAACCGTCGCGCCCGATCCAGTGCCGGCGTCCAAACCAATATTATAGGGGGTCGTGTTCGTGCATTGAACCTGAACCGTCGATGTCTGGTCGACATTGGCTGCAATGAGGCCCGATGAGCCGAAGTTCAGCGTCGATGCGCTGCCAATGGTGCAGGATGCGGTGATTGTCATCTGCACGGTCATGTTTAATGTCGTCGTCGTCGCGCGTGCCTCGGCGCCGAGAAGCGCCAGGATCGCCAGGCACGCTGCCGTTTTTCTTCGCCACATTCGTCGAGAGTCCTTTTTCGATGGTTCCGGAGAGAAGGTGAAACGGGCGTTGGAGCCTCCGGGGCCTGTGGACTGGCCGAGCTAAATATGTTCGAACTTGGTTAAAAAGGGATTACTTATTTAGATAACGCTAAAGTAACAATCGCGCTCGTTTCCCGCGAAATCCTTTGGTCGCCCCATCCGGCGAGCGCGATCACCCTCAAGTCAAAGACTGCGCAGTTCCGGCCTCTCGTCGAGCGAACTGATACAAAAAAAGGCGACGCCTTTCAGCGCCGCCTTTGCCTTGGGAGGCTGCAGGTTTAATTGGCGGTTTTGGCCTCGATCTGCTTGGCCTTGGCCGGAGCCGAGGTGATCGCGATCTTGCGGGGCTTCAGTTCCTCGGGAATGTTGCGCTTGAGATCGACGAAGAGCAGGCCGTTCTTCAGCGCGGCGCCGACGACTTCGACGTGATCGGCAAGCTGGAAGCGGCGCTCGAAAGCCCTCGAGGCGATACCGCGATAGAGCAGTTCGGACCCTTCGCCGGTGCCTTCGTCCTTGCGCTCACCCTTCACGGTCAACACATTCCGATGGGCTTCGATCGAGATTTCCTCGTCCGAGAAGCCGGCAACCGCCATCGAGATGCGATAGGAATCCTCGCCGGTACGCTCGATGTTATAGGGTGGATAGGTCTGCGCGCCATCCGGCTGCGCAAGCGAATCGAGCATGGTGAAGAGACGGTCGAAGCCGACGGTCGAACGATAAAGCGGGGAAAAATCAACGTGACGCATGGGGTGTTCTCCTGTTGAGCAACATGGTTTGCGTATGGCCGGTGCGAAACCCTTGAGCGGCATTTCTGCTGGACCAGCGACCCCAACATTGGCGGCCGCATCAGACATTTGGGGAGCAATCGAATGCATTTCAAGATTACATCCGGCGGCAAAAAACCGTGTGGCTGATGCCTTGATGAACGGCAGATGAACCGGCGCTTCGGCGCGCGTTCAGACAGCCGGCGCTAAAGTGCATTCCAGGATCAAGGACTGGCGGCGCCGACAGGCACCGCGACGAGGCCGACCGGGTGTCAACGTCCCTTCCTCCCGGATCGACAGGGGCCGGAAGCATGCTTTCAAGCGGCTTCCGGCCTTCCCCGTTACAGCCTCCGTTGCCGTGAATTGCTTTGCTTTTGGCGCATGGGCGTCTATCACCTTAGCAGAGCCGGCCGGCACAGGCAGGCATGCGAGACGCCAAGCACGAAGCGCCGAATGACGGATCTTTTCAACGACAACCGCCTTTTTCACGAAATTGAGGGCAATCCGCGGCCGGAAAACGCCTCTGCCGGCTTCTTCACCACGCGCGACGGCAAGAAGATCCGCTACGGCCTGTTCGGCGCGGTCGCCCGCCCGATCAAGGGCACCGTGGTCCTGCTGTCTGGCCGCAACGAGTGCATCGAGAAATATTTCGAAACCATCCGCGACCTCGCCGATCGCGGCTTTGGCGTCGCCACCCTCGACTGGCGCGGCCAGGGCGGTTCCGACCGGCTGATCCGCGATCGCCAGCGCGGCTATGTCAAGCGCTTCCGCGACTATACCGCGGACCTCGAACAGTTTTTCGAGGAGATCGTGCTGCCCGATTGCCGAGGGCCGTACTACATCCTGGCGCATTCGGCAGGGGCGTTGATCACGCTGCTTGCCGCACGGTCAATGATGAACCGCGTGCGGCGCATGGTGCTGATCGCGCCATTCCTGACGCTGCCCGACCTGCCGGTCTCGATATCGACGGTTCGCCGCGTCTGTTCGTTATTCTGCGCTGTCGGCCTCGGCCGGCTCTATGCCGCCTGGGGCCCGCGGCCGAAGGTGACGGCCCCGTTCGAGACCAACAAGCTGACGAGCGACCCGGTGCGCTATCGGCGCAACACGCGGATCTACGAAGAGTACCCGCAACTGGCACTTGGTGGACCCACGATCCGTTGGCTGCGGGCAGCCGCGAAAGCCTCTGAAGCCGTCAGCGACCCCGACTTCATGGCTCGGATCCAGATTCCACTGCTGATAATCGCAGCCGGCGCCGACCAGGTCGTCTCGACCAAGGCCGTGGAAGCCTACGCCAGGCGTCTGCGGCTCGGTTCGCTGCTGATGATCGACGGTTCCCGTCACGAAATCCTGCAGGAAGCCGACATCTACCGTGAGCAGTTGCTCGCCGCCTTCGATGCCTTCATTCCCGGCAGCGACGACCCGACTGCCTGAAGCGCCGATCACTGGTTCAGGTCGCGCTGAGGCAATTTCGAGAAAAGCGTGAAGCGGTCAGCCGCGTAAGGCGGCCATGGCCGCGGCATGGAGCTCCGGCGTCGCCGCTGCCAGCACATCGCCACCCTGTTCCGCCGGCCCGCCGTCGAATGTGGTGACGACGCCGCCTGCCTTCTCGATGATCGGGATCAGCGCGACGATGTCGTAAGGCTTCAAGCCGGGATCGGCGACGATGTCGACGCTTCCTGAGGCTATCATGGCAAAGGCGTAGCAATCGGCGCCGTAGCGAGCGAGTTGGATCTGCTTTTCGAACTGGTCGTAGCGATTGCGCGCCTCGCCTTTGAACAGTGCCGGCGTGGTTGTGAACAGCGTCGCCTCGGCCAGCTTCGTCGTCTTGCGGGTTGTCAGTTTTCGCGAGCCACCTGGACCCTCATAGTGAGAACCCGAGGCGTTGGCGTAGAACAGTTCACCGGTGAAGGGTTGAGACATCATGCCGGCAACGGCGTCTCCGTCGACGGTGAACCCGACCAGCGTCCCCCATACCGGCAGGCCGGAAATGAAGGCGCGCGTGCCATCGATCGGGTCGATCACCCAGACATGCCGGCTCGAAATGTTCTCGCTGCCGTGCTCCTCGCCGAGAATGCCATGGTCGGGATATTGCGCCGATATCAGCGTCCGGATAGCGCGCTCGGCCTCGCGATCGGCCTCGGTGACCGGGTCGAAACTGCCCATTTCCTTGTTGGCGACAGCGCCTTGGCTGCGAAAGCGCGGCAAGGTCTCCGCCGCCGCCGCCTGCGCTATGCGGCGCATGAAATCGATGCTGATGTCCAACTGATTCTCCCGCATTGCGGCATGCCCGAGCCGTGCTCTGCCGACAATTTTGTCCCAAAACAAGGGTGTTCGATGATTTTTCCGCGACGACATCTGTTGCCCGGATGTCACACAAGCATCTTCGAAACGCAATTTCCACATCACAGTGAATTAAAAAAGCCTGAAGGTCGCTTGACATTTGTGCAGCGCACAATACCCTTGTTCTCGGACAGCTTATCCTGTCCATGCCCTCCTTGGGCGTTTCCTCCCTAGACTTCGACCGTATCGTGCAAACGATGCGGTCTTTTTTTACGCCGGGATTTCCAAGGCATGTCGCCCAAAAGCGTGCCCACGGGCCTGACCCGAGGTGCGCAGCGGTTTTGGGCCAACGACATGCACCAACAAGGCGAACTTCACTCCGCAGCCAGCGGCAGGTCGACGAAATGATGGTCGGGCATCGACATCAGGTCAGCTGAAAATCGCGTCAAATCGTCGGCCAGAGCGTCAAAGCCGGCGACCTTCTCAAATGTCCGCTCGTTCATGTAGAGCCCGCGATTGACCTCGATCTGCAGCGCATGCAGATGGCGCGCCGGGCGACCGTAGTGCTCGGTGATGAAGCCGCCAGCATAGGGTTTGTTGTGAGCGACCGCATAGCCCATGGCGGTGAGCAGGCCGATCGCGGCCTCGGTCAAGGCCGTGGTGGCCGAGATGCCGAAACGATCGCCGATGATGAAGTCGGGCCGCAAGCCGTTGTCGCCGACACGAATGCTCGCCGGCATCGAATGACAATCGATCAGCACGGCAAAGCCGAAACGCGCATGGGTCCTGGTCAAAAGCCGCTTCAGCGTCTCATGATAAGGCTTGTAGACGGCCTCGATGCGGGCGACCGCCTCGGCCAGAGGCAAGCGGCCGGGATAGATGTCGAGCCCCTCGCCGACCAGTTTCGGCACCGTGCCAAGTCCGCCGGCCACCCGCGCCGAGCGGATGTTGCAGAAGGACGGCACCGGCTCGGCGAACATGCGCGGATCGAGTTCCCAAGGCTCGCGGTTGACGTCGAGATAGGCGCGCGGAAAATTCGCCGCCAGCATCGGTGCGCCGAGCGCGACGGCGCCGCCGAACAACTCATCGACGTAACAGTCCTCCGACCGGCGGATGGCGTTGCGATCCAGTCTTGCCATGGCCAGGAAGCGTTCGGGATAGTAGCGGCCGCTATGCGGTGAGTTGAAGAGGAAGGGGACGCGCTGCTCGGCGCCCGACCGGATTTCGAAGGGCGGAAAGACCGAAAAATCCTCGGCTGCCGTCTTCAATTTGAACGAACCCGAAAACACCAGTGCATCATGATGCGAAAGTGCCACCTTGCTGGCCGCGTGTCCAGCATTTCAGGGGTCGAGCCGCCGGGCAAATATGGATCATCGCCGTCCGCGTTCACTTGATGTTTACCCTCACCTCCTCATATACAGGATGGTTAACGGGCTTGCCCAACGGCAATCTCGGGCGGGTGATTCGGACGGGACATCATGGCACGCATTCTTCTGGCGGAAGACGACGACGATATGCGTCGGTTCCTCGTCAAGGCGCTGGAGCGCGCCGGTTACCAGGTCAGCGATTTCGACAATGGCGCCAGCGCCTATGAGCGGCTGCGCGAGGAGCCGTTTTCGCTGCTGTTGACCGACATCGTCATGCCGGAGATGGACGGCATCGAGCTGGCACGCCGCGCCACCGAGATCGATCCTGATTTGAAGGTCATGTTCATCACCGGTTTCGCCGCCGTTGCGCTGAACCCGGATTCCAAGGCGCCGAAAGACGCCAAGGTCTTGTCGAAGCCATTCCATCTGCGCGATCTCGTCAACGAGGTCGAGAAGATGCTTCAGGCGGCCTGAGCCGCTTTCCAAGCGAGGCGCCGCACCTCTTCGCCACTGCGGCGAGACGACGCCTTCTTTCCTTTTTCCTGCTATTGACGCGCTGGATCAAAAATGGTGTATGCGCGGCTTCGGATGGGCGTGTAGCTCAGCGGGAGAGCACTGCATTGACATTGCAGGGGTCACAGGTTCAATCCCTGTCACGCCCACCATCCAATCCAGACATTGGCGAGCTTGAGCGCAATGCGCCCGTCCCGGCACTGACCAGAGCGGGCCTGCGTGAGATACCTGCGTTAGAAGCCAGGACATTGGTTCCGTGAGGGACCCTCCGGCTCAGACGCCCGCGACGGCGCAGAGGCTCCTCATTCTGGCAACCGCTAGGTCTGGATCGGCCAGCAATCCGACTTGGTCGGCAAGGCGGAACACATCGGCATAGTGACGGATGCCGCGCGCCGACTGCATGCCGCCGACCATAGCAAAATGGTCCTGATGGCCGTTCAGCCAGGCCATGAAGACGATGCCGGCCTTGTAATATTCGGTAGGCGCCTCGAAGATTTTTCGCGCTAGCGGCACGGTCGGCGCCATCAATGCGTCATAGCCGGCGCGATTCCCCTCCGCCAGTTTCGCCAATGCGGCATTGGCGACCGGCGCGATGGCGTCGAAAATGCCGAGCAGCGCATGCGAATGCCTTTGCTCGTCGCCGGCGATCAGTTCGGGGTAGTTGAAGTCGTCACCGGTGAACATCACGACGCCGTCCGGCAGGCGGTTTCTGAGCGCGACCTCCTTGCCGGCATCGAGCAGCGAGATTTTTATCCCGTCCACCTTGCCGGCGTGGCGGTCGATGATGGCGACGACGGTGTCGAGCGCGGCCTCGAAATCGCTGCTGCCCCAATAGCCCTTGAGCGCCGGATCGAACATGTCGCCCAGCCAATGCAGGATGACCTTGCCGGAGGCCTGGCCGAGGATGCGGTCGTAAACATGCACATAGTCAGCCGGGCCCTTGGCTGTCGCCGCGAGCGCCCGGCTGGCCATCATGATCGCCTTGCCGCCCAGCCCTTCGATAAAACCGAGCTGCTCCTCATAAGCGGTGATGACATCGTCGAGCGTTCTGGCAGCGGCCGGCGCCAGATGGTCGGTGCCAGCGCCCGAGGCCAGGTCGGCGCCATCGACGGTACGCGCCTCGGCGATCGAGCGGCGGATCAATTCCTGCGCGTTTGTCCAGTCGAAACCCATGCCACGCTGCGACGTGTCCATCGCCTCGGCGATGCGAAAGCCTAGCCGCCACAGGTGGTGCCGGAACGCCATCGTCCTGTCCCAGTCGACCACCGGCCTAGACCACGGATCGGTCATCGCAAGCGGATCGGCAACGACGTGTGCGGCGGCATAGGCGATGCGCGTAAACCGCGCGCCGATCACCGGCTGCACCGGCTGGCCGGCAAGCGCGTAGCGGGCACTGCGGCCATCCTCGCCAGGCAAGGAAATGTCCATCGATCTCTCCCTTTCCCGCGCCTATAAATGGAACGTTCCAATAAATCAAGAACCTTTAGGATTCAGAGTTCATTCACAGGCAAATGCTGCATTGCAACAGATAAAAGCCTTATACAATATGACATTGGAGTACGTACGATCGATCGTTCCCGACCGGGAAAAGATCTGGGGTTGACTCAAGATCCAACCGATGATTAGAACGTTCCAATAAAACGCGATCATAAAGTTGGGAGGATGCATCTGAATGGCCAGCCGGGCCAAGGCGACGATATTCGACATCGCCCGTGAAGCAGGCGTGTCCAAATCGACGGTATCGCTCGTGCTCCAGGGTAGCGGGCTGATCCGGCCTGAGACAGCAAGCAAAGTTCGCAAGGCGATCGACGATGTCGGTTACGTTTACAACCGCGGCGCCGCCAACCTGCGCAAGGCTCACTCCAACGTCATCGGCATGGTCATCAACGATCTCACCAATCCTTTCTTCGCAGAACTGGCGGTCGGCATGGAACGCGTCTTCCAGTCGGCCGGGATCGTGCCATTCATCGCCAACACGGCTGAAAATCCGGTGCGCCAGGAGGAAGTGCTGAAATCGCTGATGGAGCAAGGTGTCGCCGGTCTCATCGTGTCGCCGGCCCGCGGCACGACGCCGGGCGCCTTTCGGCGGATCGAAACGGCGGGCCTGCCTGTGGTCTTCGCCATGCGCCGGCTGCCGGAAAGCCGCATCCCCGTGATCGCGCCGGACAATCATCGCGGCGCCTATCTCGCCACCGCTCATCTGATCGGCAAGGGACATCGCCGGCTGGTCTTCTTCGGCGGCTCGTCCGATCTGGTGGTCTATCATGAGCGGCTTGGCGGATTTCGCGAAGCCTGTGAGACGCAGGGGATCGCCGCCCGGGACGCACTTGTCGTCGAAGGCGAGACCAGCCGCAGAGGTGGTATCGCGTGCCTGGAGACCGCTCTCGCGATGGCTGAACCGCCGACCGCGGCACTCTGCTTTAATGACGCCGTCGCCTTTGGCGCGATGCTGGCGCTGCGCAAGCGTGGGCTTGAGCCGGGCGCTGATTTCGCCATCGTCGGCTTCGACGACGTGGCCGAGGCCGAGCATCATATGCCGGCCCTGACCAGCGTCGCGGTGGACTCGGCGGGCCTGGGCGAACGTGCCGCGCATGTCATGCTGAAAATGATCCAGTCGCGCACCACGCGGGCCGAGGACCATATCGGCGCGGTCAATCTCGTGGTCAGGGAAAGCTGCGGCCCGGATCGCCGCACCCGAAACAGGCCCGCGGGTTCGGGGGGCGCGGCATGAGCGTCAAATGGGGCTTGATCGGTGCCAGCACGATCGCCAGACAGTTCATGATCAACGCCATCCGCGCGCAAGGCGATGGCGAGATCGCGGCGGTGATGAGTGCCAGCCCCGAGCGCGCGATGGCCTATGCCGGGGAAAACAACATTCCGCTTGCCGTTTCGACGCTCGATGGCCTCCTCGGCGCCGATATCGACGCCGTCTACATCTCGACCACCAATGAATTGCACCTCGAGCAGGCGCTCGCCGCCGTCAGGGCGGGAAAGCACGTGCTGTGCGAAAAGCCGCTGGCGCTAAGCAGCAGCGACGCCCGCAAGATGGTTGCCGCCGCCAAGGCCGCCGGCGTCGTGCTCGGCACCAACCATCATCTACGCAACGCCGGCGCGCACCGCACCATGCGCGAGGCGATCGCCGCCGGCCGCATCGGCAAGCCGATTGCCGCGCGCGTCTTCCATTCCGTCTATCTGCCTGAGAATCTGCAGGGCTGGCGCATCACCAAAGCCGAAGCGGGCGGCGGCGTGGTGCTCGACATCACCGTGCATGATGCCGACACGCTGCGCTTCGTGCTCGGCGACGATCCGGTCGAGGTTTCCTGCTTCACGCAGTCGGCCGGCATGGCCGGCAGCGGGCTGGAGGATGGCGCCATGTGCATCTGGCGCTTCAAATCGGGCGTCATTGCGCAGTCGCATGAAGGCTTCACCACCAAATTCGCCGGCACCGGCTTCGAGGTGCACGGTTCGGAAGGGTCGCTGATCGCCAGCAACGTGATGACTCAGAAGCCGATCGGCTCGGTGCTGCTGCGCACGGCAGCAGGCGAAGAGGAATTGAGCTTCGACCGCGAGGATCTTTATGCGCGCTCCGTGCGCCAGTTCCACACCGCGATCCGTGGCGAGGGCCAGCCTGCCGCAACCGGAGAGGACGGCATCTGGTCGCTGACCGCTGCCGAAGCAGCGCTGCAATCGGCAAGTTCCGGCAAGGCCGTCAAGATCGACCCGAAACTCGGGAGCATGAATTGAATAAGGTCGTTTCCGCATCTGAAGCCGCAAGCCTGATCAAGGACGGCATGGTCGTGTCGGTGTCCTCGTCAAGCGGCCTCGGCTGCCCGGACGCCGTGCTGGCCGCCATCGGCGAGCGCTTCGATGGGGAAGGCCATCCGAAGAACATCACCACGCTGCATCCGATCGCCGCGGGCGACATGTATGGCGTCAGGGGTATCGACCATCTGGCCAAGCCCGGCCTGCTGAAGCGGACTTTGTGCGGTTCCTACCCGTCCGGCCCCTCCTCTTCCGAACCGCCGCAGATCTGGAAGATGATCGGCGACAATTCGGTCGCCGCCTACAACGTGCCGTCCGGCATCCTGTTCGACATGCACCGCGAGGCTGCCGCCAAGCGGCCGGGCGTGCTGACCAAGGTCGGTCTCGACACCTTCGCCGATCCCCGCCACCAAGGCTGCGCCATGAACGCCGCCGCCAGCGAGCCGATCGTTTCCGTGCAGCAGTTCGACGGCGAGGAATGGCTCTATTTCCGCTCCATCGTGCCGGATGTCTCGATCATCCGCGCCACCACGGCGGACGAGCGCGGCAACCTCACCTACGAGCATGAGGGCGCCTATCTCGGCGGGCTGGAGCAGGCGCTTGCTGCCCGCAACAATGGCGGCATCGTCATCGCGCAGGTCAAGCGCGTCGTCGAGAACGGCACGCTGAAGCCGCATGACGTACGCGTGCCCGGCGTGCTGGTCGACCATATCGTCGTCGCGCCCGACCAGTTGCAGACGACGCTGACGCCTTACGATCCGGCAATCTCGGGCGAGATCTTCCGGCCGCTGTCGAGTTTCCGCAACGCGGAGATGAATATCCAGAAGGTGATCGCGCGCCGCGTCGCCATGGAATTGCGCGACGGCATGGCCGTCAACATCGGCTTCGGCATTTCGGCCAATGTGCCGCGCATCCTTCTCGAGGAAGGCCAGCACGGCAAGGTCACCTGGGTCATCGAACAGGGCGCGGTCGGCGGCGTGCCGCTGCTCGACTTCAAGTTCGGCTGCTCGTCGAATGCCGACGCCTTCATGCCCTCGCCGCACCAGTTCATCTATTTCCAGGCCGGCGGCTTCGATGCGTCACTGCTGTCCTTCCTGCAGATCGACCGTCATGGCTCGGTCAACGTCTCGAAGCTTTCGGCGCGGCCGCATGTGACAGCCGGCGCAGGCGGCTTTGTCGACATCACCGCACGGGCGAAGAAGATTGTCTTCTCCGGCTTTTTCAACGCTGGCGCCAAGCTCTCATTGGCCGATGGCGGCATCCGCATCGACCAGGAGGGCAAGATCAAGAAGGTCGTCGCAGAGGTCGAGCACATCTCGTTTTCGGGCAAGCGGGCGGTCGCGCAGGGGCAGGACATCACCTATGTCACCGAGCGCTGCGTGATGAAGCTGACGCCGGAAGGTCTGGTCGTCACCGAACTCGCCCCGGGCATCGATCTGCAGCGCGATGTGCTGGCGCAGGCAGAGATCCCGCTCGGCGTCGCCAAGGACCTCAAGACGACACCAGAGGCGCTCTACCTGGACCAGCCGATAGGCCTGTCGCTGAATGGCGGCGCCTCGCTCGGAGGCGCGCATGGCTGAACGTCTCGTTACCTTCGAGCAGCATGGCGCCATCGGCACCGTCACGCTGCGCCGGCCGGAAAAATTCAACGCGCTCGACATCCCGATGCTGCGGGCGCTGGAGACGGCGCTCGACGCGGCCGAGTTGGCGGAAGGCGTGCGCGTCGTGCTGCTTTCAGGCGAGGGCAAGGGCTTTTGCGCCGGCGGCGATGTCGAGGCCTGGGCGCAGATGAGCGCGGCCGATTTCCAGGTGCAATGGGTGCGCTACGGCCACCGGGTGTTCGACCGGCTGGCGCAGCTGCGGCAGCCGACCATCGCCGTCCTGTCCGGCCATGCGCTGGGCGGCGGCCTGGAACTGGCTGTGGCCTGTGATTTCCGCGTTGCGGAAACACAGGTGAAATTGGGCTTCCCGGAAACCTCGATCGGCGTGGTCCCCGGCTGGTCCGGCACGCAGCGCGCGGTGCGCCGTTTTGGTGCACAGACGGTGCGTCGCATGGCGCTGGGCGGCGAGATCTTGCTCGCGCCCGAAGCGCTGGCCCTGGGTGTGGTCGACCGGGTGGTCGAGACCGGCAAGGCTCACGACGAAGCCAGGACCTGGGCCGAAAAGATCGCCGAGCGCGGGCCGCTGGCGACAGAGGCCGCCAAGTTGATGATCGCTGTCGCCGAAGGCGAGGAAAGCGCCGCCGCCACCGAAGCGCTGGCCAGCGGCTTCATCGCGATGTCCGGCGATCTCAAGGCCGGTGTCGGCGCTTTCAAGGCCAAGCACAAACCGACCTTTTCGAGATCCTAGAGGAACCACATGAACGCACCTCTCAAGATTTCCATGCCGGTCGAGGCGTCCGCGGCGCCAAAGGCGTACAAGCTGCTGATCGACGGCAAGCATGTCGATGCCCGCGACGGCCGCACGATTGCGCGCCAGAGCCCCGGCCACGGCTTCACCGTCTCGCACTATGCGCAGGCCGGCGAGGCCGAAGTGGAAGCCGCTGTGCAGGCTGCGCACAAAGCTTTCGAAACGGGCCCATGGCCGCGCATGAAGGCTGCTGAACGTGCCGCGATCCTGCTCAAGGCGGCCGACTTGATCGAGGCGCGGCTCGAAGACATCGCCCGGCTCGACGCGCTGGAATCCGGCAAGCCGATTGCTCAGGCGCGCGGCGAGATCGGCGGCGCCGTCGACATCTGGCGCTACGCCGCCTCGCTCGCCCGCACGCTGCATGGCGAATCCTACGCCAATCTCGGCGATACGATGCTGGGTGTCGTGTTGCGCGAGCCGATCGGCGTCGTCTCGATCATCACGCCCTGGAATTTCCCCTTCCTGATCGTCAGCCAGAAACTGCCCTTCGCGCTCGCCGCCGGCTGTACGGCGGTGGTCAAGCCGAGCGAAATGACCTCGGCTTCCACCTTCGTGCTCGGCGACATCCTGATGCAGGCCGGCCTTCCTGCCGGCGTCGTCAACATCCTCGCAGGACTCGGCGCCGATGTCGGCGCCCCGATGGTCAGCCATCCGCTGGTCGAGATGGTGTCGTTCACCGGTTCGACCCGCGTCGGCAGGATGACGATGGCCTCGGCCGCGCAGTCGCTGAAGAAAGTCTCGATGGAACTCGGTGGCAAGAACGGCCAGATCGTTTTCCCCGACGCCGACCTCAAGGCGGCCGCCGACGCGGCGGTGTTCGGCGGCTTCTTCAATGCCGGCGAATGCTGCAATGCCGGCAGCCGGCTGATCGTGCACGAGGCGATCGCCGACGATTTTCTCGACGCCGTCAAGGCGCTCACCGCTAGGGTGACGGTCGGCGATCCGCTCGATGACAAGACCAAGGTCGGCGCGATGATTTCATCCGACCATTTGGCCAAGGTCGCCGGTTACGTGGCAGCAGCCGCGGCCGAAGGCAGCAGCGTCTACAGCGGCGGCAATCAGCTGGCCTCCAATGCCGGCCAATACCTCGATCCCACCATCATCCGCGGCGTCACCGAGGATATGGCCATTGCTCGCGAGGAAGTGTTCGGCCCGGTGCTCTCGGTGCTGACTTTTGGATCGATTGAAAAGGCGTTGCACATCGCCAACGACACGCCCTATGGTTTGTCGGCGGGCGTGTGGAGCGCCAGCATCGACACTTGCATGTCGATAGCGCGTGGGGTGCGTTCGGGGACCGTCTGGGTGAACACATTCATGGAAGGTTATCCCGAGCTGCCTTTCGGAGGCTACAAGCAGTCCGGTCTCGGACGCGAACTCGGCAAACGCGCCGTCGAGGACTATACCGAGGAAAAGACAATCCAGTTTCATCGCGGCCAACGCACCGGATGGTGGGTCGGCTGAGTTGAGAAGAACCCGGTGGGCCTCCACCGGTCGTGTAATGAAACAAGGGAGGAAGTACATGTTGCGCAAACTGCTTATCGGAACGGCTCTCGCATCGGGTCTGGCTTTCGCGGCCCATGCCGCGGACGTCAAGGAAGTCCAGATGCTGCATTGGTGGACGTCGGGCGGCGAAGCGGCTGCTCTCAACGTCCTAAAGGGCGACCTGGCCAAGGAAGGCTATGCCTGGAAAGACGTGCCGGTGGCCGGTGGTGGCGGCGACGCTGCCATGACCGCGCTGAAGGCGATGGTCGCGGCCGGCAATTACCCGACTGCCTCGCAGATGCTCGGCTACACCGTGCTCGATTATGCGGCGGCCGGCGTCATGGGCGATCTGACCGAGACGGCGAAGAAGGAAGGCTGGGACAAGTCCGTTCCGGCAGCCCTGCAGAAGTTCTCGGTCTACGAAGGCAAATGGGTCGCGGCTCCGGTCAATGTCCACTCGGTCAACTGGCTGTGGATCAACAAGGCCGTCATGGACAAGATCGGCGGCACCGAGCCGAAGACCTTCGACGACTTCGTTGCCCTGCTTGACAAGGCCAAAGCAGCAGGCGTGATCCCGCTCGCTCTCGGCGGCCAGAACTGGCAGGAAGCCACCATGTTCGACTCGGTCGTGCTGTCGACCGGCGGACCTGAGTTCTACAAGAAGGCCTTCAACGATCTCGACGACGCTTCGCTCAAGTCCGACACGATGAAGAAGTCGTTCGACAACCTCGCCAAGCTCGTCACCTATGTCGACCCGAACTTCTCGGGCCGCGACTGGAACCTTGCCACCGCCATGGTCATCAAGGGCGATGCCCTCGTGCAGGTCATGGGCGACTGGGCCAAGGGTGAGTTCCACGCCGCCAACAAGACCCCGGGCACGGACTTCCTGTGCTACCGCTTCCCGGGCACCGACGGCTCGGTGATCTACAACTCCGACATGTTCGGCATGTTCAACGTTCCGGACGACCGCAAGGCCGCCCAGATCGCATTGGCCACCGCTACCCTGTCGAAGAGCTTCCAGTCGGCCTTCAACGTCGTCAAGGGTTCGGTTCCGGCTCGTACCGACGTTCCGGACACCGACTTCGACGCTTGCGGCAAGAAGGGCATCGCCGACCTGAAGGCTGCCAACGAAGGCGGCACGCTGTTCGGTTCGCTGGCCCAGGGCTATGGCGCGCCTCCAGCGGTCGCCAATGCCTATAAGGATGTCGTCTCCAAGTTCGTCCATGGTCAGATCAAGACCTCGGACGAGGCCGTGACCGAACTGGTCAAGGCCATCGACGACGCCAAGTAAGCGCCACACAAGAAAAGGCCTTCCCTGCTCCGGTGGGGAAGGCTCCGATCCGCGAAGCCGGTTGGTCGCGCGTCGACGGGAGGAGCCTCATGAGCACGGTAGCGACAAGCCAGATCAAGCTGACGCCGGAGCACGCACGCCCGCGCGCCTCGGTGCGCTCGCGCCTGCAGGACGCCTTGCCCAAGATCGTGCTGGCACCGAGCTTCGCCATCACCATCGTCTTCGTCTACGGCTTCATCCTGTGGACGATCTATCTGTCCTTCACCAATTCCAAGACCTTCCCGTCCTATGCCATCACCGGCTCGCGCGCTTATCAGCGGCTGTGGGGCTGGACCTTCGACACCGACCCGCCATCGAGCTGGTACACGTCGATCACCAACATGGGCATTTTCGGTTTTCTCTACATCTTCATCTGCCTGGCGCTCGGCCTGTTCCTGGCCATCCTGCTCGACCAGAAGATCCGCGGCGAAGGCGTGCTGCGGCCGATTTATCTCTACCCGATGGCGCTGTCCTTCATCGTCACCGGGGTTGCCTGGAAATGGTTCCTCGATCCCGGCCTCGGCCTCGAGCAGACCTTGCATCAATGGGGTTGGACGAGCTTCCATTTCGACTGGATCAAGAACAAGGATTTCGTCATCTACACGGTGGTCATCGCCGGTGTCTGGCAGGCCTCGGGCTTCATCATGGCGATGTTCCTGGCCGGTCTGCGCGGCATCGACGGCGAGATCATGAAGGCGGCGCAGATCGATGGCGCCACCACCTTCCAGCTCTATCGCCGCATCGTCATCCCGCTGCTGCGGCCGATCTTCCTGTCGGCCTTCATCGTGCTCGCGCACCTCGCCATCAAGTCCTACGATCTGGTGGTGGCGCTGACCAGCGGCGGCCCCGGCGGCTCGGCCTGGCTGCCGTCCAACTTCATGTATGAGTACACCTTCAAGCGCAACGAGATGGCCGTCGGCTCGGCCAGCGCCGTGATCATGCTGATGACCATCATCGCCATCATCGTGCCCTATCTCTATTCGGAACTCAGGGAGAAGCCGCGATGAGCGCCGTCACCACTCCCGCCCGTCAGGCCTCAGGCGGCGTCAACGTCAAGCTCATCAACCGCGTCGTCATCTACGGGCTCTTGGCGCTGTTTGCGCTGTTCTACCTGATGCCGCTGTTCGTCATGCTGGTGACCTCGTTCAAGACCATGGAAGAGATCCAGAACGGCAACATGCTGGCGCTGCCGCAAGCGCCGACCTTCGACCCATGGATAAAGGCGTGGAGCGAAGTTTGCTCGGGCCTGACCTGCGTCGGAATGAAGGGCTATTTCTGGAACTCGATCAAGATGGTGGTTCCGGCAGTCATCATCTCGACCCTGCTCGGCGCGCTCAACGGCTATGTGCTGACAAAATGGCGCTTTCGCGGGGCGACGCTGGTGTTCGGGCTGATGCTGTTTGCCTGCTTCATCCCGTTCCAGTCGGTGCTGTTGCCGATGGCGACCATCCTTGGCAGCATCGGCCGTTTCGGCGTGACTTTGCAGAATGCGACCGGAACGAGCTTCGGCCTCGGTAATTCGACAGTCAACCTTGTCTTCGTCCACGTCGTCTACGGCATCGGCTTCACCACGCTGTTCTTCCGCAACTACTACGAGACGTTCCCAACCGAACTGGTCAAGGCGGCGCAGGTCGACGGGGCAAGCTTCTTCCAGATCTTCCGGCGCATCATGCTGCCCAACTCACTGCCGATCATCGTGGTGACGGTGATCTACCAGTTCACCAACATCTGGAACGACTTCCTGTTCGCCTCCGCCTATGCCGGCTCCGGCGACGTAATGCCGATGACGGTGGCGCTCAACAACGTCGTCAACACCTCGACAGGCGTCGTCGAATACAACGTCAACATGGCGGCCGCGATGATCGCCGCGCTGCCCATCCTTCTCGTCTATGTGCTCGCCGGCCGCTATTTCGTGCGCGGTCTGATGGCTGGCGCCGTCAAAGGATAATCTGATGGCTTTTCTGGAAATTGATGGTCTGCGAAAGCGCTTCGGCCAGGTCGAAATCCTCAAGGGGATAGATGTCGAGCTCGAGAAAGGCGGCTTTCTGGTGCTGGTCGGCCCGTCCGGCTGCGGCAAGTCCACGCTGCTCAACACCATCGCCGGGCTGGAGACGATCACCTCGGGCGAAATCCGCGTCGATGGCCGCCAGATCAACGATCTGCATCCCTCCAAGCGCGACATCGCCATGGTGTTCCAGAGCTACGCGCTCTACCCGAACATGACGGTGGCCGGAAACATCTCGTTTGGCATGGAGATGCGCGGCGTGCCGACGGCGGAGCGCCAGAAGGCGATCGACAAGGTAGCCAAGGTGCTGCAGATCGGTCACCTGCTGCAGCGCAAGCCGAGCCAGCTTTCCGGCGGCCAACGCCAGCGCGTCGCCATGGGCCGGGCCCTGGTGCGTGACCCCAAACTGTTCCTGTTCGATGAACCCTTGTCCAACCTCGACGCCAAGCTTCGCGTCGACATGCGCATCGAGATCAAGCGCCTGCACGCCACCACCGGCACCACCATCGTCTACGTCACCCACGACCAGATCGAGGCGATGACGCTGGCGACCAAGATCGCTGTCATGCGCGACGGCGAGGTACAGCAGTTCGGCACCCCGGCCGAAATCTACAACAACCCGACCAATCTCTTCGTCGCCGATTTCATGGGGTCGCCGGCAATGAACCTGATCCCGGCGACGATCGGCACCAACGGCAACGCGCTGTCCGTCGTGCTCCAGCGCGAGGCGCGCGCGCCGATCAATCTGACGATGGCCAATGCACCGGCCGGCCTGTCGGCATTCCAGGGCAAGCCGATCATCTTCGGCGTCCGCCCTGAAGCGCTGACCGATCCGGAAGGCGCCGAACGCAACGCCTCGAACATCGCCACGGCCGACTGCCATATCGAGGTCGTCGAACCGGCCGGCTCCGATACCTTCGCCGTCACCAATCTCGGAGGCAAGGGCGTGGTGGCGCGGCTGCGTGCCGACGCCAACATCCAGCCGGGCACCAACACGCCGCTCGCCTTCAACCTGACAAAGGCAGTGTTCTTCGATCCGGCGACCGAGAGCCGCATTCGCTGACGGCCATGACAAATCCGGACATCGTCATCATCGGCTCCGGCATAGGCGGCGCAACGATCGCCTCAGGCCTTGCCGGCAGCGGCGCCTCGATCCTGATGCTGGAGCGCGGTGTGCCGTTGCCGGCGACGCCGCATGCGCGTGACACGCGTTCGATCTTCGTCGACGGCCACTACCGGCCGAAGGAGATGTGGCGTGAGGCCGGAGGAGCTGCCTTCAATCCCGGCAACTACTACTATGTCGGCGGCAATTCGAAATTCTATGGCGCAGTGCTGATCCGCTACCGCAAGGAAGACTTTGCCGCGATGGAGCATTTCGGCGGCGTTTCGCCGGCCTGGCCGTTTTCCTACGAGGAGTTCGAGCCCTGGTATTCGACAGCCGAACAGCTGTTTCGCGTGCGCGGTGCGCTGGGTGAAGACCCGACAGAGCCTTTCCACTCGATCCCGTATGCCTACAAGCCAGTGCCCGACGAGGCACCGATCGCCCGCGCCCGCGCCGAACTCAAGAGCCTCGGCCTGCATCCGGCCTCGCTGCCGCTCGGCGTCGACATCGACAGCTGGCTGAAGGATGGCAGGACCGGTTGGGACGCGTTTCCCAATACCGGTCAGGGCAAGATCGACGCGGAGACCGGACCGCTGACTGCAGCACTCAAGGACAGCAACATCCGGCTCGAGACCAGCTGCTATGTCGAGTACCTAGAAGCGTCACCCGACGGCAAAAGCATCGCCGCCGTCCACTATCGCCAGAATGGCGAGGCGAAGAAGGTCACGCCGAAGCTGGTCATCCTCTCCGCCGGCGCGGTCAATTCCGCCGTCATCCTGCTGCGCTCGCCCTCGCCAGACGGCAAAGGCCTCGCCAACCGCTCCGACCAGGTCGGCCGCAATTTCATGAATCACAATTCGAGCGCCATGCTGGCGATCGACCCGCGCCGCCGCAACGATGCCGTCTACCAGAAAACGCTGATGCTGAACGACTATTATCTGTCCGACGGCAAGGGCGGCAAGCCACTCGGCAATGTCCAGCTTCTCGGCAAGATCGACGGCAACATGCTGAAGGCCAATATAAGGTTCGCGCCGAAATTCGCGCTCGACTTCATGGCCGGTCATGCGGTCGACTGGTACCTGATGTGCGAAGACCTGCCCGATCCCGAAAGCCGCATCATGGTCGACGGCAACGACATCGTCATGCAGTGGCGGCGTTCCAACATTCAGTCACTCGATGGATTGACCAAGGTGATGCGCGAAAACTTCCGCGCTTGCGGCTATCCAATTGTTCTGTCGCGGCCTTTCGACAAGCGCACCCCCTCGCACCAGTGCGGTACGGTGAAGATGGGCGACGATCCGGCGACCGCACCGCTCGACCCCTTCTGCCGGTCGTTCGACCACAGGAACCTGTTCGTCGTCGATGCCAGCTTCCTGCCCAACTCGGCTGCCGTGAACCCGGCCCTGTCGATCGCGGCTCAAGCGCTGCGGGTGGCTGATCATATCCGCAAGATGGAGTTGACCGCATGACCCGCCCGGCGGCCATCGTCACCGGCGGCGCGCGCGGCATCGGCCTTGCCTGCGCCGGGGCGCTCGCCGATGCCGGCTTCGATATTCTGGTCGCCGATCTTGCCGAACAAGCGCCAGATGGTCTTGCTACTGATATCGCCGGGCGTGGCGCAAAGTTCGCCTACTCCCCTTGCGACATCGCCTATCTCGCCAGCCACACCACGCTTGTCGATGCCGCGACGCGCGCCTTCGGCCGCATCGACTGCCTGGTCAACAATGCCGGCGTCGGCGCTGCCGTGCGCGGTGACCTGCTCGACCTCAAACCGGAAAATTTCGACCGCACGCTGAACATCAATCTGCGCGGCACTGTCTTCCTCAGCCAGGCCGTCGCCAAGGCGATGCTGGCCGCACGTAGCGATCATCCGAAATCGATCATCACCATTACCTCGGTCAGTGCCGAAATGGCATCGCCCGAGCGGCCCGATTACTGCATCTCGAAGGCCGGGCTTTCGATGTGGGTAAAGAACCTGGCGCTGCGGCTGGCGCCCGAAAACATCGGCGTCTTCGAGGTGCGGCCCGGCATCATCCGCACCGACATGACATCCAACGTCGCCGCCAAATACGATGCGCTGATCGACGGAGGGCTGGTGCCCGCCAAACGCTGGGGCGAAGCCTCAGACATCGGTGCGGTGGTGGCGACGCTCGCCGGCGGCAAGCTCGGCTTTTCGACCGGCTCGATCATCAATGTCGACGGCGCGCTCTCCGTGCCGCGACTGTAAGTGGACAGTGTCATGACCGACTACATCATCGTGGGCGCCGGTCCGGCCGGCTGCGTTCTGGCCAACCGATTGAGCGAGGATCCGGGCAATTCGGTCCTGCTGCTGGAGGCCGGCGGCAAAGACTGGCATCCCTATATCCATATGCCGGCCGGCTTTGCCAAGATGACCAAGGGCATTGCCTCCTGGGGCTGGTCGACCGTACCGCAGAAGCACATGAAGGACCGCGTCTTCTGGTACACGCAGGCCAAGGTGGTCGGCGGCGGCTCGTCCATCAACGCCCAGATCTACACGCGCGGCAACGCCCGCGACTATGATGCCTGGGAGAAGGAGGAGGGCCTCGCCGGCTGGGGCTATCGCGATGTGCTGCCTTACTTCAAACGCGCCGAGAACAACCAGCGCTACGCCAACGACTTTCACGGCGACCAGGGCCCGCTTGGCGTGTCGAACCCGATTTCGCCGCTGCCGATCTGCGAGGCCTATTTTCGAGCCGGCCAGGAAATGGGCATCCCCTTCAACCCGGACTTCAATGGCGCCAGCCAGGAGGGCGTCGGCTACTACCAACTGACCCAGAAGGACGCCCGGCGCTCCTCCGCGTCGGTCGCCTATCTCAGACCGATCCGCTCCCGCAAGAACCTCACCGTCAGGACCGATGTGCTGGTGACGCGCATCGTCGTCGAGAAGGGCCGCGCCATCGGCGTCGAAATCGTCGACAGGCCAGGCGGCGAGAAGAAAATCCTGCGCGCCGAGCGCGAGGTGATCGTCTCCTCCGGCGCCATCGGCTCGCCGAAACTGTTGATGCAATCGGGCATCGGTCCGGCCGATCATCTGAAATCGGTCGGCGTCACGCCGGTGCATGACCTGCCAGGCGTCGGCTCCAACATGCAGGATCATCTCGATCTGTTCGTCATTGCCGAATGCACCGGCGACCACACCTATGACAACTACGCGAAGCTGCACCGCACGGCCTGGGCCGGCCTGCAATACCTGCTGCTAAAGAAGGGGCCGGTGGCCTCCAGCCTGTTCGAGACCGGCGGCTTCTGGTACGCCGACCCGACGGCCGCCTCGCCCGACATCCAGTTCCATCTCGGCTTGGGCTCCGGCATCGAGGCCGGCGTCGAGAAGCTGAAAAACCCGGGTGTCACCTTGAATTCGGCCTTCTTGCGGCCACGCTCGCGCGGCACGGTGCGGCTGAAAAGTGCCGATCCCGCCGACCACCCGCTGATCGATCCGAACTACTGGTCCGATCCCTATGACCGCGCCATGTCGATCAGGGGGCTGAGACTGGCGCGTGAGATCATGCGGCAGAAGGCGCTTGCCCCCTATGTGCTGCGCGAGGTGCTGCCCGGCCCATCGCTCGCCAGCGACGACGAGCTGTTCGACTACGCCTGCCGCAGTTCCAAGACCGACCATCACCCGGTCGGCACATGCCGCATGGGTCATGACGACATGGCTGTCGTAACACCGGATCTGCGTCTGCGCGGCGTCGAGGGGCTGCGCGTCTGCGACGCCTCGGTGATGCCGCGCATCCCCTCCTCCAACACCAATGCGCCGACCATCATGGTCGGCGAAAAGGGCGCCGACCTGATCCTCGGCCGCGAGCCGCTGCCGCCGGCCGTGTTTTCTGGAAACCGGGCGGCTTAGGAGCAATTCCAGGAAAAGTGTAAAACGGTTTTCCGTCCGGAATTGCTTACAACAAAGGGATAGAGCAAAAAATGATCAGGCACTGTGTGTTCGCTAGATTCCGCAACGATGTTCCCGTCGCCGAGCGCATGGCGATCCATGCCGACCTCGAGGCGCTGCGACAGGTTATCGACGGCATGGACGCAGTAAATTTCAGCGCCAATGTCAGCCCGGAGCCGTTCGCGCGCGGCTTCACCCACGGCTTCACCATCGACTTTCGCGATGCCTCCGCGCGCGACGCCTATTTGGTGCATGGGGCCCATCAGCGCGCCGGCGCAAGACTGGTCGCGGCGCTCGAAGGCGGCACGGACGGACTGATGGTCTTCGACCTTAGGATTGCTCCTTAAGACAAGATGCTCACCTTCAATCGAAAAATTGGGGCACATTTGTAGATGTGCTTAGTTTCGTCGCCCCATTGGTGAAATGGGTGATCGCGAGACGACACCTGGACTAACCGAGCCTGAGCGCAACGACACCGGCGACGATGCTGAGCGCGGCGGCACCGCGCCAGCCCGTCATCTTCTCGCCGAGCGCGAAGACCGAGATCATCATGGCAAACAGGATCGAGGTCTCGCGCAGCGACGCCACCGAGGCGATCGGCGCCTTGGTCATCGCCCACATCACGATCCAGTAGGCCGCGCCGCTGAGCACGCCGGTGAACAGTCCTGCCTTCCAGTCGCGCGCCAGCACCGGCAGCGCCTTCGGCCCACGGAAGATAAGGCACAGCACCAAGGCGCCAAAAGCATCGCAGATGAACAGCCAGGCGGCATAGCTCTGCGCCGTGGCGGCCAGCCGTGCGCCGCTGCCGTCCGACAGTGTGTAGCTGGCGATGAAAATCGAGGTGGCCAGCGCAAAGCCGACCGCGCTCAAGTTGAGCCTCTCCAGATGCGCACCGCCGCGAAACGACATCACCAGCGTGCCGGCCGACAACAGAAAGATACCCAGAATGGCAAGCGGGGCCGGAACCTCGGCGACGACGAACATGCCGCCAAGCGCCGCCAGCAGCGGTGCGGTGCCGCGCGCCAGCGGATAGGTCTGGGCGAAGTCGCCGGCCCTGTAGGCGCCGATCAGGAAAGTCCGGTAGCCCATGTGGAAAAACACGGAGGCGATGATGTAGGGCCACACTTGCGCTTTCGGCATTTCGACGAAGGGCAGCACCAGGAGGGCCGCGGCACCCATGCCCAGCGTCATCAGCGTGATCGACAGGAAGCGGTCGAGATGAACCTTGACCAGCGCGTTCCAGATCGCATGCATGGCGGCGGCCGCAAGCACTGCGAAGAAGACGAAAAGTGTCATGGGGCGAAGCCGGGTGTTTCCAGATCGATGTCGACCCGGAGCGGGAAATGGTCCGACGCAACCTCGCCGATGTCGGCGCTGATTGAACGCACGCGCCCGGCTAGCATGCCGCCGACGAAACAATGGTCGAGCCGCCGCCTTGCCACCTTGCCGTCGATGGTCTTCACATGGGTGTGGAAGTCCGGGACCGGCTCGCCGGCCACGGCAGCGGCATCGACGAAGCCGTCGAGATAAGCAGCACCGCGATGGTAGGGCGAGCTGCCGACGATGCGATGGTATTCGGCACTGCCCGGTTCCATGTTGAAATCGCCCATCCAGATCGCCGCCAGCGGGTTCTCCGGCTCCGCTTCGCCGCTGGTCCAGTTGCGCGTGGGCTCGTCGTCGACGCCGCTCCACGGCCCGCCATCGGAGGGTGCCCGGCGGTGCGCGGCCATGAGGTAATCGATCTGCTCCAGCCGCTCTTCGACCGCGATATGGGCGAGATGCAGCGAAACCATCCGCACCGGGCCCGCTGGCGTGCGGATCATGCATTCGAGTGCCGCATTGCGCGTGTTGAGTGGCCGGAGCGTACGGCGCATCGGCAGCGCATGCAGTCGCGACCAGACGATCGGCAGCTTCGACAGCACCATGGTGCCGAACTGCCGGCGCCGGTTGACCAGGCGGCCGTCGCGCCGCTCGCTGGCATCCATGTCGAAAGCTGGGCCGTAAACCCAGTGATAGCCCGACAGCAGGCGCGAAAGCAGTTCCGGCTGGTCGTCGAAATTGCTGCGCTGCCAGTGCCGCTCGACCTCCTGCAAGGCGATGATGTCGGCGCCGGCAACGATGCCTGCGGCGCGCGACAGATCATAGCGGCCGTCGCCGCCGAACCCGTACTGGATGTTGTAGCTGACCAGCTTCATTGCTTATCCGGCTCAATGTTGAATGGCAGTAGCGGTTCGGCAGATTGGTTGCAATGTACCGGGCGAGCGACGGGGCTGGGCCAGCGGCCAAAGTTTGATCTCGGAAAGTGGAACCCGGTTTTCGGAATAGATCATGCTCAAACAGGAATCAGAGCCTGCTTCATCTTGAGTCCATCGGATGGAGCAGGCTCTATGTCGTCAGCGGTTGGAACCGGCCTGGTGGCGACGCCGCCAGTTCGGTCCAATCGATCTCTTCCTCGAGGCGGTGATAGGCTTCGTCACCGATCGTGCCGTTGCGGCGCAGTTCCTCCAGCACGTCGCGCTGGCTCTTGATGGCATAGAGGCGCAAGCGGTCATATTCGGTGGCCGCCTGGGCATCGTCAGGATTTTTGGCGATCTTGCGTTGAGCGGCATATTGCTCGCGCACCGCAGCCGCCGCGTCCGATGTCTTGCGGCTCAATATGTCGAGGGCGGCCTGCATGACCAGAACGCGTGCCTGCGCAACCTCTCGGTCGACCGTTTCATCCGGGTCGAGGTCGAGCAGGCGCAGCAGCGGTTTCAAGCTCATGCCCTGGAGCACCAGCGTACCTAGCACAACCGTGAAGGCAGCGAGCACGATCGGGTCGCGGGCGGGGAATTCAGCCGGCAAGGCAAATGCCGCCGCAAGCGTCACCAGACCACGCATCCCGCACCAGCCGATGAGCATGCCGCCGCGCAACGATGGCGCGTCTCGCTGACGATCCGCATTGCCGAAACGGGCCAACCACCTGATGGCCGCGCCGCAGCCCAGCACCCAGGCCAGACGGGAAACGATGACGATGGCAAGTACGGTCCCGGCCAGCAAGAAGGCATCGGTCTGCTGCTCGCCGGCAAGCCTGCCGACAATCGAACGTGCCTGCAGGCCCATCAGCACGAAAGCCAGCACGTTGAGCACGAACACCGCCGTTTCCCACACCGAATAGGAACTGATGCGGTTTCTGGCCGGCATGCGGCGCGGCGCGGTGCGAGCGATTGTCATTGCATAGACCACGATGGTGATGATGGCAGAAAGGCCCAGCCTGTCGGCCAGGATCCAGACCCCGAATGTGCCGGCAAATTGCACCACAGTGCCGCTCGCCGGATCTTCGATACGGTCCAGTGTCATCAGAGACAGCCGGCCAAGCAGATAGCCGGCCGCAAGGCTGCCCAGGGTGGACAGCAGGATCATCGGAACGGCGCTGCTCAGCAGGATGGAGCCTGCTGCCGCCGAAACCGCCATCCGGTAAATCAGCAGCGCGGTGGCGTCGTTGAGCAGGCTCTCGCCTTGCAGGATGGCTGTGATTCGATGCGGCACCTTGAACTGGCCAAGCACGGCCGACGCCGCCACCGCATCGGGCGGCGCCACAATGGCGCCGAGGGCTATGGCCGCGGCGATCGGCAGGCCTGCCATCGTCCACCCGACCAGAGCCACGGTCGCCGTCGTGAAAAGGACAGCACCGAGTGCCAGCAGCACAAGCGGCACCTTGTAACGATTGAGGTCGCGCAAAGACGTATCATAGGCGGCATCGAGCAGCACCGGCGCGATGAACAGGGCAAGCGCCAGTTCCGGGTCGATCTCGATCGTCGGCACGCCAGGCACGAAGGCGATGCCCACCCCTGCCAGCGCCAGCAAGGAGGGATAGGGAACCTGCACGCGCCGTGACAGCGCCGTCAGCGCAACGGCGATCAACAGCAGAAGGAGTGTCAGTTCGAAGAGGGCCATGGCTTGTTTATAGCCGGTAAGCGGGATTGTCGGCAGTGGCAAAGCAGCTGGAAAACGCTTGGCCAGCAAGCTCAGGATGGCAGGCAATGTACCCCCACCAGCTTTTCTTCCACACTCTACTGGTTTCGGCGAGCGCATCGACCCAAGGTCGAAATCACTGCGCCGCCGTTGGAAGCCACGCGAATGGAAGCCCTGCCGGTTTTTCAGGCGGTGTTGCGTCCATTCATGGTGCCAGCCTGAGGGAGAGCTGTCACGCCTAGTGCAGCACCAGCATATCGCTCGACGAGAACGATATCTCGGCCTTTTCACCCACCGCGGGGGGCGGCGTTGCCGGGCTGTTGAACGTATCGAGCGAGACCGTGCTGCCGCCGATGCCGACCCGAACCCGGATCACCGATCCGAGGAAATGCACTTCGGAAATTTCTCCCGAAAGGCTGGAGTCACGGCCGGGCTGGCGGCCCAGCGAGATCGCCTCGGGCCGCAACGCCAGCGACAGCGTGTCGCCCGACTTGGAACCGTTGAGCTTGCCCTGCAGCGATATCTGTTCGGAATTGACCCGCACCGTGCCCGCAGCGGGATCGGTGACGGTTCCCTCGAGCACGTTCAGCGTGCCGACGAAATTGGCGACGAACTTGGTTGCCGGGCGGTTGTAGATCTCGAACGGCGTGCCGACCTGCTCGGCCTTGCCGCCATACATGACGGCGATGCGGTCGGAGATCGACAGCGCCTCTTCCTGGTCATGCGTGACGAAGATGGTGGTGATGCCGAGCTTCTTCTGGATCGAGCGGATTTCCTCGCGCAGCGACACGCGCACCTTGGCGTCAAGCGCCGACAGCGGCTCGTCGAGCAGCAGCAGCTTCGGCTTCGGCGCGATGGCGCGGGCCAGCGCGATGCGCTGCTGCTGGCCGCCCGAGAGCTGGTAGGGATAGCGATCTGCCATCTGCGGCAGCTTGATGATCCCGAGCATCTCGGCGACACGGGCATCGATGTCCGCCCTCGGCATGCCGACGACCTTGAGGCCGAAGCCGATATTCTGCGCCACGGTCAGGTTCGGAAACAGCGCATAGGCCTGGAACACCATGCCGACATTGCGCTGGTTGGGCTTCAGCCTTGTGATGTCCTTCCCACTGACGACAATCTTGCCGGCGCTCGGCTCCTCGAAGCCGGCGACCATCCGCAGCACGGTGGTCTTGCCGCAGCCGGACGGGCCGAGAAAGGAGACGAATTCGCCGCTCTCGACATCGAGATTGAAATCCTCCACCACCGTGGTGGCACCGAAGGATTTTCGAACGTGCTGGATGGACAGAAACGGATCGGCCATGGCTTTGACTTTCAGTTCGGACGGTTCGCCGATCTCGGCGCGAAGCGGGACAGGATCTGGATCAGCGACATGCAGCCCCAGGTAATGGCGAAGGCGATAATGGCGAGCGCTGCCGGCTCATAGGCGCGGTTGGCGCCGATATTCTGCAGATAGGGGCCGAAAGCCGGTCGATTGAGCAGGCTCGCCATGGTGAACTCGCCAATGACGATGGCGAAGGTCAGGAAGGCGCCCGACAGCACCGCGATCAGCACATTGGGCAGGATGACACGGGTGATGATCGTCCCCCAACCAGCACCAAGGATCTGTGCCGCTTCCGTTAGGGTACGCACATCGATGGTGCGAAGCCCGGTGTCGACGGCGCGATACATATAAGGCAGCGCCAGTGTCGCATAGCCGATGACCAGCAAGGCATTGGTGCCTGTATCGGTCGCCAGGAACGGCAGCGGCGAATTCGACCCGTACATTCTGATGTAGCCGAAGACGATGACGATGGCCGGGATGACCAGCGGCAGCAGCGTGATGAACTCGACGATCGGCCGCAACTGCGGCAGGCGAAGCCGGATCCAGTACGCAGCAGGCACCACGATAAGCACACCCAGAATGATGGTGAAGACGGCGGCAAGCACCGAATAGCCGAAGGTCGCCTGGAAGCGCGCATCGCCGAGCACGACCTTGTAGGCGTCGAAGGAGTACTCGCCACGCCGCATGCGCATGGAGAACTCCACGGTCGCGATCAGCGGAATGAAGAAATAGGCCGCACCCAGGGCGAAAACGAGCCAGGCCCAGAACTTTCCCGACTTCATTTCAGCCACCTCTCGGAACGGGTCCGGAACCAAATGTAGAAGACATTGGCCAGGCCGGTAATGAAGATCATGCCGAAGGCTATGGCATAGCCAAGATGGGCATTGTGCAGCACGTCACCGCGGATCTGCGCATAGAGCAGGATCGGCACGATGTTGAGCGACGAGCCAGTCAAAGCATAGGCGGTGGCTATCGCGCCGAATGCGTTGGCGAACAAAAGGATGACGGTGCCGAGAAAGCTCGGCCAGATCACCGGGATGACAACCATGCGCCAGTATTGCGCCATGGTCGCCCCAAGCGTTGCGGCGGCCTCGCCCCATTCCTTCTTCAGCCCATCGATTGCCGGTACGATGATCACCACCATCAGCGGAATCTGGAAGTAGACATAAGTCAGCGTCAGTCCCCAGAATGACAGGATGTTGAAGCCATGCGCATAGATGTTGAGACCGAACAGGGTGTTCAGGATCACCGTCGCAAGGCCGAGCCGGCCGAGCGTGGCGAGGAAGGCGAAGGCCAGCGGCACGCCGGCAAAATTGGAAGCGACCCCGGAAAAGGTCAGCGTCGCCGAGCGTATCCACTCCGGCAGGCCGCCGCGCACAATGGCGATGGCGATGGCGAGACCTGCGAAGGCGCCGATCAGCGATGAGGCGAGGCTGACCTTGATCGAAATCCAGTAGGCGGCAATGATCGAAGGCTGCGCCAGTGCGGCAATATTTTCGAAGGTGAATTCACCCGCCTCATTCTGGAACGCGCCCAGCATCAGATACAGCGTCGGCAGGATCAGGAACATTATGGCGAAGATGAAGAACGGCGCGACACCCAGCCATTGTGTGGGCAGCCGCATGCTGCGTGCTTCGGCGGGAGGCGCAGTCTTGCCGGTAACAGCGTGGTCGGACATTGAGATATCGGTCATGCGCCGGCTACCGTCTTCGAGAGAAAGACCGGGCGACCCAGAGGCCGCCCGGCATGGCGTAACTTACTTGACGTTGGCGCCGACAACGGCATCCCAGTTCTTGGTGATGGCTTCCTTCGCCTTGCCCTGCTCGTCGAGCGTCGGGAACGCCGCGGCCGCGTAGGACTCAGCCGGCGGCAGCTTGGCCAGCACGTCCGCCGGGATCTTGTTGTTCTTGGCAAGATCGTTGAAGCGGATCGGGTGGCAATAGCCCTTCAGCCAAGCGATCTGGCCTTCGTCGGAATAGAGGTATTCCAGCCAGAGCTTGGCTGCGTTCGGGTGCGGCGCGTAGGCGCTGATCGCCTGCACGTAGACGCCGGCGACGACACCGGTCTTCGGCACGACGACGTCGACGGGCGGGTTGCCCTTCAGCGTGTCACGGCCGGCGAGCGCGTTGTAGTCCCAGGTGACGAGGATCGGAGTCTGACCCTGGGCGAGCGTGGCGGCCTTGCCGATGACCGGCACGAAATTGCCGGCGGCGTTGAGCTTCTTGAAGAAGTCGAGGCCAGCGGTGCCGGCGGCCTCGCCAGCAGCCGCACCCGACGACAGGCCAGCGGCATATACCGCCTGGATGGCCTGGTTCGACGCGCGCGGATCACCGGCCAAAGCGACCGAGTTGGCGAATTCCGGCTTCAGCAGGTCGGCCCAGTCCTTCGGCGATTCCTTGACCAGATCCTTGTTCACCTGGAAGGACAGCACGCCGTAGTAGTCGCCGGTCCAGAACCCTTCGGCGTCCTTGGCGCTGTCGGGGATCGAATCCCAGGTCGACACCTTATAAGCCTGGATCAGGCCATCCTTCTTGGCCGACGGGCCGAACGACAAGCCGACGTCGATGACGTCGGGCGCCTGCGGGCCCTTGTTGTCCTTGTTGGCCTTGATCGCCTCGACCTCGTCGCCGGATCCGGCATCGGGGTTGAGTTCGTTGACGGTAATCCCAGGATACTTGGCCTTGAAGCCATCGATGACGGCACCGTAGCCGCACCAATCATGCGGCAAAGCGATGGTAGTGAGCTGGCCTTCGGCCTTGGCGGCCTTGACGAGATCGTCCAGCGAAGCCGCGGACGAAATCACCGACGACACCATCAGGGTCGCGGCCGAAAGGGAAAGCATTTTCCCCGTGAATTTCAACATGTGTTCTCTCCGTTGAACTGACGCCGTTGGACGCCTGCGATGCGGTATCGTTTTCATGTGACAGCCAGATGAAAGCTTTATGAAACCGGCTGCTCGCAGTGCGAAAAGTAAACTCTTTTTAACCGGCTGTAGCAATCGCTTCGCGATTCTTTTTCCGGCTAACTAATTTCTGCCTTGCCCGTCATCCTCCCCCTTGTTTTTGTAGCCCCTTTTCAAATCACTTTGCGATGCGGAAAACGCCTCAGACCGTGCCGGCGATGGCGTTTTCGAGCAAGGTCAGCGCCGCCTTCTTGGTCAGCTTGACCGGGTTGCCGCCTGCGGTCGGATCGACCACGGCCATGTCGGCGATCAGCGCCTTGCGCTTCTTGTCCATGTCGAGCCCTTTGATCAGGCCCGGCAACGCGTGCGGTACCTTCAGTTCCTTGCGCAGCTTGATGACTGCCTTGGCAAAGCCGTCGAAGCCGCCCTTGATGCCGCAATAGGCGGCGAGCCGGCCGATACGCTCCTCGATGGGATCACGATTGAAGGCCAGCACATAGGGCATGAACACCGCGTTGGTCATGCCATGATGAGTGTCGTAGAGCGCGCCGACTGGATGCGACAGCGAATGGATGGCGCCAAGCCCCTTCTGGAAGGCGGTGGCGCCCATCGCGGCTGCGCTCATCATATGGGCGCGCGCGACGAGATCCTTGCCGTTGGCAAAAGCCTTCGGCAAGTTTTCGAAAGCCAGCCTCACACCTTCGACAGCGATGCCATCGGCCATCGGATGATAGCCCGGCGCGCAATAGGCTTCGAGACAATGGGCAAGCGCATCCATGCCGGTGCCGGCGGTGATGAAGCCGGGCATGCCGACCGACAGTTCCGGATCGGCGATTACGATGGCCGGCAGCAATTTGGGATGGAAGATGACCTTCTTGGTGTGGGTCGCCTCGTTGGTGATGACGCCGGCGCGGCCGACTTCCGATCCGGTGCCCGCGGTGGTCGGCACGGCGATGATCGGCGCGATGGCCTCCGAATTGGCGCGCGTCCACCAGTCGTCGACATCCTCGAAGTCCCACACCGGCCGCGTCTGCCCGGCCTGGAAGGCGATGAGCTTGCCGAGATCGAGCGCCGAACCACCGCCGAAGGCGATGACGCCGTCATGCTTGCCCTTCTTGAACACGTCGATGCCGGCGGTCAGATTGGATTCGACCGGGTTCGGCCTGACCTCCGAGAAGACGCCGTAGGGGACCTTGGCGTCGTCAAGGATCTTCAGCGTCGAGGCGACGACCGGCAGTTTTGCCAGGCCTGGATCGGTGACGAACAGCGGCCGCTTGATGCCGGTGGCCGCCAGCACCTCAGGCAATTCCTTGATGCGCCCGGCGCCGAAGCGGACGGTGGTGGGGTAGTTCCATTTGGAGATCAGCTTGGACATTTTTGTCTTTCAATAAATCAAATGGCTTCGCGCAGATGGAATGACTTCGGCCTCGTCAGATTGTCGTAGCCGATGGCCGACAGCCCCGCGCCCTTGCCGGTGTCCTTGACGCCGGTCCATACCAGTGCCGGATCGAGGTAGTCGCAGCGGTTCATGAACACCGTGCCGGTTTCGACGCGGTTGCCGATCGCCACCGCATGCTCGGTATCGCGCGTCCAGATCGAGGCCGTCAGCCCGTAAGGACTGTCGTTCATCAGCGCGATCGCCTCTTCGTCGTTGCGCACCTTCATGATGCCGACGATCGGGCCAAAGCTCTCCTCGCGCATGACGCTCATCTGATGATCGACATTGGTCAGCACTTCCGGCGCCAGATAGGGCGAACCGGCCTTGTCGTTCGCCACCTTCATGTTGATGTGCGCCACCGCGCCTTTGCGCAGCGCCTCGGCCTTCTGCTCACGGATCAGGTCGGCGAAGCGCGCCTGCGCCATCGGCCCCATCGTCGTCGCCTGGTCGAGCGGATTGCCGACGACATAGTTCTTCGTCTCGGCGATGAAGCCTTCGACAAACTCGTCATAGACGTTCTCGTGCACATAGACGCGCTCGATGCCGCAGCAGCACTGGCCGGAATTGTAGAAAGCGCCGTCGACCAGATTGGCGACCGCATGGTCCATCTTGGCATCGGGCAGCACATAGGCCGGATCCTTGCCGCCGAGTTCGAGGCCGAGCGTCATGAAGGTGCCCGCCGCCGCTCTTTCAATGGCGCGGCCGCCGGCGACCGAACCGGTGAAATTGACATGGTCGATCTTGCCCGAGCCGAGCAGCTTCTCGGTCTGGGCGTGGTTGAGCACGATATTCTGGAACACACCCTTCGGCAGACCGGCCTTCTCGAAGGCCTGCTGAAAGCGCTCGCCGACCAGCAGTGTCTGCGCCGCATGCTTGAGGATGACGGCGTTGCCGGCCATCAGTGCCGGCACGATGGTGTTGACGGCGGTGAGATAAGGATAATTCCACGGCGCGATCACCATGACCACGCCGAGCGGATCTTTCTTCACATAGCGGCGGAAACCGTCCTTCGGATTGGAAGCCGGCATTGACCTGAGTGCCTGTTCGGCGATCTCGACCATGTAGTTGGTGCGTTCCTTGACGCCGCCGAACTCGCCGCCATAGCGAACAGGCCGCCCCATCTGCCAGGCAATCTCCGGCACGATCTCGTCGGTCATCGCGACCAGCGCTTCTAGCATCGCCAGCATGTACTTGCCGCGCTCGACGATCGGTGTCTCAGCCCACTTCTCCTGCGCCGCTTTGGCGCGCTCGACCGCGGCGTTGATCGCCTGGTCCGTTGCCACGGGCCTCTCGGCATAGATCGAGCCATCGACGGGGGATATGAGTTTCACGGTTTCCAATTAAACGTCTCCAAATCAACAAGGAACTGTTTTGACGAAGCCAGCCGAGCCATAGGCAAGGATCGCGCGATCGCGGGTGATAATTTCCAAATTCTTCGAGCGCGCCGTAGCTATGATGATCCGGTCTGTTGGATCATTGTGAACGACGCCGGGCAGGAACGAAGACTCGACCAAGAGCTCACTGTCGATTCCTTCAACACTCGTTGCACCAGTCTTCACGAACCGTTCAAACCATGCGAGCGGTGACTTGATGAGCGGAAGCCGGCCTTTAGAAACCAGCATTCCGATTTCCCAAGCGGACATGACGGAAACGGCGATCACGTCGCCATTTTTCCGCGCGCTTGTCACCCTCTCAACCGCCGCTCTCGCGACCGGTTGTTCCGTCGACAGCCACAGTATGAAGCATGTGTCCAGGAGCACCCCATCAGTCGTCATACACCTTGCCCCAATCCGGATCCGCGGGTGCGGTGTAATCGACGTCCGGGAGAAGCGTGAGCGTCCCAGCCATGCATCCAAACAACGGATCGCCGCCTCGAGGCGGCACGATGTATTCTCCAGCGGGGTCGTTTACGTCTAACGCCTTCTCGAAATCCACCTGCCCCTCCATGAAGCCGGGACGACGCTCCGCCGCCTTCGCATCCGAAGAGCCCAGGTGGACCAACACCTCGCTTTCCGGCTGGTCGAAAATTTCAGCGATCTTGCGTATTTCATCAACTTGCATACGCCGCTCGCCGTTCAGCGTCCGCGACAGGGCGCTGTAGTGCATGTTCATTTGGGTGGCCATGCGGCGCACCGTCAGGTTGCGCTCCTTCATCTGACTGTCAAACCACACCTTGTCGACATTGGCTTTGCCTCGGGGCAATCCTGCCTCCCGTATGTTGCGATGCCATAATTACAACATAGTGCGAAAAACGCAACACTGTCAATATCGCTCGAACCCTCTATGCAGTTCCCAATCCGTAATCCGGCGGTCGTATTCGAACTGCTCCCACTTGGCGGTATGGACATAGTGTTCAAGCACGTCCTCGCCGAGCGCCTCCTTCAGCATCATCGAGTTCGTCAGCGTCTCGGTGGCATCGCGCAGCGTCTTCGGGATCTCCGGCAGGCGAGATGCCTGATAGGCATCGCCGACAAACGGCTTTTGCAGTTCCAGCTTCTCGTCGATGCCGGCAAGACCGGCTGCGATCAGCGCCGCGAAGGCAAGATAGGGGTTGAGGTCGGCGCCGCCGATGCGGCACTCCATGCGGATGCCCTTGGTGCCCTCGCCGCACAGCCGGAAACCGGCGGTGCGGTTGTCCTCGCTCCACATGATCTTGGTCGGCGCGAAGGTTCCGGCCTGGAAGCGCTTGTAGGAGTTGACGTAAGGTGCCAGGAACCAGGTGAATTCGTTGGCGTATTTGAGTTGGCCGGCCGCCCATTGCTGGCCGAGCGTCGACAGCGTCCACTCCGCATTTTTGTCGAAGAACAGCGGCGTCTTGCCGTCGGCGCTCCACAGCGAATTGTGGATGTGGCTGGAATTGCCGGCGAGCCCATAATTGTATTTGGACATGAACGAAATCGCCTTGCCCTCGGACTCGGCGATTTCCTTGGCGCCGTTCTTCAGGATGACGTGGCGGTCGGCCATGTCGAGCGCCTCGGCGTAGCGCACATTGATCTCTTCCTGGCCGGGACCCCATTCACCCTTGGAATTCTCGATCGGGATGCCGGCCGCTTCCATCTCGTTGCGAAGCCGGCGCATGACGCCTTCTTCCTTGGTGGTGATGCCGATCTGGTAATCGCCGATATAGGGCGATGCCGTGTCGAGGCCCTGCCAATGCTTCTTGCGGGCGGAATCGTAGGTCTCGTTGAACAGGTAGAATTCCAGCTCTGAAGCGAAATAGCCGATATAGCCGCGCTCCGTCAGCCGCTTGACCTGCTTCTTGAGGATGGCGCGCGGCGAGTGCGGCAGGTCGTCATGCGTGTGGTGGTCGAGCACGTCGCAGATCACAAGTGCGGTCTTTTCCAGCCAGGGAATGCGCCGAAGCGTGGCCAGTTCCGGCTTCATGACGAAGTCGCCATAGCCTTTCGACCAGCTCGCCGCCTTGTAGCCGGGCACGGGCTCCATATCGATGTCGGCGGCCAGCAGATAGTTGCAGCCATGCGTTTCGTCGTGCGCGGAATCGACGAAGTATTGCGCCAGGAACCGTTTGCCCGCCAGTCGGCCCTGCATGTCGACGATGCAGGCCAGCACCGTGTCGATCTCGCCGCTGGAGACCGCTTTCTTCAATTGATCGAACGAGAAATTTCCGGCCATTCCTTTGGCACTCCAGCGCTTGACGATTGAGAGGGGCTAACGAAACCATGGCCGGCAAAAACGCCGGCCATGGCCATGATGGTTGATGTCAGTAGCCGGTTTCGCCGACGGCCAGTTCGGCGGCCGCGATGGCAGCCTTGCGCTTGGCAATCTGGTCGCCGATCGGTGGACCCTGGAAGCGGCGGTTCTCGAAACCGAACCAAAGCACGGCGGTCAGCACAATGAAGCCAATGGTGATGTATAGCACCTTGTCGTTCGGCGGCTGGATGGCGATGTAGAAGATGATCGCCATGCCGACAACCGACAGGACGCAAAACAGCTTGAACAGCCCGGCGCCGAGGTTCCACGGGCCCGGATTCGGCCATTTCGCCGTTCCGAAAGTCATCATGCCGAGCACGATCGGAATGATGAACGACAGGAACAGGAACACCAGCGTAGAATTGACGACGATGGTGTAGATGTTGGTGCCGCCGATCGAAATGAACTGCGCAAGAAAGACATAGATGATCTCAAGCACCGCAGCGGTCCAGATCGCGTTGACCGGCGTGCGCCAGGTCGGGTTGACTTTGGCGAGCGATGCGGAACCAAACGGCATGCCACCGTCACGCGAGAAGGCAAACAACATGCGCGAGGCCGAGGTCACCGTGGCGAGACCGCACAGGAACTGCGAGATCAGGATTGCGAGATACAGCAACGTCTTCAGCCAGACGGGCATGATCGCGTCCATGGTGGCGAAGAACACGTTCCAGCCCTGCTTGGCGCCGGCGGCCAGGTCGGGGATTGCCAGAACGATTGCGCACAGCATCACCCAACCGATTAGCGAAGACCAGAGCACGGACGAAACGATCGCCTGCGGCACCGAGTGTGCTGCTTTCTCTGTTTCTTCGGAGGTATGCGCTGACGCGTCGTAGCCGGTGATGGTGTAGACCGGCAGAAGCAGGCAGAGCAGGAACAGGTAGCTCATGGAGTCGGACTGCGGGAAGACACCGCCACCGGCATCGCCCGAATAGTTGGTGAATGTCCACAACCGCGTGATATCGATCGCCGGCGCAAACACCAAGCAAGCCACGATCAGTACTGCCGTCGCGCCCAGGATGAGGAAGCCCGAAGCATCCGTCAGCATGGCCGTGAGCCTGATGCCAAAATGGTTGAACACCGCCTGCAATACCGTGATGAAGGTAACGAACCCGACGATCTCGCCAGGCGTTCCGGTTATGCCAAACCAGCTTCCGAACGTTCCGACAAAGAAGAATGCGGTGCCGATATTGATCGCGCCCAGCACGGTGATCAGGCCGAGCAAATTGAGCCAGGCGGTCAGCCAGCCGGTGAAGCGGTTTCCGAGGATCGAAGACCAGTGGTAGAGGCCGCCAGCGGTCGGAAATGCCGAGGCAATCTGCGCCATCGCAAGGGCAAAGCAGGCCGAAACACAACAGCCGACGATCCAGCCGATGCCCGCCGCGGCGCCGCCGATCGACCCGGTGGCTTGTGCAAAGGAATTGATGCCACCCGAAAGGATGCAGATGATCGAGAACGAGATCGCGAAATTCGAGAAGCGGCTCATGCTTCGCGACAATTCCTGGGCATAGCCCATACCGTGGAGAACCTTGAGGTCCTCCTTCTTGTCAATGTCTGTGTAACCCGGTGCTATCATTGGAAGTCCCCTGTTGTTTCCGAGCGAGATGCGTCAATCTCATCTCGCTCTGGCTAGCCGATTGAACTGACTTTCCGACTGAATGCGATCTGGCCGACTGAATGCGATCTGGTCTGTCCTGCCTCCTCCGGCTCCAGATCCGAAAAAATGCCCGTGAGCAGATCCCCCCATTTCCGCTGCCCGGTCTCGCCGGAAATTTCATCATTGCGGATTTCGATCATCGCGCAAGGCAAGCCGCGCGAGCGCGCGTGGCGTTCCAGCGTGAAATAGACGCGGTCGGCCGGCGAATAGGGCTCGTTGACGCCGACGGTGACGCCGGCAAGCCGCTTCAGCGCTGATATCAGCGGTGACGCCAGCCGGCGATCCTCGTCGTGGATGATGCCTATATGCCAGGGCCGATTCTTACCCTTGAAGACCGGGGTGAAAGAATGGATCGACACCAGTCGCGTCTCTCGGCCCGACGCCAACCGATCCTCGATGGTCTTCTCGATAGTGTCATGGAACGGGTGCCATGCGAGCGCTACACGCGCCTCCCGCTCGTCGGCGGAGAGTCCCTGGTTCGCTGGAACGACGGTTTTCTCGCTGACACTGACACTCATTATGAGGTCGGGCGCGTCGAGCGGTCGGTTGCAGTCGATGACGAGACGCGAGATACGGGTTTCGATCAGCGTGGCATCGAGCGCCTCCGCCATGCGGCGGGCAACCGGCAGCGCGCCGGGATCCCAGGCGATGTGGCGCGACAGGTCCTCGGCGGCAAGGCCGAGCGTGCCGAATTCAGCGGGAAGGAAGTTCGAGGCGTGGTCGCAGGTCAGCACAAAAGGGCTCGATCCGCCGGGGTTCGTCACCCTCACGGTATCAGACGCTGCAAGGCTGGCGGGCCGTGCTTTCTCCATAGTCTGCTGTCCCCGGGGACGCTGTATCATATGTTACGTATTTTGTGTCATTGCGTCCCTATGGATGATTTCATACAGTTTGGGCGACTTTGTCAAATGCGATTTCGGAAAAGACCTTCGACTAGGCCGAAGCGTTTTGCAGCCAGGTAGAATCACTTGGCGTCGGAGAAATGGGACCAAGACAAACAGACGGAGCGGAATGGTTTACCATCCCGCTCCAAGGGTGGGGAAAAGATGATTTCCAGTATTGCCGAACTGATTGCCGACCGCATCGGCACGATGCCGGCCGGCGAACGGCGCGCGGCCCAGACGCTGATCGCCAGTTACCCGATGATCGGCTTGAAGACGGTTGCCGAATTCTCGGCCACGGCCGGCGTCTCTTCGCCGACGATCCTGCGTTTCGTTGCCCGGCTCGGCTTCCAGAACTATCCGGAATTCCAGTCGAGCCTGCAGGATGAACTGGCGGCGCAATTGCAATCTCCGGCGACAAGGACGCTCAACCCGCCCTCGCCCGGCGGCGGCACGGTGTCACCAATGCTGGAAGCGACGCTCGACAACATGCGCGAGACGTTCAGGCACCTGTCCGACGGGCAGCTTGCCGACATCGCCGCCCGGCTTGTCGACCGGCGCGGCAAGACATTCCTGATCGGCGGCCGCTTCACCGATCCGCTGGCGCGCTACATGGCCGCCCACCTCGCCGTCGTTCAGCCCGATGTCTTTCACCTTGCCGGCCAGGAAAGCATGTGGCGCGACAGGCTGATCGACATGGGCAAACGCGATGTGCTGGTGATCTTCGACATCAGGCGTTATCAGGACAGCCTCGCTCGCTTTGCCGAGAAGGCGCATCAGCGCGGCGTGCAGATCGTGCTGTTCACCGACCAGTGGCTGTCGCCGATCGCGCGTTTCGCCCGCCATGTCATCGCTGGACGAACGGCTGTGCCGTCGGCGTGGGATTCCTCCGCTGCCCTCTTCGTCGTTGCGGAAATGCTGATCGGCGCTGTCACCAGGCAACTGGAAGCAGAGGGCGCCAAGCGCATTCGCGAGATGGAAAGTCTGCGTTAGTGCATGTAACGACGACCCCAAAGGTTACGCATGTTTTCTCAAATGTTACATATATTTAATGTGCGCGGCCCTTGGAGACTTGTCATAAAAACGCGATATCAGGGTGGCTTCTTGCCTTATAATAGCCTCGCTGCGTCTGCTTCATTTCGGGAAACCCGGTAGACGGAAGGATTGCTTTGCCAACCGGAGTGCCGATGGCCGCCTGGAAACAGATAATTTTTGCGCTTGTGGTGCTGGTGGTGGCGGCATCCGCCTGGCTGCGCTTTTATCCGGGCGCTCACGACGTGCTGGCACGCTGGGGCATTGACTGGGCTTATGCGGCAACGTCCCCGGCTGAAAGCGGCGCCGCCAACGCGAAGCAGGCAATCGGCCGCGAAGGTGGCAACCAGCGGGTGAACGTGGTGGCCCTGGCGGCCACGTCGGCCGTTATCAACGATCGCCTGCAGGCAATCGGCACCGGTCGTGCCAACGCCTCCGTGACCGTCAATCCCTACAGTTCCGGCCGCCTCGCCGAGTTGCTGGTCGAATCCGGCAGCCATGTCGACAAGGGACAGATCATCGCGACACTCGACTCCGAGACCGAAACGATCGCCCAGGACCGCGCCAAGCTTGCCTTGCAGGACGCGCAGGCCAAGCTCGATCGCGTCAAGTCGCTGCGCGCCTCCAACGCCGCGACACCGGTTGCCGTGGCCGATGCCGAAGTGGTTTTGGCCGGCGCCAAGCTGGCGCTTCAGGACGCGGAACTTGCGCTGCAGCGGCGATCGATTCTGGCACCGATTGCCGGCACTGTCGGCATTCTGCCGATCTCCGCCGGCAATTACGTGACCAACCAGTCGGCGATCGCCACGCTCGACGACCGCTCCAGCATTCTGGTCGATTTCCTGGTGCCGGAGCGTTTCGCCGCCGCCGTCAAGGTCGGCGCGCAATTGACGGCGACGCCGATCGCCAATCCCAGCAATGCCTATACCGGAACGGTTTCGGCCATAGACAATCACATCGATGAGAAGAGCCGCACCCTTCTGGTCAAAGCCAAGATCGCCAATCCGGCCGATTCCCTGCGCGCCGGCATGTCGTTCGGCATCAGCATGAAATTCCCGGGACAGACCTATCCGGCCGTCAGCCCGCTGGCGATCCTGTGGGGTTCGGACGGCGCCTATGTCTGGCAGATCGAGGACGGCAAAGCCAGGCGGGTCCCGGTGCGCATCATCCAGCGCAACACCGAGACCGTGCTGATCGACGCCGAGATCGACAGCGGCGACATGGTGGTCACCGAAGGCACCCAGAGCGTCAGCGAGGGCGGCACAGTCCGCTTTGCCGGCGAAGAGCAGCGTGCCGTGGAGGCGGCCGAGGGCTCATGACCGGAACCATCAACACCGCCAGCGATACCGGCTTCACCGCGCTGTTCATCCGCAGGCCGGTGATGGCCTTCGTTCTGAACACCCTCATTGCCGTTGCTGGCCTTGCCGCCTTCTATGGCGTCGAGATTCGTGAACTGCCTGACGTCGATCGTGCGGTCGTTACTGTTTCCACCGCCTTTGAAGGGGCGGCGGCAGAAACCGTCGACCGCGAGTTGACCGACACGATCGAGGGCGCCGTCGCCCGCGTCTCCGGCGTCAAGTCGATCTCGTCTTCTTCCTCGTTCGGTTCGAGCCGCGTCACCATCGAGTTCAACGACGGTGTCGATCTCGACGTCGCCGCCTCGGACGTGCGTGATGCCGTCGGCCGCGTCGCCAACCAGATGCCAGATACCGCCGACCCGCCGCGCATCGTCAAGGCCGACGCCAATTCCGAACCGGTGATGCGATTGGCGGTGACCTCGGACAACATGTCGATCCAGGACATGACGGTGGTGGTCCAGGACCAGATCGAGGACGAACTGGCCGCCGTGCCCGGCGTTGCCGATGTCCAGGTCTATGGCGACCGCGACAAGATCTTCCGCATCGACGTCAACCAGAACAAGCTGGCCAGCCTCGGCTTCACGGTTGCCGACCTCAGGACGGCGCTTGCCTCGGTCGCCTTCGATTCGCCGGCCGGTTCGATCACCACGACCAACCAGGACCTGATCGTCCGCACGACGGCCGACGTGACCACGCCGGAAGAGTTCGAAAACATCATTATCGGCGGCACGACACGCATCCGCGACGTCGCCACCGTCACGCTCGGCCCCGATGTCGGCCAAACCACGCTGCGTTCGGATGGCAAGACCGGCATTGGCGTCGGCATCATCCGCCAAGCGGAATCGAACACGCTGGACATCTCGACCGGCGTCCAGGCCGCTGTCGCCAAATTGCAGCAAAACCTGCCGAAGGGCATGTCGATCAAGGTCACCAGCGACGACGCCGTCTTCGTCAAGGGCGCGGTGCACGAGGTCGAGATCGCGCTTGGCCTGTCGGTGACCATTGTGCTGCTCGTCATCTATGTCTTCCTGCTCGACTGGCGCGCCACGCTGATCCCAGGGCTGTCGATGCCGGTCGCCATGATCGGCACCATCGCCGCGATTTATCTGGCCGGCTTCTCGGTCAACATCCTGACCCTGCTCGCCCTGGTGCTGGCGACCGGACTGGTCGTCGACGATGCCATCGTCGTGCTCGAAAACATCGTGCGACGGCGCAACGAAGGCATGGGGCCGCGCGCCGCCGCCGTGCTCGGCGCACAGGAAGTGTTTTTCGCCGTCATTGCCACCACTTTGACGCTGGTCGCCGTCTTCGTGCCGATCTCGTTCCTGCCCGGCCAGACCGGCGGCCTGTTTCGCGAATTCGGCTTCGTGCTTGCCATGTCGGTGCTTCTGTCCTGCGTGGTCGCGCTGACGCTGTGCCCGATGCTCGCTTCGCGCATGCTGACCAGTGCATCCCTCCACCACGAAGGCGGTCACGGCGTCGGCGCCCGCATCGGCGGCGTGCTCAATACTGCCTACAAGCGCAGCCTGCACGCCTGCCTCGATGCACCATGGATTGTGCTTCTGGTCGCGGTGCTGTTTGCCGGCACCGCCTTCGCGCTGTTCGGCACCATCCGCCAGGAATTGACGCCGACCGAGGACCGCGCCGCCGTGCTGCTGCGTATCAGCGCCCCGCAGGGCGTCAGCCTCGACTACACGACACAGCAGATGCAGAAGATCGAGAAACTGATCCAGCCAATGCGCGATTCCGGCGAGATCCGCAGCACTTTCGAGAATGCCGGCCAGAACGGCTCCTACAATTCCGGCTTCATGGTGATGACGCTGGCGCCGTGGAACGAGCGCAGCCGCAGCCAACAGGAGATCATGGCCGAGATCAGCCGATTGACCAAACAGGTGCCGAGCGTGCGCATCTTCCCGGTGCAACCCAACAGCCTCGGCATCCGTGGCGCCGGCAACGGCCTGCAGTTCGCGCTGGTCGGCAACGACCGCAAGGCGCTCGGCGACGCAGCGGTGAAGATCATCGCCGAGATGCAGAAGGATCAGCGCTTCCAGACCCCGCGCCTGTCGATCGACCCGACGCAGCCGCAGCTCGCCGTCGCGATCGACCGCGAGCGCGCCTCCGACCTCGGCATCGACATCACTGGGCTGGCCAACACCTTGCAGGCCATGCTCGACGGCAACGACGTCGTCGACGTCTACATCGCCGATCGCAGCTATGGTGTGAAACTGGTCTCGACGACAAATCCGATCAACGACCCGACCGACCTGGAAAACATCTTCCTGAAAACAGCCGACGGACGCTTCGTGCCGATGTCGACAATCGCCACGCTGACCGAGCGTGCCGTGCCGCCATCGCTGTCGCGCGAACAGCAGCAGCCTTCGGTGGCCATCACATCCAACCTTAGCGGCGACTTCGCACTCGGCGCCGCGCTGACCCGCGCCGAGGAGATCGCCACGCCGCTGTTGCCGCCCGGTAGCCGCATCCTGCCGCTGGCCGAGGCCGCGACGCTGGGCGAGACCAACAGCGCCATGGTCACCATCTTCGGCTTCGCCCTAGTCATCATTCTTTTGGTGCTGGCCGCCCAGTTCGAAAGCTTCGTCAGCGCCGTCATCATCATGGCGACGGTACCGCTCGGTCTTGCCTGCGCCATTTTCGCGCTGCTCTTCTCGGGTAGCAGCCTCAACGCCTACAGCCAGATCGGCCTGGTCTTACTGGTCGGTGTCATGGCCAAGAACGGCATCCTGATCGTCGAATTCGCCAACCAGCTGCGCGACCGCGGGCTTGGCGTGCGTGAGGCGATCGAGCAGGCCTCGATCATCCGCGTGCGGCCGGTGATGATGACGATGATCTGCACCGTGCTCGGCGGCTTGCCGCTGGTGCTGGCGAGTGGCGCAGGGGCGGAGGCGCGCGTCGCGCTCGGCTGGGTCATCGTCGGCGGACTGGGGCTTGCCACCGTCTCGACGCTGTTCCTGACGCCGGTCGCCTATCTCCTGCTTGGCCGCTTCGTCACCCCGAAGACCCATGAGGAGGCCCGGCTGAAGCGCGAGCTCGAGGAAGCCGTCTACACCAATGCGGAGCCGGCCGAGTAGAGACATTCCGGGAAAACTGAGAAGCGGCTTTCGCCGCTATTTCAGCAACCGGCCTTCGATCGACCAGCGCGCGGCGAGGAAATTAAGCACCGCGGCGATGACGACACCGGAAATCTTTGCCGGCCAAACTCCAACGGTCGTTGCGAACAGCGCGATCGAAAGGCTGGAGACGCCGAGCGAAATCAGACCCCCAAGCGAGGCGAAGCGAAGGAACGCATCATGCAGCCGGATGGCTCGATTGCGCTCGAACGACCAGAAGCCGTTCGCCGCGAACGAAAATATGACGGCGACAAACCAGGCACCGATGTTGGCGGGCAGCGGCGGCATCTGCAGCTTGAGCAGCAGGGAGAAGCTGGCAAGGTCAATCGCTGTGTTGGCGAGTCCGACAATGGCAAAGCGGACGATCTTGTTGCCGGTCGAACGCGGGGGCCGCTCGGCGTCGCTCATCCCTTGCCACCCATGATTGCGACACCGGCGCGGGCCAGGCTGGCGCCGAACGCATCCGATGCCAGGGTCGCGAATTCGACCTCGCGCACGCCTTGCATCGGGTCGCGCGCGCGCAGGGTCGCGTCGACATGGCCGGGGTGACACATGAACAGCCCATGTTCCGGCAACGCCTCGACGGCGGCCTGCAGCACGGAAGCGAATTTTTCGGGTTGGCGCCAGTCATAGATGCCGGCGAGCGGCTCGAAAACGGTAAAGCCGGCGCGCCGCATCGACCGGTTGAAGCCGGAGGCGAGCGCGGCGATCGCGGCGACTTTCGGCGCCGCAGTCAGAGCCGGGGCGCCGCGTAGCGCCGGCTTGTCGCTTTCTTCGCCAAGACGCGCGCGCAGCCATTTGCGCACCACGGGAAGGAAATGCACATGCTGGTGCCCGTCGATGAAATCGGGGCGGCGCCCGAGTGCTTCGACGAAGCGGCTGTATTGGGCGTCGAGCTCGGCATGAACATCGCGATCATTGACGCGGCCGCGTAGGATCGGCAAGGCCAGCGTGCGGAGTGGCGGCAGCCGACCTTCCGGCGCCAGGCTCGACCTGCCGGTGATGGCAGGCTGGTCGGTCAAGGTGAGATGCAGCCCGACCGCGACATGGCCGCAAAGAGGTTTTATGCGCGCCGCCTCCTTTGGCCATTCCGGAAAGCCGGACATACAGCTGGTGCCGGTCAGGCGGCCGCGATCGAGCAGATCGAGAATCCCATCGGAGACGCCGGGCGCCAGGCCATAGTCGTCGGCGATCAGGCGGATGCGCCGCGTCATGTGTCGAGAGCGCCTGCCACCGATCTGTCGGCGGAGACCTCACTGCGAACGACATCGCGCACGAGATAGACCGGCCGATCCTTGCTTTCGCTGAGCGTGACCCAGACATATTCGCCGATCAGGCCAAGCAGCGTCAGATTGAGGCCGCCGAGCAGGACGACGGCGACCAGCAGGCTGGGATAACCCGGAACGGCAATGCCGTAGAAGATCACCTCGAAGAGCACCTTGGCCCCGTAAACCGCGCCCGCAAGTGCCGCGAGCAGCCCGCTGAGGCTGATCAGGCGCAGCGGAATGACGGAAAATGAGGTGAAGCCTTCCAGCGAGAAGGCGATCAGGTTGAGCCGGCTCCATTTCGACGTGCCGCTGGCCCGGCTCTCCGGCGAATAGGGCAACGCCTTCTGGCGGAAGCCCGCCCAGGCAAACAGGCCCTTGTTGAAGCGACGCTTGTCGCGCAGGCTGGTCAGCGCACGCGCCACGGCGCCGCGCATGACGCGGAAGTCGCCGGCATTCTCAGGAATGTCGAAACGCTGACTGCTGTTGATCAGGCTGTAGAAAAGCCGGGCCAGCTGGCTGCGCCGCCAGCTCGCCTCGCGCCGGTCGTTTTGTGCATAGACGACATCGACATCAGGATGTTCCACCAGCTCGGCGATCAGCTTCAGGCTGATGTCCAGGGAATGCTGGAGGTCGGCGTCCATGATCAGCACCATGTCGCCGCGCGACCGATCGAGGCCGGCTAGCACCGCGACCTCCTTGCCGAAATTGCGGCTAAGGCGGACGATCTCCCACGACCCCGTCAGCGCCTGCGAAAACCGTTGGGCGCCATCGTCACGGCTGCCGTCATCGACCAGGATCTTGTGCACGGTCATGCCGAACCGCTGTGCCACGGCCGCTTCGAGTTCGCCGAGCAGGCGTGCGAAGGCCGATGCCGATTGCGCCTCGTTCAAGAATGGCGCGACGATATCGAGTGTCGGCCGCAATTCAGTCATTTGCGATCCCTGCATTCACCACCTTTACCCGCGCCGTGGCCCAGAACCACCAGATCAGCGAACCCGCGATGAACGTAACCGCGATCGGCCGGAACCAGGGGTAGAGCAAGTCGTGCACATGGCGATCGATGCCGGTCAGTCCGGTCGCGAACAGCACCGTCGACAACACCGAGGCCAGAACGCCACCGCGTTCTTCGCGCCACAACAGCGCGATGGCGAGACCGGCGGGTACCGCGATCATTGCATAGGTGTTGGGCTCGACGCGCGGGTTGAAGACGCACATGTAGAAAGTGGCCGTCAGGAAGATCGCCAGCCCCGCCGGTCCGCGTTCCAGCTTGCGGTCGAACCAGATGACCGCCGAAAGCGTAAACAGGGCCATGACGATGCGCATGATCGTGGCGCCGAATTCCGGAATGGGCAGCCCTATCCTGGTGAACGGCGCCGTGAAATCAGTCGGCACGAAATGGCTGGTGTTCTCGACGGCCATCGAGGTCAGCATCCTGGCGAAGACACGATACTGATCGTTGAGATAGCCGGGAGGAGCGAAAGCGTAAGGTAGGGCGAGGACGAACAGTACGGCCAGCCCCAGCACCGGTATCAACCGGAGCCGAAGGGCTCCTACCAACAACAGCATGATGATCGCGGTCGGCTTGGCGATGACGGCAAGCGAAGCCCAGAAGAACGTCTCCACCCGCCGTCCCTCCAGCGCCGACAGGGTGAGAAGCCAACAAGCGCCGGTCAAGAGGATCGTCGCCTGGCCGTTGCGGATCGCCCCCGCTGCCATTGGCAAGGCGAGGAAAAGACCGAAAGAAAGCAGCCACGTCAATTCGCCGCCGCCGAGCTTGCGCACCTGTCGCATCGCGGCATAGGTCAGCACCGCAAAGCCAAGGCTGTGCCAAACCACGCCGCCCAGCTGCGGACCGAGTTTGGCTATTGGAATATACAGCGCGGCAAAGGCTGGCGCGTAAAGATACCCCATCTCGGATTGGGTGTCGTAGAGTGGCAGACCGGCCAGAAGCGCCTCGCTGCCGTCTATATAGGCCTTCCATACCGTGCGCGTATGGGGTGACCACAGGACCAGGACAAGAACGACCAGGAACGCTCCGATCCACAGGCTGAACCCCAAACGGTCGAAGACCGGCTTGGATATCGTCATCAAATCACCCTACACCCGCCCGGATCAGGCGCTTGCCCACGTCGTCCGGAATTCGATGGCGGCGACATATCACGGACAAAGCGGCGTGGCATAGGGGGTCGCAAGATGGGAACAGAGGCCGACGATCCGGGCAGCGGCCAGATACCGGACATTCTTCCGGCTCATGTCCAAGTTTCTCGCGTCTTTCGGATTGGGCCAAGGCTGGATGAACACCTTGCCGTTGGGCCAGTTCCGCGCCATGGCCTCGGCAAGCGGTCGCCGGAAGATGATACCGGCGCTCAGACCTTTTCCTGCGAGTATTTCTTCAGCTCCGTCCGCGCCACCTGCCGGCGATGGACGGCGTCAGGCCCGTCGGCAAGGCGCAATGTCCTCAGATGCGTCCACGACCGCGCCAGCGGCGTGTCCTGGCTGATGCCTTGCGCGCCGAACATCTGCACCGCCTCGTCGGTGACCTTGAGCGCGACGCGGGGCGCTATCACCTTGATCTGGCTGATCCAAGGGGCGGCGGCCCGCGCGTCGCCCTGATCGATCATCCATGCCGCCTTGAGGCAGAGCAGGCGGGCCATCTCGATCTCCATGCGGCATTCCGCGATGATGTCGAAATTGGCGCCGAGCTTTGCCAGGGGCTGGCCGAAAGCCTCGCGGCGCATGGAACGCTGGCACAGCATTTCCAGCGCCATCTCGGCTTGGCCGATGGCGCGCATGCAGTGATGGATGCGGCCGGGACCGAGCCGCCCTTGCGCGATCTCGAATCCCCTACCCTCGCCTACGATCAGGTTCGACGCCCTAATCCGCACATTGTCGAAGCGAAGATGCATATGGCCATGCGGCGCGTCATCGTCGCCATAGACCTGCATGGCGCGGACCTTGGTGACGCCTTTGGTGTCGGCGGGCACCAGGATCATGGAATGGCGGCGGTGCTTTGGCTCGCTGTCGCCCCCGGTCCGGACCATGACGACGTAGATGGCGCAGCGCGGATCGCCGGCGCCCGATGCCCACCATTTCTCGCCGTTCAGTACATAGTCGTCGCCCTGCCGCTCGCAGCGCATTGCAATGTTGGTGGCGTCGGACGAGGCGACATCCGGCTCGGTCATCAGATAGGCCGAGCGGATCTTGCCCTCGAGCAGCGGCTCCAGCCACGCTTTCTTGTGATCGGCCGAGCCGTAGCGTTCCAGCACCTCCATATTGCCGGTGTCCGGTGCCGAGCAATTGAAGGTTTCCGCACCGAGATGCGACTTGCCCATCTCCTCGGCCAGATAGGCGTATTCGACCGTGGAAAGGCCGTAGCCGCGCTCCGAGCCGGTCAGCCAGAAATTCCACAGGCCGCGCTCTCTCGCGGTCCTTTTCAGCCCTTCGAGGATCTCGCTCTGGCGCGCCGTATAGACCCAGCGATCGCCTTCCTTGCCCACTTCGGCGAGAAATTCCTTGTCGAGCGGCATGATCTCGTCGCGCACCATGGCCGCGACGCGCGCGTGGATCGGCCTCAGCCGCTCGGTCATGCCGAGATTCATGTCCGTCATCGGTCGCTAACCCTTCATGGATGCCAGGCATTTTGTCGGTGGCAAGGATGACTGTACTTCGGATAGCCTTGTCAACGCGAACTGTTTGCCCGCATGCCGAGCGCGGAGGACTGTGATGAGCTATCTGGACGAGTTGTTTTCGGTGGCCAGCAAGACCGCGTTGGTGACGGGTGCTGCAACCGGCATCGGCCGCATGGCGGCGACGGCGCTGGTGCAGGCCGGCGCCGGCGTGATGATCGCTTCGCGCAAGGGCGAAGACTGCATCAAGGTCGCCGCCGAACTGAATGGACTTGGCGCACCCGGCCGCGCCGAAGGGTTTGCGGGTGATGTCTCCAGCGAGGCCGGCATTGCCGCACTCGTCGCCGAGGTCAAGGCGCGGACCGATAGGCTCAACATCCTGGTCAACAATGCCGGCGTTTCCTGGGGCGCACCGCTCGAAAGCTTTCCCTATTCGGCGTGGGCGAAAGTGTTCGGCGTCAACGTCACCGCGGTCTTCCATCTGACCCGTGAATTGCTACCGCTGCTCGATGCCGCCGCCAGCGATGCCGACCCGGCCAGGGTCATCAATCTCGGTTCGGTGATGGGCACGCAACCGCTGGCCGACGACGCCTATTCCTACACGGCTTCGAAGGCCGCGGTTCACCATCTGACACGCACCCTGGCGCTTGAGTTCGCCGCTCGCCGCATCACCGTCAACGCTTTCGCCCCTGGCCCCTTTCAGAGCCGAATGACGGCGTTTGCCACCGGCACGGAAGAACAGGCCAGACATGTCGGAAACGATGTTCCGATCGGCCGTATCGGCGCACCGGATGACATTGCCGGCGCAACGCTCTATCTGTGCAGCCGTGCAGGAAGCTACGTCACAGGCGCCGTCCTGCCGATCGACGGCGGACAGTCGGTGCAGCATGGGCTGACGCTGTTCAAGGAATAACATTTTCCGGCCACAGAAGCCGGAGGTGAACTGGAGGACATGAGCGTGGAACCGATCAGTCTCGATGTGCTTCTGGCCAATGTCGGCAAGGAGGTTGGCGTGTCGCCGTGGCGGGTGGTCACGCAGCGTATGATCGACCAGTTCGCCGACGCCACCGACGACCACCAGTTCATTCACTGTGATCCGGAGCGGGCCATGCGCGAGACGCCGTTCGGCGGCACCATCGCGCACGGCTTCCTGTCGCTGTCGCTGTTGTCGGCGATGACCTTCGAGACCATGCCGCCGCTGGAAAACAGCAAGATGGGCGTCAACCACGGCTTCGATTCGCTGCGCTTCCTGGCGCCGGTGAAGACCGGCGCGCGCATTCGCACCCGTTTCGTGCTGGCCGACGTCAAGGTCAGGCCGTCGGGTTGGGTGCAGACCGCGCATGACGTGACCATCGAGATCGAAGGCTCGAAGAAACCGGCGCTGACGGCACGCTGGCTGACGCTGACCTTGATCGAACGCCAGCCCGAGACGGCATGAGCGATCCGAACGTCCTCGACCAGGCGGCGCTCGCGCCTTACCTCGAGGCAAACATACCGGGCTTTTCCGGGCTTGCCGCAATCGAAAAATTCAAATCCGGCCAGTCGAACCCGACCTATCTGCTGACGGCGGCAAGCGGCCGTTACGTCCTGCGTGCCAAGCCGCCGGGCCAGCTGCTGAAATCGGCGCATCAGCTCGACCGCGAATTCAGGGTGATGAAGGCGCTTGCCGGCACCGCCGTGCCCGTGCCGGAGATGCTGCATCTCTCGTCGGAGGACTCGCCGATCGGACGTATGTTCTACGTCATGGATTTCGTCGACGGCCGCATTTTCTGGGATCCGGCGCTGCCGGAGGCCGGCGATAACGATGAACGCGCCGCCATGTACGATGCCATGAACGACACCCTCGCCGCGCTGCATGATGTCGACGTCGGGGCCGCGGGTCTCGGCGATTTCGGCCGGCCGGGCAACTACTTCGAGCGCCAGCTGGCGCGCTGGACCAGCCAGTACCGTGCCTCGGAGACCGGCACCGTGGCCGATATGGACCGGCTGATTGCCTGGCTGGAAACGCACATGCCCGAAGATGACGGCAGCGTCTCGCTGGTGCATGGCGACTACCGGCTGGACAATCTGATCTTCGCTTCCGATCGGCCTCAGGTGGTGGCGGTGCTCGATTGGGAACTGTCGACATCAGGCCATCCCTTTGCCGATATCGCCTATCAGTGCATGCAATGGCGCCTGCCTCACGCCTCAGGTTTTCGCGGCCTGGGCGGTATCGACCGGTCCGCGATCGGCCTGCCTTCCGAAGAAAACTATGTCGCCAGCTACTGCCGGCGGCGCGGACTCAGCGGCGTCGGCAACTGGACGTTCCTCCTCGCCTTTTCCTTCTTCCGGCTGGCGGCAATCTGTCAGGGCGTCTTCAAACGGGCGCTGGACGGCAACGCCTCCAATCCCGAAAAGGCGAGAACCTATGGCGAGGCGGTGAAACTGCTTTCGCATCTCGCTGCCCGACTGATCGACAAGGAGGCGTGACGATGGCCGCTTCGACGCAGCAACAATGCCGGTCGCGGATGCCGCCGGCGGGCTTGGCCGGGGCGTCGCGAAAGGCTTTGCCGCTTTTGCCGCTGAAGACGCGCTACTGATGCTCTCGGATATGGACGAGCCTCGGTGCGAGCTGAGGCATGTTGCCGTTTGGGAGCCTGTCACACCCTTGTCCGTTTTCGTACAGCGTATATAATTTGGGCCAGCACCAACCCGAACAAAGGCACCGATCTTTGCCGCCGAGTGTCCAGACACGCCGCGAGAAACAAAAGGCCGAACTGCGCTCCGAACTGGTCGAGGCCGCGCACAGGCTCGTTCAGGAGGAAGGCTATGAAGGCCTGACCATCCGCAAGCTGGCCAAGCGGGTCGGCTACGCACCGATGTCGGTCTATTCCTATTTCGCCGACAAGCAGGACATCCTGTTCGCACTCGCCGAGGATGCGTTCGAGACGCTAGCCCGCCGCATCGAGGAGCACCCATCCGACGATCCGATCGAGGCGTTGCAGGCCGTCATGACCGAATATGCCGCCTTCGGGCTCGGGAATCCCAACGAATACCGCACCGTGTTCATGACCGAGAAGACGAAGCTGCCGGAAGGCAGGAGCTACGAGGACATGGAAGAGGGCAACCCGGCGATGAAGGTGCTGATCAGCAGGGTCGAGGCCTGCGTGGCCGCCGGCAAATTGCAGGGCGACCCGCGCGCCATCGCCACCATGCTGTGGGCAGTTGGCCACGGCACGATCTCGCTGCTGATCACCTTTCCGTTCTACCCCTTCGGCGATCCGCAGGCTTTCGTGAAGCGCATGTGCGATTTCACGCTTGCCACGCTCAGCACGCAAAACGTGCCGCCGCTGACCGACACACCGGTCAACTGCTGAACGCCAGTTTCCTTTCGAATTCTTGGTTAACAAAAAGTTTAGCGTACGCGTACGGTTTTATCTTGAACTTCGCGATCTACGGACGTATGTGTACAGTGCATCGTACATGTACGACAAGAATTCACCCGTCGAAAACGGAGACAGACTATGAAAAAGACACTCTTCACCCTCGCAGCCGTGCTGGCACTTTCGGGCTCGGCCTTCGCCGCCAGCGCGCCCCACATGGTCAAGCATGCGTCCGCTGCAACCTGCGTAGACACGAAGACCAACGTGAAGCTCGATTGCGCCTCGACCGGCTCGGTCGAGAAGAAGGGCGCCACGGAAAACACCGCTGAAGGCAAGAGCCCGCGGCTCGGCATCAGCATCGACCCGTGGATCGTGCCGAGCTCGTTCTAAGATTCGCAGAAATCGCGTACGGCCGGCAAAAGCCGGCCAGCTTCAGGCGACCAGGATCGGCAGCTTGGCCGCAGAACTCTCGAAGGCCGCGTCGATCAGTTTCTGCATGTCGGCGGCGCGCCGGAAGGACGGATCGCCGTTTCGGCCTGCATCCAGCGCGTCGGCAAAGCGCCGGGCGTTACGCTTGACATTGGGCAGCGGCAGCGTTCGCCAGCGCTGAAGATCGACATCGCCAGCCAGGCAGGCCGACAGGTTCGACACCTTGCCATTGGTCTCGACCTTGATGGCGCCCTTGGTGCCGTGCAGGGCCAGCGACAAATCGTTGGTATGGCCGGTCATGTAGCGGCTTGCCACGATCGTGGCGAGCGCGCCGGAATCGAGACGCGCCGTCATCGCGACGCTGTCATTGGCATCCAGCACATAGTCGCCGATGCGCTCGCCCTCGGCCTTCGGAAACGTCACCAGATCGGCATGCAAGCTGACGATATCCTGGCCGGCGCCATAGGTGGCGAAGTCTAGGATGTGAATGCCGACATCGCCGAGAACGCCGGTCGAACCGTGCCGGCTCGACAGGCGCCATAGCCATTTGTCCTCGACCCGCCAGTCGCCCCATGATTTGCTGATCAGCCAGCTCTGTCGGTAGCTCGCCTCGACATGGCGCAGCTCGCCGATCTCGCCGGCCTGCACCATGCGCCGCGCTTCCTGGATTGCCGGTGAGTTGCGATAGGTCAGGTTGACCATGTTGACCACCCCGGCTGCCTCTGCCGCTTCGGTCATTGCCAGCGCGTCGGGGTGGTTCGGCGCCAGCGGCTTTTCGCAAAACACATGCTTTCCCTCGGCAAGCAGCGCCAGCGTCGTCGCCAAATGTGCACCATCCGGCGTCGCGTTGATGGCGGCATCGAAATGGCCCCAGGCGACCGCCGCCTCCAGGCTCTCGAAGAAATCTCCGATCTTGCTGGCAGCGGCGAATGCGGCCGCACGGCCGGGCACCTGATCGACGCAGGCGACGATGCCGCAGCCGGCAATCCCGGCGAACTCCTCGACATGATGCCCGGCGATGCCGCCCGTGCCGAGCAGAAGAATTCGATGCATCAGTTCAGGCCCCCAATCACCTCACGCCGCAATCGACTCACGCGCCGATCAGCCAAGACCCCTGTCGCCATCGGCATGCAGGCGCAGGCCTTTTTGGACGATCTTCTCCTTGGCGGCATCCGTCGGCACGTTCGGGGCATTGGTGATGCCGGACCAGGCCGGCGCCGGGTTGCGCGCCCAGTGCACCGCATTGCGCAGCACCTGCCGCACGCCTTCGTTGTGATAGATTGGATAGGTCTCGTGACCGGGCGAGAAGTAGAAGATCCTGCCGGCGCCGCGCTGGTAGGTCAGCCCGGACCGGAACACCTCACCGCCCTCGTACCAGGAGACGAACACCGTCTCGAGCGGCTCCGGCACGGCGAAGGGCTCGCCATACATTTCGGTCTCGCCGATCTCCAGGCACTCGCCGATGCCCTGCGCGATCGGATGGCCGCGGTTGATCGCCCAGACGCGCTCGCGCTCGCCCGCCTCGCGCCATTTCAGCGAACAGGGCGTGCCCATCAGCCGCTTGAAAATCTTCGAGTAATGCCCGGAATGGAGCACAATCAGCCCCATGCCTTCCCACACCCGCTTCTGCACCCGCTCGACGATCTCGTCCTTGACCTCGCCATGCGCCGCATGGCCCCACCACAGCAGCACGTCGGCGGCGGCCAGGCGCTTTTCGCCCAGGCCGTGCTCGGGCTCCTGCAAGGTGGCGGTGGTCGCCTCGATGCCCTTGTCCTGGTTGAGCGCCGCGGCAATGGTGCCATGCATGCCCAGGGGATAGAGGTCGCGCACGGCGGCATTGGTCTGCTCGTGGACGTTCTCGCCCCAGACGATCGCTTTTGTCGGCATTTTTATCTCCCAAAGCGCTTTAAGTAGCATGTCCAATGGGATTGAGAAGGTCCGATGCCGCCTGGCCCGATGAAAACTACGCCTTGCGCTTCTTGCGCCCGGGCACGGTCTTGGCCTGGCCCGGCTTCGCCGGAGCGCCCGAGATGGACGATCCAGTGATCGACACCGGATCGCTGGCCGGGAACGTGTCTTCGAGGCCTTCCTCGAGTTCCTCTTCGGCGCTCGGCGCTTCGTGCCGCTCCTGTTCGAGCGAACGGACGGCCGACGTCTTTTTGACCGGCGACTTGGGCGCGGAATTCGACGGCATCGGCATTCTCCCTCGGCGTGAGGATGCAGAACGAGCCTGCCCTGCAAACGTTCCGGATTCAGACCGCTGCGTCGCGCGATCCCTCGGACAAAAAAGTAAAGACATAGTCCGAGAAGGAACGCCAGCATTCAACCCTGAAGGCGTCCGGCGCCGTGCGCAACAGCACGATCTCGGTCTTGCCGAGGATGGTTCGCGACGCCGCTCCAACCGGGAAGCCATCGGGCGACAGGTCCTGCGGGCAACCCGCATTGATCGTCGCTGCTGCCCCGGTGCCCGTCACGGCGATAGCGATGTTGCGATGCGAGATGCCGACCGCCGAGTGCAAGGCGGAAACCCCAGCACAATCGGCCAGCGGATCCTTGCCCGCCTCATCGATGACCAGCCATTCGTCGGGGCCGAGCCACAAGGCGGTTCGCCCGCCCTTCGAAGCGGACGTCTTCGGCTTTTTCGGCAAGGTCACGCCGAGCGCCTTGGAAAGCGCTGCAAGCGAGGCCTCCGGTGCGCGCAATGAAATGCGCTCGGCCGGCGGCAGCACCTCGACCTTGACGCCGATACCGGTCGTGCTGCGTCCGGCCAGCGCCGGACGGCGTTCTACCGAAGGCGATGTCACCGGTGCCGTCTTTCTTGCAGCAGCCTTAGCCATTGAGGCGCCCTCCCGTCTCGTCGAAGAACACCATGCTGGCAACCTCCACTTCGATCGCGCCGTTCGGCATCGGCACAAAGAGCGTGTCGCCCATGCGGTCGCGGCCGCCGGCGACCAGCGCCACCGCGATCGAGCGGCCGCAATTTTCCGACCAATAGCTCGAGGTGACATGGCCGATCATCTTCATCGGGATCGCCTGCCGGGGATCCTCGACGATCTGCGCGCCCTCTTCCAGCACCACTTTCGGGTCTTTCGTTTTCAGGCCGACCAACTGCTTGCGGCCCTTGGCGACAAGGTCGGGTCGCGTCAAGCCGCGGATGCCGACGAAGTCCGTCTTCTTCTTGCCGACCGCCCAGTCGAGACCGGCATCGTTCGGCGTCACCGTGCCGTCGGTATCCTGGCCGACGATGATGTAGCCCTTTTCGGCGCGCAGCACGTGCATGGCCTCGGTCCCATACGCGGCAGCGCCGTGCTTCTGGCCTTGCGCCCACAGCGCTTCCCAGACAGCCTGCCCGTAATCGGCAGGCACGTTGACCTCGAAGCCGCGCTCGCCAGTGAACGACATGCGAAACAGCCTGGTCGGCACGCCGCAGATCTTGCCTTCGCGCACCGACATATGCGGCAGCGCCTCGTCCGACATGTCGATGCCTTCGACCAGCGGAGCGATGATGTCGCGGGATTTCGGTCCCTGCACCGCGATGACGGCCCATTGCTCGGTGATCGAGGTCAGCCAGACGTTGAGATGCGGGAACTCTGTCTGGAGATAATCCTCCATGTGGTTCATGACGCGCGGCGCGCCGCCGGTCGTCGTCGTCACATGGAAACGGTCTGGCGCCAGCCTGCCGACGACGCCGTCATCATAGATGAAGCCATCCTCGCGCAGCATGATGCCGTAGCGGCAGCGGCCGGGCTCCAGTTTCTCCCATGGGTTGGTGTAGAGCAGCTCCATGAATTTCGCTGCGTCCGGACCGACCACTTCGATCTTGCCCAGCGTCGAGGCATCGAACAGGCCGGCCGTCTTGCGTACCGCAACGCATTCGCGGTCGACCGCGGCGTGCATGTCCTCGCCTGCCTTGGGGAAATACCAGGCGCGTTTCCACTGGCCGACATCCTCGAACACCGCGCCTTGCGCCTCTGCCCAGGGATGGATCGCAGTCTTGCGCGTCGGGTCGAACAGCGGACCCCGCGCATGGCTGACGATCGCGCCGAAGGTCACCGGCGTATAGGGCGCCCGGAACGTGGTCAGCCCGACCTCCGGGATCGGCTTGCCCAGCGTCTCGGCGGCAATCGCCAGGCCGTGCATGTTGGAGGTCTTGCCCTGGTCGGTCGCCATGCCGTTGGTGGTGAAGCGCTTGACGTGCTCGATCGACCGCATGCCCTCGTGCACCGCCTGGCGGATATCCTTGGCGGCGACGTCGTTCTGGAAATCGACGAAGGCTTTCACGGTCGTGTCCGGCCCGGCTCCTGGCGCCGCACCCAGCATGCCGCGCGACCAGTTTTCCGAGGCATCGACTTTCGGCTTTGTGCCCTTGGCGGTTTTCGCGCCCGCATCCTTGGCCGACTTGGCGCCCGCCGCATAGGCTTCGTCGATCGTCGCCGACAGCCCGTCGGTGCCGTTGCAGGCGCCGACAGAGACGCAGTCCTGCGCATAGGTGCCCGGCACGAAGCGCTTGGTCTCGTCGTTGAAGGCGACCTTGCCGCGCGACTGCGAGAACAGATGCACCGAAGGCGTCCAGCCGGCCGACATCAGGATCGCATCGACCGGGATGGTGCGTTCGCCGCCGCCATTCTTCGGCTGCACGGTCATCGACGACACCCTGAGCTTGCCGCCTGCGCGGATGACGGCACGGCCGAAATTCACCTCGATGCCGAGCGCCCTCGCCTCGTCGATCGCCGGCCCGGTCGGGTTGTCGCGTAAATCGACGATCGCCGCCACGTTAATGCCGGCTTTCTTCAGGTCGATTGCCGCTGCATAGGCGGAATCATTGGCGGTGTAGACGCCGACATTCTTGCCGACCGCAACGCCATAGTGGTTGAGATAGGTGCGCGCCGCACCTGCCAGCATGACGCCCGGCCGGTCGTTGTCGGCGAACACCATGTGGCGCTCGATGGCGCCGGAGGCCAGCACCACGCGCTTGGCCCTCACCTGCCACAGCCGCTCGCGCGCCAGATCGTGGCCGGGAGTCTTCAAATGATCGCTGACACGCTCGACCAGCCCGACGAAATTCTGCGCGTAATAGCCGAACGCCGTCGTGCGCGAGAGCACGCGTACATTGTCCATGGCGGCGAGCTTGGCCACCGCACCTTGAGCCCAGGCAAAGCCGTCCTGGCCGTCGATTTTCGCACCGCTCTCGAACCGTAGGCTGCCGCCGAACTCGGCCTGTTCGTCGGCAAGGATGACGCGCACGCCGGTCTCGGCTGCGGCAAGCGCCGCCGCGATGCCGGCGGCGCCGCCGCCCAGCACCAGGACCTCGCAATGCGCATAGCGCGACGAATAATGGTCCGGGTCCGGTTGGTCCGGGGAAACGCCAAGTCCGGCCGCGGCGCGGATCTTGGGTTCGTACAGGCTCTTCCATGCAGCCTTCGGCCACATGAAGGTCTTGTAGTAGAAGCCGGCCGAAAACAGCGGCGAAGCAAAGTCGTTGACCGCGCTGACGTCGAAGGACAATGAAGGCCAGCGGTTCTGCGACTGCGCGTCCAGCCCGTCATAGAGTTCCTGCACGGTGGCCCGCACGTTCGGCGTCTTGCGTGCCGCGTCGCGCTTGATCTCGACCAGCGCGTTCGGTTCCTCGGCGCCCGCCGACAGGATGCCGCGCGGACGATGGTACTTGAACGAGCGGCCGACAAGATGGACGCCATTGGCGAGCAGCGCCGAAGCCAGCGTGTCGCCCTCGATGCCGGTATAGGACTGGCCATCGAAACTGAACCGCGCGGTCTTCGCCTGCTTGAAGCGACCGGCGCCGGGAATGCGGAACGCGCCGATCATTTGGCAACCACTTCGTTGGAGTTTTTGGGCAACTTGGACGGTTTCGGCTCGCCAGCCTTGTAGGTCATGACGAACTTGTCGGTGACGGTGTCGCGCACGGCGTTGAAGAAACGGGCGCAGCCATGCATGTGCCGCCAGCGCTCATAAATGATACCCTTGGGGTTCGAGCGGATGAAGAAGAACTTCTCGAAATCGTCGTCGCTCTCGCCGGCCATGTTGGCCGAGCGCGCGATATGCGCCTCGCCGGCGTTGCGGAACTCGAGTTCCGGGCGCTCTTCCTCGCAATAAGGGCAGCGGATGAGAAGCATTGTCCTGGTTCCTACAATTCGCCGTGGCCGACGCGGGCGCCCGCCGGTTGATCGCAAAGCTTCTGTCCCAACGTCGCGAACGGTGCGACGAGCCGGATGCGCTCTTCCACGCTTGCAGCGGGACGAAACAGATCGCGAGACGCCATGTTGCCGAGGGTGAGTTGCATCGGATCGGTTGTGACGATGACCTGACGTGGCTGGAACGTCTCGTCCTCCTCGAGCCCTTCGGACCGTCCCTCGAAGAACATCACCACCCTCTGGCCGCCGCTCCAGACGCAGGCCAGCGTGCCATCGTCGACCGAAAATGGCCAGTCGGCCTCGTTGTCGGCGCGACTGATCGGCTGCAGCCGCAATTCATCCGCCGAAGGAAAATGGAACATCCCCTGTTCCCCCGCCAGCATCAGCGGCATAGCGACAGCCATCTGCGCCATCATCAGTGCGCCACCGCCGCCGCCGCCGCCTCGTCGATGAGCCGGCCGGTGCGGAAGCGTTCGATGGTGAAGGGTGCGTTGATCGGATGCGGATCGTCCTTGGCGATTGTGTGGGCAAAGACATGGCCCGAACCCGGCGTCGCCTTGAAGCCACCCGTGCCCCAGCCGCAATTGACGTAGAGGCCAGGCACCGGCGTCTTGGCCAGGATCGGCGAGCGGTCCGGCGTCACATCGACGATGCCGCCCCAGGAGCGCAGCATCTTCATGCGCGTGAAGATCGGGAACATCTCGCAGATGGCGTCGAGCGTGTGCTGCAGGATGTGCAGGCCGCCGGTCTGCGAATAGGACACATACTGGTCTGTGCCGGCGCCGATCACCAGTTCGCCCTTGTCGGACTGCGAGATATAGGCGTGCACTGTGTTCGACATGACAACGCAAGGCACCACCGGCTTGACCGGCTCCGACACCAGCGCTTGCAACGGATAGCTCTCCAGCGGCATGCGCACGCCGGCCATGTTCATGATCACCGAGGAATGGCCGGCGGCAACGACGCCGACCTTCTTGGCGCCGATGAAGCCGCGCGTCGTGTCGACGCCCGTGACGGCGCCATTGGCGGCCCGCTTGACGCCGGTGACTTCGCAGTTCTGGATGATGTGCACGCCGCGCGCCGAAGCGCCGCGCGCATAGCCCCAGGCAACCGCATCGTGGCGCGCCGTGCCGCCGCGCCGCTGCAGTGCGGCACCGACGACTGGATAGCGCGCATCCTTGGAGGTGTTGAGCGGCGGGCAGAATTCCTTCGCCTGCTCCGGCGTCAGCCATTCATTGTCGATGCCGTTCAGCCGGTTGGCGTGGACGTGGCGCTTCAGCACCTGGACGTCGTGCACGTTGTGGGCGAGCATCATGACGCCGCGGGCCGAGTACATGACGTTGTAATTGAGCTCCTGGCTCAGCCCATCCCACAGCTTCAGCGCGTGGTCGTAAATGCCGGCGCTCTCGTCATAGAGATAGTTGGAACGGATGATGGTGGTGTTGCGGCCGGTGTTGCCGCCGCCAAGCCAGCCCTTTTCCAGCACAGCGACATTGGTGATGCCGTGCACCGTGGCGAGATAGTAGGCTGTGGCCAGGCCATGGCCGCCGGCGCCGACGATGATGACGTCGTATTCCTTCTTGGGCTCCGGCGAGGACCACTGCTCCTCCCAGCCCTTGTGGCCGCGCATGGCCTCGCGGGCGATGGCGAATACCGAATATTTCTTCAACGTCCCAACCTCGCCCCAGAAAAGGCCTCGCGAATAGCAGCCGGGCGTTCATTCGATCCCGGCGCGCGAGGTGTATCACTAGCGAAACAGCGCTTCCACCCTTGCGCTGTTTGCGACGGCGCTTGCCGTTTTGCGCCACGGCGAAAAAGCCGCATGCGATCTGGCAGCTAAGGCCCCGTTCGGTCACACTGTCTGTCGCGAGACTTTGGAGGACTATTATGGGCAATGCCTGGTGGAATCTGACGTTGCGCTTCCTGCTGGAGCTTGCGGCCTTGCTCGGGCTCGGCATCGCCAGCTGGGGCCTCTCACACGATTGGTGGCGCTGGGTCGCTGCGTTGGCCATACCGCTCGTTGCTGCTGCGCTGTGGGGAACCTTCGCCGTGCTCAATGATCCGAGTCGGTCGGGCCGCGCCCCTGTGCCGGTTCCGGGCGCGGTGCGGCTGGTGCTGGAACTCGTCATCCTGTTCGCCGGCGCGGCTGGGTTCTACCTGGCCGGCCAAACGACCACGGGCATCGTCATGGCCCTGCTGATCGTCATCAGCTACGCATTCTCGCTCGATCGCCTGGGATGGTTGTTGCGGCAATAGTTCGCCCCACTGGCCTCGCCTGTTTGGCGAGCGACAAGGAAGGCGCGGCGTGTCGATCAACCGGACGTGAAGTCTTTTTGCGGCCAGGACGCATGTTCGTAGTCATAACGCAGACCGCCGGTCTTGCTTTTTCCACGCGATTTGGCGATGCCGTTTCGAAACGGGTCTTCTTGCCAAAACGGGTCCTGCCAACATGATGCTGATCAGAACCTACGTGGCTGCGAGCGCGATCGAGGGCGTCGGCATGTTCGCCGCCGAGCCGATCAGGAAAGGCGCTTCGATCTGGCGGCTCGATCCGGATTTCGACCGGTTGATCCCGATGGACAAATACGAGGCGGCACCGCCGCCTCTGAGGGAATTGCTCGAGCGCTATGCCTATCCGAGCCCTGACCGGCCTGGCTTCATGGTCTATGAGGTCGACAATGGGCGCTTCATGAACCATTCGGCCAGCCCGAACACGGATTTTTCGCAGTATGGCGGGGCCACCGCGACCCGCGACATCGCCGAGGGCGAGGAGATCACCTGCGACTACGGCGAGTTTTTCGAGGATTTTGAGCGGCTGCATTTGGCAACGGCATAGAGATCCGCCGGGGAGTGGGAGGCAAGCTGGCCTCGGCTTGCCCGCCATCATTCGTCTGAAGCGACTGCCTTGCCGCCTTGGCCATAGCCGTGACGGCAACTATGCTAGTGTTTTGGGTATGGTGCTGATTTGCGCCTGAACCCCGCCCATGAGGCGGGTTTTTTGTTTCGGCTTCGGCGCCATTCTTCCATTTCGACTGTGGACAGCGCGGCCTGATTCTGCTATCAGCCGCCCCAATTCGTGGTGTAAACCGCCGCGGAGGCTAGTGGCTATGGCCGCTTGCCTGTTGACATCAAACCCGAAAGACAGGATTGCCCGTGCAGGTACTCGTCCGCGACAATAACGTTGATCAGGCGCTTCGCGCTCTCAAGAAGAAGATGCAGCGCGAAGGCATTTTCCGCGAAATGAAGATGCGCGGTCACTACGAGAAGCCGTCCGAAAAGCGCGCCCGTGAAAAGGCTGAAGCTGTCCGCCGCGCCCGCAAGCTGGCCCGCAAGCGCGCCCAGCGCGAAGGCCTGCTGCCGATGACGCCGCGCCCCGTTGCTGCTGGCGCCGCCGGCGGTGCTCCGCGTCCGCCGCGGTTCTAACGCCAATTTTTCGTCCTTTTCGAAGGATATCAGAGGTGGCGCGATGCGGAATCGCCGCCACCTTTTTGTTTTGGTTGTGACCCGGCCCGGAGGGGGGAACCGGACCTGAGCGACGCGGCTTGAAGTGAGGACAGGGCAGACATGAACGCAGCAAGCGTGGAGCGCGGGACCGCATTGCGTGGTTTCGCCCTGACAGTGGCCCTGCTCTCCGGATTGGCGCTTGCCGGCTGCCAGACGTCAGGCCCGACCGGCGAATTCAACAACATCGACAAGGCGCAGGGGTCGAGCGAGAACATCTCCTCGCTGTCGGCGGTCATCCAGCGCAATCCCCAGGATCCCGAAGCGTACAACGTGCGCGGCTCGGCCTATGGCCGTGGCGGCCAGTACCAGGCAGCGCTCAAGGATTTCAACCAGGCCATCCAACTCAACCCGAATTTCTTCCAGGCCTATTCGAACCGCGCGCTCATCCAGCGCTTCCTCGGCAATCAGACGGCCGCGCTCGAGGACTACAACCGTTCGATCCAGATCAATTCAAACTATGACGCCGCCTACATTGGGCGCGGCAACCTTTATCGCAAGGCGGGCCGCACCCAGGACGCTTTCAACGACTTCCAGAAGGCGATCCAGCTCGACACGACCGACGCGCGCGCCTACCACAATCGTGGCCTGATCTATCAGAGCCAGGGTCAGCACAAGTTCGCTATCGAGGACTTCTCGACGGCGATCTCGCTGGCGCCGGACGCTGCCGAACCCTACAATGGCCGCGGCCTTTCCTATCTGGCAACCAACGACGAAGACAACGCCTTCTCCGACTTCAACATGGCGATCAAGCTCGACGGCAACAATGCCGAAGCCTGGGCCAATCAGGCGTTGATCTACGAGCGGCGCGGCGACAAGGCCAAGGCAGCGAAATCCTATCGCGAAGCCGTCCGCCTGAACCCGGCCTACCAGCCGGCCAAGGACGGCCTCGCCCGCGTCAGCTGATCGATTTCGGTAGCATTCCCAGACAATCTGCGTGGCATCCAAGTGCCGCGGCGTCCTTTGCGTGTCCGAAAAGACGCATCTCGGCAACCGTGCGTTAACCCCGGCAGCAAGGGGTTGACCCGTGCCTTGTTCGCGCCAAGTTTTCAGCGGAACGGTCTGCCCACCGTTGTCAAAAAGCTATTTGCGAAAGGACCTCCCATGATCAAGAAACTCGCCTGCGCCGCTGTCCTCGCCATGACGGAGTTTGCCGTCGCCCCGGCCAGCGCCGGCAAGCTGCAACTCGGCACGCTCGACTGCACCATTGACGGCGGCACCGCTTATATCGTCGCGTCCAACAAGGGTGTGTCCTGCGTCTTCCGCCCCCATCATCACGGACCGTCCGAGGTTTACACCGGCGTGATCTCCAAGGTCGGCCTGGATGTCGGCAAGACGCATCAGGGCCAGCTCGTCTGGGCCGTGCTGGCGGCAACGCGCGACCGCGACGGAGGCGATCTCGCCGGCAGCTACTACGGCGTCAACGCCGAGGCGAGCGTCGTGACCGGCGGCGGCGCCAACCTGCTGGTTGGCGGCCTGGACAGCGCCTTCATGCTGGAGCCGCTCAGCGTCCAGGCGCAGACCGGCGTCAACCTTGCTGTGGCCGTGACCTCGCTCCAGCTCATCCATTCGTTCAAGTGAATGCAGTGGAGCCATGCGCTCCACGACCCCTCACCCTGCGGCGCGGAACCGGATAGGATGGTTCCGCGTCGTTTGTTTTTGAGGGGGACCGCCATGCCCAAAGCAACCATACCGCAGACAGCCATTGCCGCTGCGATGATCGCAACTTTGCTCGCCGGGACGGCGCGGGCGCGGGACCAAGGGATAGAACTCGGCACGCTTGATTGCGCCATCGGCGGCGGCACCGGTTTCATTTTCGGCTCGAGCAAGGATTTGAGCTGCACGTTCAACCCCGCCGACAAGAGCTTCGCACCGGAAGCCTATTTCGGCGCGGTCAACAAATACGGCCTCGACATCGGCACGACGAAGCAGACGTTCATGCAGTGGATCGTGCTGACGCCGCTGAAGAACATCTATGCCCCGGGTGCGCTGGCCGGCGACTATATCGGCGCCAGCGCCGAAGTGACGGCAGCCGTCGGCGCCGGCGCCAATCTGCTGGTCGGAGGATCCTCGCAGGCCTTCACCTTGCAGCCGCTCAGCCTGCAGACGCAGACCGGCATGAACCTCGCGATCGGCGTCAGTCAGTTCCAGTTGCGCAGTACCGAGAATTGACCGCGCAACCGGACCGCAACCCTATCTCGAAAAAATCCGCTTGAGCTCAACCCCAGTTGAGGTTTTACAAGCCTGCCCGACCGGAGCAGCGCGCTCGATGCGGTGCGCGATACACGCTCCTGCCTGCGCATGGTCCTGCCGGAAACCGGTACTGGCTTCTGGCGTCCTGCTCTGGCGTCAGGATATGGAAAGCAGGGGTGGACATGACCGAAATCAGCACAAACAGGGTCGACTGGCGCGCATTGTGGGCAAGCGGCGACCTGGCGCGCTTCTGCTTCATCAGCCTCGGCATCCTGCTGCACGCCACCAACGAAACCATGGTGGCCACGGTGATGCCGGCCATGGTCGGCGAACTGGCCGGTGTCCAACTCGTCGGCTGGTCGCTGGCTATCTACGAACTCGGCGCCATCGTTGCCGGCGCGGCAGCCGGGCGTCTGGTGAGCTATGTTCCGCTGCGCACCAACATGGTGGTCGCCGCGCTCCTCTACGCAGCCGGAGCGCTGGTCTGCGCCACCTCGCCTTCCATGCAACTGTTCCTTGCAGGCCGCCTGATCGAGGGGCTTGGCGGCGGTGCGCTGGTGTCGTTGGCCTTCGTCTCGGTCGAGCGGCTGTTCTCGCGCACCATCTGGCCACAGCTTTTCGGCATCATGTCGGCGATCTGGGGCGTAGCCGCCTTCAGCGGACCGTTGCTCGGCGCGATCATGACCGAGCTTCTGTCATGGCGCTGGGCCTTTGGCGTCTTCACCCTCGGCGGCACCGCCATGGCGCTGGCAAGCTTCATCGTGCTCGACACGCCGGAGGCGACGAAACCCAGGACGAGCATAGGCAAGGCGCCGCCCTTCCCGTTCGCAGCCCTTGGCTGCCTTGCCGTCGCCGTGGTGCTGATCGCCTCGGCCGGCGTCGACATCGCCTTGCTGCGTTCCTCGCTGCTGATGGCCCTCGGGCTGGTCGGCCTGGTGCTGTTCTTCTCCATCGACGCGTTGAAGCCGCGTTCGCGGCTGTTTCCGGCGCGGCTGTTCTCGTGGCGAACGCCGGTCGGCGCCGGCATGACCATGGTTGCCGCCTTTTCGGTGGCGACCTGTTCCTTCGGCGTCTACGGCCCGCTGCTCCTGACCAGCCTGCACGACATTCCGCTGCTGACCACCGGCTACATCATCGCCGCCGAATCGATCGCCTGGTCGATCCTGTCGATCCTGGTCGCCAACGCACCACCGCAACGCGAGCGACTGATCATCGTCGGCGGCGCGGCGATGATCGCGGCCGGTATTGCCGGCTTTGCCTATACGATACCCCTAGGCTCCATCCCGCTGATCCTGATCTGCGCGCTGCTGCAGGGCGGCGGCTTCGGCGTCTCATGACCCTTCCTGACGCGCGTCATCGTCGCCTCAGCGCCTGAAAGCGAGCAGACCATCGCCTCGGTGGCGGTGCCGACCATGCAGCGGATCGGCTATGCCGTGGGTGCCGCACTTGCCGGCATCGTCGCCAACGCCAGCGGCTTTTCGCAAGGTTTGAATTATGACGCCGCGGCGAATGTCGCGTCATGGCTGTTTCTTGCCTTCGTACCGCTCGGCATTGTCGGCTGCCTTGCGGCCTTCCGGGCATCCACGCCCTTCGGTCAGCCGCGGGAAGCGATCGGCTAGACCTTGCCCGCTCACTCGACCTCGCGCAGGCGGTAACCAACGCCGGTCTCGGTGGTGATGTAGCGCGGCTGGTCGGGGGTCTTCTCGATCTTCTGCCTGAGCTGCCGGACATAAACCCTGAGATACTGCACGTCGGTCGAATCGCCCCAGACCTGCTTCAACAGGAATTGATGGGTCAGCACCCTGCCGGCGTGCTGCACGAGAATGCGCAGGATATCGTATTCCTTCGGCGAGAGCTTTACGTCCTTGCCCTCGACCTTGACGATGCGTTTGACCAGATCGACGGATAGGTCGCCGGTCTGGAAAACAGGCTTCTCGCCCTGTTGCTGGAATTTGTGCCGCAGCGCCACGCGGATGCGCGCGACCAGTTCGTTCATGCCGAACGGCTTGGTGACATAGTCGTCGGCGCCGAGTTCCAGAGCCTGGACGATGCCGGCCTCGTCGGTGCGGCTGGACAGGATGACCACCGGAATGTCGAGACCGTCGTCACGCCATTTGCGCAACAGCTCATGGCCGCTCATGCCGGGCAGGCCGAGGTCGAGCAGGACAAGGTCCGGCTCCTCCGTCTCCATCAGTTCGATCGCCGCTTTGGCGTTCGGCGCCTCGCTGATCGCATAGCCCTGGCTGCCGAGCCCGACACGCAGCAGCTTTCGGATCGGCGGCTCGTCATCGACGACCAGGATCCTGACATTCGAGTTTGTCATTCCAAGTCGCCCCCATCATCCGTGGCAGAGGCGTCGAGATCGGGCGTGTTGGCCGGCTTCGGCATCTTGATGGTGAAGACCGCGCCTGAGCGATCGGTCCGGTTTGCCGCCGTGATCGTCCCGCCCATCGCCTCGATGAAACCACGACAAATCGACAGCCCGAGCCCGGTGCCGGCGCGAACCTGGTCGCCCTTGCGCACCCGGTAGAAGGTGTCGAAAATCCGTTCCAGATCGCCGGTGGGAATGCCCGGCCCTTCATCCATGACCTGCAGGAGGACAGAACCATTGTCGGTCCAGCCCTGAACGCGGATCGTCGAGCCGGCCGGCGCGTATTTCGCTGCATTGTCGAGAAGGTTGAACAGCGCCTGCTCGAACAGGACGGGATCGACCTTCAACATCGGCAAATCCGAGGTGATGTCCGTCTCGATCTTGTGCTCGGCGATGATCTTCCTGGCCCGCTGCAGGGCGGAGCCGACGATGTCGCCGACATAGTGGAAGGCGTAGTTCGGCTCCATCGCGCCGGACTCGATCTTGGTCATGTCGAGCAGATTGGCGATGAAGCGGTTCAGCCGCTCGGATTCGTCGAGCACGGTCGACAAAAGCTCTGCCCGATCCTGTTCGGGAAGTGCGGCTGAGAATTCCCTCAGCGTGCCGGCCGCGCCCATGATGGCTGCGAGCGGCGTCTTCAGATCATGGGAGATCGAGGTGAGAAGCGCCGAGCGCAGCCTGTCCGCCTCGGCGGCAAGCTTTGCGCGGTCGACGTCGGCGACCAGTTGGATGCGCTCGATGGCGACCGCCGCCTGATCGGCCAGCGCGTCGAGCAGGCGCTGTTGCTCGGGCGTCAGCAGCGGCCCCTGTTTGTCATTGTCGAGGCCGACGACACCGAGTGCCGTGCGCCCCGTGCGCAAGGGAAGATAGAGGCGCTTGGCGCCGGGAAGCGTATCGGCGCCACGTCCGGCGGCCCGATTGTGCTCCCAGGCCCAGCGGGCGGCGGCGATGTCGGCTTCGGCCAATGTGTCGTCTGGCGGATAGCCGGCCTTGACGGTGATCGTTCCGTCTTCAGGCAAAAGCAGCACCACCCGCAGCTTCAGCATCGAGGCGATCTGGAAAGCGGTGGCCCAGAGAACGTCGTCGAGCGTGCCGGCACCGGCGAGCTTCTTTGAAAAAAGGTAGATGTCCTCGGTGGCCCGCGCCCGTGAGCGGGCGGCGACCGCCTGGCGCTGCACGCGCGCCGTCAAATTGCTGGCGATAACGGCGACAACCAGGAACACGCCAAGCGCGACAATGCTTTCCGGATCCCGGATGGTCAGCGTGTAGCGCGGTTCCATGAAGAAATAGTTGAAGGCAAGGGCACTGACGAAACAGGCATACAGTGCCGGCCACAGGCCACCGGTCACCGCCGATGCCAGCACCGCGATGAGAAAGATGATCGCCAGATTGCGGACGTCGAGAAACTGATCGAGAACGACGGCGAAGGCGAGCGAGCCCATGAGATAGGCCGTGGCCTTGAGATAGGGCCAGATCTCGAACTGCCGCTGCTCGTCCGCCGCCCGGACGCTTCTCGAAGCCGCCTCGGTGCCGCGTTCGTTTCCCGAAATGACATGGACGCTGATGTCGCCGGCATTGCGGATGAGATCATAGGTGAGCGAGCCTTCGATCAATTCCCGCCAGCGCGACCGGGTCGGCCTGCCGACCACGATATGGGTGAAGTTGTTCGCCGTCGCGTAACGCACGATGTCCTGCGCCACGTTCTGACCCGGTATGGTCGTCACCTCGGCGCCAAGCTGCTGGGCGAGGCGCAGGTTGTTTGCGAGCCGGTCTTTGTCCTCTTCGGGCATACTGGCCAAGCGCGTGCTATCGACATGCAGCGCGGTCCAGGGGGCACGCAGCCGGTCGGCCAGCCTGCGCGCATAGCGGACGCGGGCCGCTCCTCCAGGACGCGCGTCGAGGCAGACGAGAACCCTTTCCCCGGCTGCCCATGGTCCGGGAATGGCATGCGCCTGCATATGGATCAGCAACTGGTCGTCGACGCGCTGCGCGGTGCGGCGCAGCGCCAACTCCCTAAGCGCCGTCAGATTGCCTGATGAGAAATAGTTTTCGATCGCGCGCTGGGCGGTGTTGGGGAAATAGACCTTGCCTTCCTCGAGCCGTTTGATCAGGTCGTCGGGGGTGAGATCGATGATCTCGACATCGTCGGCTTGGTCGATGATGGAATCGGGAACCGTCTCGCGGACCCTGACCTTGGTGATCTGGGCGACGACGTCGTTCAGGCTTTCGACATGCTGGATGTTGAGCGTCGTATAGACGTCGATGCCGTGCGTCAGGATTTCCTGAACGTCGAGATAGCGCTTGGGATGGCGGCTGCCGGGCGCGTTGGTGTGGGCGAGTTCGTCGACGAGAACCAGCGCCGGGCGCCGGGCAAGGATGGCGTCGATATCCATCTCTTCGAGGATGCGCCCTCTGTAGTCGACCTTGCGGCGCGGAATGACCTCGTAGCCCTCGACCAGGGCCAGCGTTTCCTTGCGGCCATGCGTCTCGACGATGCCGATGATCACGTCCACGCCGTCGGCCACCCTGGCGCGGCCAGACATCAGCATCTCGTAGGTCTTGCCGACGCCCGGTGCCGCGCCGAGGAATATCCGCAGACGGCCGCGACCTTCCCGCTCGGCATGATCGAGCAGTGCGTCGGGAGAAGGTCTGGTGTCGTTGCTTCTGTCGTCCGGCATCATTATCGATCATGGATGGAGCCGGGGATACTGTCGATCCCCGGCCCGAGCCATTCACTCTTTCGCTACGTCCAGTGCAAGGTTGAGACCCAGCACATTGACCACCGGTTCGCCCATGAAGCCGAGCTCCCTGCCCTCGACACGGGCGTCGACCAGCGCCTTGATCCTGGCCTCGTCGATCCCCCTGGCCTTGGCCACCCTTGCGACCTGGAAGTACGCGGCTTCTGGGCTGATGTCAGGATCGAGGCCGCTGCCTGAGGTGGTGACCAGGTCGATCGGCACGGGCTGGCTCGGATTCTGCGCCTTCAGCTTTTCCACATCGCCCTTGATGCGGTCGATCAGCTTGGGATTGGTCGGACCTAAATTGCTGCCGCCGGAGGCGGAAGCGTCATAGCCGTTGCTGCCGGCAGCCGAGGGGCGGCCATGGAAATACCGGTCGCTGGCAAAGCCTTGGCCGATCAGTTCGGAGCCGATGACCTTGCCGTCCTTTTCGATCAGGCTGCCATTTGCCTGGCGGGGGAACAGTGCCTGGGCGATGCCGGTCATGCCGATCGGATAGATCAGGCCGGTCAGCACCGTGAAGAAGACGATCATGACGATCGCGGGTCTTATCTGGGTGAGCATGGGGATATTCCTTAAGCGAGGCCAAGCGCCGTGACGATCATGTCGATCGCCTTGATGCCGACGAAGGGGACGATGATGCCGCCGAGGCCGTAGACGAGCAGGTTCCGGCTGAGCAGCGCGCCGGCGCCGATGGCACGATATTTGACGCCTCTCAGCGACAGCGGAATCAGCGCGATGATGATCAGCGCGTTGAAGATGATGGCCGACAGGATGGCGCTTTGCGGCGTCGCCAGATGCATGATGTTGAGCGCCTGCAACGGGCCGGTGGTTTGCCCAGGCGCGATGTAGAAGGCAGCGAACATCGCCGGGATGATGGCGAAGTACTTGGCCACGTCGTTGGCGATGGAGAAGGTTGTCAGCGAGCCTCGCGTCATCAGCAGCGCCTTGCCGATCTCGACGATCTCGATGAGTTTGGTCGGATCGCTGTCGAGGTCGACCATGTTGCCGGCCTCGCGCGCGGCGACCGTGCCGGTGTTCATGGCGACGCCGACATCGGCCTGGGCAAGGGCCGGCGCATCGTTGGTGCCGTCGCCGCACATGGCGACCAGCTTGCCCTTGGCCTGCTCGTCGCGGATCAGCTTTAGCTTGTCCTCCGGCGTTGCTTGGGCGAGGAAGTCGTCGACGCCGGCTTCCGCGGCAATGGCTGCCGCCGTCATCGGATTGTCGCCGGTGATCATCACCGTGCGGATGCCCATCTTGCGTAATTCGGCGAAGCGCTCCCTGATGCCGCCCTTGACGATATCCTTGAGGTGGACGACGCCGAGCAGGCGCCCGTCGCGCTCGACAGCCAACGGCGTGCCGCCCGATTTGGCGATTTCGTCGGCGATCGCCTGCAGGTCGCGGACGGTATCGCTGCCGGGCCGCGTCGCGTGGGCGGCGACCGTCGACTGGCTGACATGGGCAAGCACGGAATCGACCGCGCCCTTGCGCACCGAGGAGCCATCGATGTCGACGCCGCTCATACGGGTCTGGGCGGTGAAAGGCACGAAGGTGGCGTGCAGCGTGGCCATGTCGCGGGCGCGGATGGCGTATTTCTCCTTGGCCAGCACGACGATCGAACGTCCTTCCGGCGTTTCATCGGCAAGCGAGGCGAGTTGTGCCGCGTCGGCCAGTTCCTGCTCGGTGACGCCCTTGACCGAGCGGAACTCGGTTGCCTGGCGGTTGCCGAGCGTGATCGTGCCGGTCTTGTCGAGCAGCAGCGTGTCGACGTCGCCGGCAGCCTCGACGGCGCGTCCCGACATGGCCAGCACATTGAAGCGCACCAGGCGGTCCAAGCCTGCGATACCGATGGCCGACAGCAGCGCGCCGATCGTGGTCGGAATCAGGGTGACGAACAGGGCGACGAGCACGGTGACCGAGATATAGCCGCCCGAATAAGTCGCAAAGCTCGGGATCGTTGCGGTGGCCAGCACGAAGATAAGTGTCATGCCGACGAGCAGGATGTTGAGCGCGATCTCGTTCGGCGTCTTTTGCCGCTCCGCGCCTTCGACCAGCGAAATCATCCGGTCGAGGAAGGTGTGGCCGGACGCCGCCGTGATGCGCACGCGGATCCAGTCGGACAAGACCTGCGTGCCGCCGGTGACCGCCGAGCGATCGCCGCCGGATTCGCGGATGACCGGCGCGGACTCGCCGGTGATCGCCGCTTCGTTGACCGAAGCGACGCCTTCGATCACCTCGCCGTCGGACGGGATGATGTCGCCGGCCTCGACCAGCACCGCATCGCCGACCTTGAGGCTGGTGCCGGGCACGAGTTTGTATTTCGTACGATCTTCGCCGGTCAAAAGCTTGGCCTGGGTCTCGGTGCGCGCCTTGCGCAGCGAATCCGCCTGTGCCTTGCCGCGGCCTTCGGCGACCGCTTCGGCGAAATTGGCGAACAGCACGGTGAACCATAGCCAGATGATGATCTGCAGCGTGAAGCCGAGATTGCCGCCGCCGGTGACTAGGTCCTTGACGAACAGCACCGTGGTGAGCACCGAGACGACGGCGACGACGAACATCACCGGGTTCCTGGCCAGCGTGCGCGGGTCAAGCTTGCGGAAAGCGTCGCCAATGGCGGGAAGCAGGATGCGGGCATCCATGATGCTTGCTGATTTCGAGCGGCTCATTTTGAAGCTCCGGCTTCGGTGTTGTTGGACGGCACTGGATGATCGGATGCCGAAAGGAAGTGCGGCGGCCCGTAGACCAGCAACCAGAGGACGAGCATGACTGCCGCGAGGCCGAGAAAGGTCGACAGGGTCGGGAAAGGAGGAGGTCTCTCCTCCTTTCCTTGATCGCCACTGTGGCTGATGTTGCGGCGCTTGGTGCTGAACCAGGGCATGACAGCCTCAGAAGGTCTGCCCGTGGATGCCAGCCAGATGCTCGATGATCGGTCCGACGGCGAGCGCCGGGAAGAAGGTCAGACCACCGACGATGAGGATGACGCCGACCAGCAGCCCAACGAACAGCGGGCCATCAGTCGGGAAGGTGCCGGCGGAAGCCGGAACCGTCTTCTTCGCCACCAGGGAGCCGGCGATGGCCAGCGCCGGGATGATGACCAGGAAGCGGCCCATCAACATTCCGATGCCGATGGTGATGTTGTACCAGGGCGTGTTGCCGCTGAGGCCGCCGAAGGCCGAGCCATTGTTCGCCGCAGCCGACGTATAGGCATAGAGAACCTCGGAGAAGCCGTGCGGGCCGGCATTCCCCATCGACGCCACACCGGTCGGCAGCACGACCGCGATGGCGGTGAAGATCAGCATCGCCAGCGGCAGGCACAGTATGGCCAGCATCGCCATCTTGACCTCCTTGGCCTCGACCTTCTTGCCGAGATATTCGGGCGTGCGGCCGACCATCAGGCCGGCGACGAAGACGGCGATGACGATGTACATCAGGATGCCGTAGAGACCGGCGCCGACACCGCCGACGATGACTTCGCCAAGCTGCATGTTGATGATCGGGATCATGCCGCCGAGCGCCGTGAAGGAGCCGTGCATGGCATTGACGGCGCCGCAGGAGGCGGCGGTGGTGATGACGGCAAACAGCGCCGACAAGGCGACGCCGAAGCGCGTCTCCTTGCCTTCCATGTTGCCGCCGTCGATGCCGAGCGCATGCACCAGCGGGTTGCCGGCGGCTTCCGCCCAGTAGCAGACGATGACGCCGGCGACGAACATGACGCCCATGGCCGACAGGATTGCCCAACCCTGGCGCTGGTTGCCGATCATGCGTCCGAAGACGTTGGTCAAGGCTGCGCCGATGGCGAAGATCGACACCATCTGGATCAGGTTGGAGATCGCGTCGGGATTCTCGAAGGGATGTGCGGCATTGGCGTTGAAGAAGCCGCCGCCATTGGTGCCGAGCATCTTGATGGCAACCTGCGAAGCGACCGGGCCGACGGCGATGGTCTGCTGTGCCCCTTCGAGCGTGGTGGCGTTGACGTAGGCGCCAAGCGTCTGCGGCATGCCGAGCCAGACATAGACCAGCGTCAGCACGATGCAGAACGGCAGCAGCACATAAAGCGTGGAACGGGTCATATCGACCCAGAAATTGCCGATCGACTTGCCGGAAGCGCGGGCAAAGCCGCGGATCAACGCAATGGCGATGGCAATGCCGGTGGCGGCCGAAACGAAATTCTGCACCGTCAGGCCAGCCATCTGCACGAGGTAGGACATCGTGCTCTCGCCGCCGTAGTTCTGCCAGTTGGTATTGGTCATGAAGCTGGCGGCGGTGTTGAAGGCCAGACCTGGTTCAACCGCGGTCATGCCGGCCGGATTGTAGGGCAGGCTTCCCTGTAGGCGCTGCAGGACATAGAGCACCAGGAAGCCGGCAAGGTTGAAGAGCAGCAAAGCCACCGCATAGGTGGTCCAGTGCTGTTCCTCGCGTTCGTTGGTTCCGCAAACGCGGTAGAGCCCGCGCTCGAGCGGGCCGAAGACTGGCGAGAGCAGCGTCCGGTCGCCGTTGAAGACGCGGTGCATGTAGCCGCCGAGCGGCTTCACCAGCAAAATGATGATCCCGCAAAAGACCAGGATCTGTATCCAACCGTTCAGGGTCATGGCTGTGCTTTCCGTGCCTTCAGAAGCGTTCTGGACGAACGAGCGCGTAGGTCAGATAGGCGAGCAGGAACAAGGTCACGCCACCACTGAGGATGTAGTCGAGAAGCATGGTCCTATCCTCAGCTCAAATTCGGTCGCATGCTTTGACGTAGGTGAAGAACAGGGCGAAAAACAAAACCCCGATCCCGAGAACAATGATGTCCATTGTGTTTGTTCCTTGCGCCTGTCTGTACTTTGCGCCCTTGACGAAAAGGTGCGCAAAATCGTGGCCCGCCGCACACTTTGCCGCCGACGAAACCAGTTGTGTTTTCTCAAGGGGAATATGGACCCGATCGCCATAAAGGTTCGAGACGGGACGGGGCGGAAAGAAATAGGAATTTCATAAAGGTTTTCGGTCCGGCGGCCGTCCGAGGCGTCGCGGTCGGTGCGTCGTGCACGCTCTACCGGCTGGCCGTCACACCGGCCATGCGGGGCATCATGGTACAGCCAGTCCGAAACGCCGAAAGGGGCCGGAGACGATGGGAGGCGCCGTCATTGCTGAACGGATTTGGCCGGCATTCCAATATCGTTCTGTATTCCTCTGGCATCCGAGGCCCATTCCCGCATTTCCGGGGAAGCATCGCTGGACTTGAGAATCGACACTGCCAGCGCTGCCATATCGGCCGGCGATTTTTGGTTGGCGGCCATGGCGGCCATATAGGCGAAATAGCCGACCGTGACGGCACACCCTATCGAACGATGTACTGCTCGCAGCCGGTGGGCTGGACGGAAGGCTGCAGACAGAGGCGATTAGCAACAATCACCCCGCCTTGTGCGCTGTTTGGCAGGGACGTGGCGGTTGCCGCCTTGAGGGTCACGCCTTCTTCACGAACTCGGTTTTGAGCACCAGGCCCTTCACTTGCTTGGTGTTGCATTCGATCTCGCCGGGATTGCCGTTGAGGCGAATGTTCTTCACCAATGTACCCCGCTTGATCGTCTCCGAAGTGCCTTTGACTTTGAGGTCCTTGATCAGCGTGACGGAATCGCCGTCATTCAATTGAGCGCCATTGCTGTCGCGCACGACTACATCGTTTGGCATGCCGTCTCCTGTGATTTGGATCACCACTACCAGATCGCGCAACAATTCCAAAACCGGCTTGTCGGCATTCACACATGCACCCTTGCTAGCCGACAAGATCACCGTGAATTTGGACACCAGAATAGGGCATTGATCCTTCTGGCGCCCCTTACGAAACGCAACGATATCAGACGATTCTACCATTTTTGTGGAATGGCGGAGAGAGCGGGATTCGAACCCGCGTTACGGTCTCCCGTAAACACACTTTCCAGGCGTGCGCCTTCAACCACTCGGCCACCTCTCCGTCCATGCATGTCACGCCGGCCGGTTTCGCCGCGCGGGTTGGGGAGATGCACCTCCCTTGGGGCGGAGGCGTGGAATTCCTCGCCGGCGTCGCCAACCAGCGAACGCCCTTCCCCTGCACCTGAGCCGTCGAAGCAACAGGCGCGGGGCTCATCTAGTCGATCCGGCGCCGAATGCCAAGCCATAACGGCAGTCTATTCGCTTTGCCGGCCACACAGCGTTTCGCGAAGCCGCCAGCGCGGCGCAAACGCAAGCCGGCGGTATAGCTACGACCGGACAAAGCGCCGGAATTCGCGTAGGACGATTGCGAAGTAGGCAGGCCCATTCTATCTCTCGTTCGAAACGTGCCGGAACGCCCTCGGGAGGAGCTTGAGGACTGGCCCGGGAGGAAGGTCGCTGATGTTTCGCTTCATCTTTCGTCTTGCCGCCATGGTCGCCCTGTCGATTTCCGTCATCATGGCGGTGCTTGACGCGACGCGTACCGTGGCGGCTTCGGCACTGGTTCTGACTCCGCTCAACACCAGTTGGCTGGCGGTCTCGCCGGACACTCGGGCCGAATTCGAGACCTTCGTGCGAACCAAGGCCAGCCCGCTGCTGTGGGACGGCGCCGTCGCCTGGGTGCTCAATCAGCCGGGCTTCGCCGTGTTCGCCGCGCTGGCCTTCCTGCTCTATGCGATCGGCTACAGGCGGCAACCGCGCGGACGGTTCGCCGCGAACTGATTCCCTTCCGCGTTTCACTCAGAGGAAAGCAGCGCATGTTCTTTCTCAGCGACATGCTGAACAAGAAGCTCAATCTGCCGAAGCCGTCGGAGGCGTTGCCGGGCCGTACCAGAGCGATCCCGACCGCACGACGGCACCAGGTCTCGAAACGACCGCTCAAGGGTCCTTATCCCGAGGGGCTGGAGACGGCGATGTTCGGGCTCGGCTGCTTCTGGGGGGCGGAGCGGCTGTTCTGGCCGATCGAAGGCGTCTGGGTTACGGCGGTCGGCTATGCCGGCGGCATCACGCCCAATCCGACCCACCAGGAAACCTGCACCGGCCTCACCGGCCATGCGGGAGTTGTGATGGTCGTCCATGATCCCAGGATCGTCTCCTATGCCGCGCTTCTGAAGCTGTTTTGGGAAAGCCATGACCCGACGCAAGGCATGCGCCAAGGCAATGATATCGGCACCACCTACCGCTCCGCGATCTACACGATCGGCGATGCGCAATTGCAGGCGGCGAGCGCCTCACGCGATGCCTATGAGGCTTCGCTGCGCGGCGCCGGCCACGGCGGAATCACCACCGAGATCGCGCCGGCGACCGAATTCTACTTCGCCGAAGCCGATCACCAGCAATATCTGGCGAAGAACCCTTACGGCACTTGCAACTTGAAAGGCACGGGCGTCGCTTACGGCATTCCGGCCGCCGCCTGAGGTCTTAGGCGCAAAGATCAAGCTGCTGCGGCTGGCCTTCGCCATGCTTTTCCAAAAGGTCAAAATTCCGCGTGAATTTTGTTTCGGGCCGTGCCAGATTGCCGCCGAGCGGGAGGGGAATACACTCCTGGCTGATGTCGCATGCCTGCCGGAGAACCGGGCCGGTATGCGGTGCATAACGGAAAAAATAACCGACAGGGTGTGGATCACATGAAACGTATCGTTCTCGGCCTCCTGGCCGCAACCGCAATGGTTCTTCCGGCTTTCGCCGCGGATGTCCAGCCGGCCATCCTCTATGATCTCGGCGGCAAATTCGACAAATCCTTCAACGAAGCTGCCTTCCACGGCGCCGAAAAGTTCAAGACCGAAACCGGCACGGCCTATGTCGAGTTCGAGGTTTCCAACGCCTCGCAGCGCGAGCAGGCGCTGCGCCGCTTCGCCGAGGACGGCCGCAACCCGATCGTCATGGCCGGCTTTGCCTGGGAGGACGCGCTGAAGAAGGTCGCGGCCGAATATCCTGACCTCAACTTCGCCATCATCGACGACGCCGTCGATCTCCCCAATGTCCGCTCGCTGGTATTCAAGGAGAATGAAGGCTCCTATCTGGTCGGCATCCTGGCGGGGATGGCTTCGAAGTCGAAGAAGGTCAGCTTCATCGGCGGCATGGACATCCCGCTGATCCGCAAGTTCGAATGCGGCTATGTCGGCGGCGCCAAGGCGGCCGGCGCGACGGACGTCATCCAGAACATGACCGGTGACACGCCGGCCGCCTGGAACGACCCGGCCAAGGGCGGCGAGATCGCCAAGACGCAGATCGACCAGGGCTCCGACGTGGTCTACGCCGCGGCCGGCGGCACCGGCGTCGGCGTGCTGCAGGCGGCGGCCGATGCCGGCAAGCTTGGCATCGGAGTCGATTCCAACCAGAACGGCCTGCAGCCCGGCAAAGTGCTGACCTCGATGATGAAGCGCGTCGACGTTGCCGTCTACAACGCCTTCATGGACGGCAAGAACGGCACTTTCAAGGGCGGCCTGCAAAATCTCGGCCTCAAGGAAGGCGGCGTCGACTACGCCATGGACGACAACAACAAGGCACTGGTGACCGACGAGATGAAGGCAGCCGTCGAAAAGGCCAAAGCCGACATCATCTCCGGCAAGATCCAGGTGCACGACTACACCGCCGACAACGCCTGCCCCTATTGAGCGGCATCCGGCCATGATCTGCAAACCGCCGGGCGCAAGCCTGGCGGTTTGTCTTTTACCGGATCGAGCGAAATAGTCACCGCTCCGCCACGGATGACATTTCGAGACAACGATGCAGCCGATAATCGAACCCATGGACGAGCGCGATGTCGAAACGATCGCGCGACTGCGCCTCGCCACCTTTTTCGAGGGGACCGCAAGGACTTTCGAAGAGGACGCGGCAGGCCTTCGCGAACTGCTCGCCGGTGACGGCTTCGAGGCGGCATTCGTGGCCCGGATCGGCGATGTAGCGGTTGGCTCGCGCCTGCTGGTCCGCCACGAACTGGAACCGGCGCATGATCTGACACCATGGCTGGCAGGATTGGCTGTCGATGGTGGTCACAGAAACAGGGGAATTGGCGGTGCGCTGGTCAGGGCGACTGAAGCCCATGCAGTTGGGCAGGGTGTCGAGACGCTCTATCTCTACACATGGGAAGCACGTGATTTCTACGCAGCCCTTGGCTGGAACATGATTGAGGTTTTTGGGCAGGACAACGAAACAATGGCTCTGATGTCGTGCCGGCCGCGAGCGTGATCCCGAAAATAAACCCCTAGAATTTGCCCGCCAGATACCCCAGCGTAAAAGCCACGATCAGGCCGACGGCCACGGCAAATCCGCGCCGGCCGCCAAGCGCGTGCAAGCCGATGCCGTGCGGCCGCTGCGACAGGCTTTGGATCACGGCTGGCGACGCGGCATCGATGAGCCCAGAGCTGCGCATCTGCGGCAGGTCGCCGATGCGCTGCGTGATCTGCTTCCAGCGCTCTTCCGGCTCGGCATGGTCGAAGACATGCATGCGTTCGGCAAGCTGCACGACCGCGTCGCGAAAGGCCGGGTCGATTTCCAGATCGCGCTCGGCTCGTTCGCGTTCCGTGTCGTTCATCAGGCCGAGCACATAGTCGCCGGCCCGCGCGATGCGATTGCTTTCACCGGCCACGGCGTGCACCCTCCCCTCTTTCCTCACCAGTGCGGCGGCTTGGTTACAGGCACTTCGTCTCCTGCCTGCTCCTCCAGCGCCAGGAACCGTTCGGCCAGCGCATCGAGCTTTCGCTGCATGCGCTCGATCACCTTCCACTGCTCGGCAATCTGACCGGACAGCTCCTCGATGGTCTTCTCCTGTTCGGTGGCGCGGATCTCCAGCGTCGTCAGCCGGTCGGAGGGCATGGTCATTCAAATCCTTGTCTTGCAGCGTAAAGCCTTTGCGCCGTGATGCGAATTTCGGCTTCGCCATATTAGCGAATATGAAGGCCCCGGACACGTTGGAAATTGACAAGCGCACCGGGATTTGTCGAGAGTGGCCCTGCTCCGGCCAATTGGCACGGGCGGAGCGTCATGCTAGGCGTTTTGACCAAGCGATAAAAAATAAGAGTGGGACAGGCTGCATGGCGCAAGCCGCAATCGAGTTGATCGGCATCAACAAGAGTTTTGGCGCCGTGCGCGCCAACCGCGACATCAATCTGGAGATCGCGCGCGGCACCATCCACGGCATTGTCGGCGAGAACGGCGCGGGCAAGTCGACGCTGATGTCGATCCTCTATGGCTTCTACCAGGCCGATAGCGGCGAGATCCGAGTCGGAGGTCAGCCGGCGGCGATCAAGACGCCCAATGACGCCATCGCGCTCGGCATCGGCATGGTGCATCAGCACTTCATGCTGGTCGACAACTTCTCGGTGCTGGAAAACGTCATCCTCGGCGCCGAGAGCGATGCCCTGCTGAAGAAGAGCATCGCCAAGGCGCGATCCGAACTGGAGCGGCTGGAGCGCGAATACGGACTGGAAGTCGATCCCGATGCGATTATCGAGGAACTGCCGGTCGGCCTGCAGCAGCGTGTCGAGATACTGAAGGCGCTTTATCGCGGCGCCGAGATCCTGATCCTCGACGAGCCCACGGGCGTGTTGACACCGGCAGAGGCCGACCATCTGTTCCGCATCCTCAAGCAGCTGAAGAACCAGGGCAAGACGGTGGTGCTGATCACTCACAAACTGCGCGAGATCATGGATATCACCGACACTGTGTCGGTCATGCGCCAGGGCACGATGGTAGCGACGCGCGAGACCGCCAAGACCACGGTCGAGGAACTGGCTGAGCTGATGGTCGGACGGCGCGTGCTCCTGAGGGTCGAAAAGGGCGAGGCGGAAGCCGGCGGCGTCAAGCTGGCGGTCAAGAACCTGACGGTGAAGGATACACGCGGCGTCACCATGGTCGACGACATCTCCTTCGATATCAGGGCCGGCGAGATTGTCGGTATCGCCGGTGTCGCCGGCAACGGACAATCCGAACTGCTCGAGGCGATTTCCGGCATCAGGCGGGCTGTCTCCGGCTCGGTCATGCTCGACGGCAAGCCGATCGACCTGACCGGCGCCGCCGATCCAGGCGAATTGCGTGACCGCGGGCTCGCGCACGTGCCGGAAGATCGCCATCACGTCGGGCTGGTGCTTGCCTTCGAGGAGAATGAGAATTCCATCCTCGGCTATCATGACGACCCGCGCTATCTGAAGGGCCCCTTCCTCAACATCGATGCCATCCGCAACGATGCCAAGGACAAGATCGCCAAATACGATATCCGCCCGACGGACTGCCGGCTCAAGACCGCCAATTTTTCCGGCGGCAACCAGCAGAAGATCGTGCTCGCGCGCGAAATGGAACAGGATCCCGGCGTGCTGATCGTCGGCCAGCCGACACGCGGCGTCGACGTCGGCGCCATCGAATTCATCCACAAGCGCCTGATCGCCATGCGCGACCAGGGCAAGGCAGTGCTGGTTGTGTCGGTCGAACTGGACGAGATCCGTTCACTCTCCGACCGCATCCTGGTGATGTTTGCCGGCCGCATCGTCGGCGAGCGCGGCCCGGAGGCGACCGAAGGCGAACTCGGCCTGCTGATGGCCGGCGTCGAACACCAGGAGGCCGCAGAGTGAGCACGCCTTACGCCAAGCTGCCGGCCTGGGCCGACTACGGCCTGATCCCGCTGATCAATCTGTTCGTTGCCTTCGTGGTCGCCGGCTTCGTCGTGCTTCTGGTCGGCGAAAACCCGCTGCGCGCCGCCGTCATCCTGGTCGAGGGTGCCTTCGGCAAGGGCACAGGCATTGCCTTCACCCTTTTCTATGCCACCACGTTCATCTTCACCGGGCTTTCGGTGGCCGTGGCGGCACATTGCGGCTTGTTCAACATCGGCACCGAAGGACAGGCCTACATAGCGGGCCTCGGCATAGCCGTCGTCTGCCTCAGCTTCGACACGACGCTGCCATGGTGGCTGACCTTTCCGCTGGCCATCGTCGCGGCAGCGGTCGTGGGCGCTTTGTGGGCATTGATACCCGCCTATCTGCAGGCCAAGCGCGGTTCACACATCGTTATCACCACCATCATGTTCAACTTCATCGCCGCCTCGATCATGGTTTACCTGCTGGTTGGCCCGTTGAAGCCGGCAGCCTCGCAAGCGCCGCAGACGCGCAACTTCTTCGCCGGTGCGGAATTGCCTAAGCTCAACTGGATCATCGAACTGTTCGGCGCCAAGATCCGTTCGGCGCCGCTCAACATTTCCTTCCTGCTGGCGCTGGCCATGGCCTTCCTGGTCTGGCTGCTGATCTGGCGCACCAAGCTCGGCTATGAGATGCGCACCTATGGCCACAGCCCCAAGGCGGCGCGCTATGCCGGCATTTCCGAAACCCGCATCATCATCACCGCCATGATGATCTCGGGCGCGCTGGCCGGCATGATGGCGCTCAATCCGGTGATGGGCGACCAGCACAATGTTGCGATCGACTTTGTTTCAGGCGCCGGTTTCGTCGGCATCGCGGTGGCGCTGATGGGCCGCCTGCACCCGGTCGGCATCGTGCTGGCGGCAATTCTGTTCGGCATGCTCTATCAGGGCGGCGCCGAACTCGCTTTCGAGATGCCGGCGATCAGCCGTGACATGATCGTCATCATCCAGGGGTTGGTGATCCTGTTTGCCGGCGCTCTCGAGCACATGTTCAGGCCCTACATCCAGGCGCTGTTCGCCTCGTTCAACCCGAGGTCGGTCGGCATGGAAGCGATAAAGGGGAAGGGTGCCTGAGATGGATGTGTTCAACGCAATCGTCCAGACACTGGACTCGACCATCCGGCTCTCGGTGCCGCTGCTGCTCGCTTGCCTAGCCGGCCTTTATTCGGAACGTGCCGGCATCTTCGATATCGGCCTCGAAGGCAAGATGCTGGTCGGCGCCTTCGCCGGCGCGGCGGCGGCTTCCGTGTTCCATTCGGCCTTTCTCGGCCTTGGCATGGCCATCCTGATCTCGGTCGCCTTTGCCATGATCCACGGCTTTGCCTCGATCACCCATCGCGGCAACCAGATCGTCTCCGGCGTGGCGATCAATTTCATCGCCGCCGGATCGACCATCATCCTCGGCCAAGCCTGGTTCCAGCAAGGCGGGCGCACGCCGGCGCTGCAACCGGGCGAGCGCTTCGAGGCCATCATCTGGCCCGGCGCCGATGCCATCCACGATGTGCCGATCATCGGACCGATCTATGCCGAGCTGCTGTCGGGCCACTCGATCCTGGTCTATCTCGCTTTCCTGATGGTGCCGTTTACCTGGTGGGTGCTGTTTCGCACCCGCTTCGGCCTGCGCCTGCGCGCCGTCGGCGAGAACCCGGCCGCCGTCGACACCGCCGGAATCTCGGTCGCCTGGCTGCGCTACCGGGCGCTGATCTGTACCGGCATCCTCACGGGCATTGCCGGCGCCTATCTGTCGATGGTGCAAAATGGCGGCTTCGTGAAGGATATGACCGCCGGCAAGGGCTATATCGCGCTGGCAGCCCTGATCTTCGCCAAGTGGAAGCCGGTCAACGCCATGTTCGCTTGCTTGCTGTTCGGCTTCCTCGACGCGCTGTCGATCCGCCTGCAAGGCTCGCCGCTGCCCATCATCGGCAAGGTGCCGGTGCAGTTCATGCAGGCGCTGCCCTACATCCTCACCGTCATCCTGCTCGCCGGCTTCATCGGCAAGGCGATCCCGCCCCGCGCCGGCGGCGTCCCCTACGTCAAGGAACGCTAAGGTCGAAATGCTGCTCGGCGCAAGCGCCGGGTTTTGGACATGATCCTCGGAGAGAACACCTGAATGTCGCATGATCTGTTCGAGGCCGCCAAGACCGCCATGGCCAAGGCCTACGCGCCCTATTCGAAGTTTCCCGTGGGCGCTGCCTTGCGCACCGAGGACGGTCGCGTCTTTGCCGGTGCCAATATCGAGGTCGCCTCCTATCCGGAAGGCTGGTGCGCGGAGACCACCGCGCTCGGCCATTACATCATGGGCGGCGGTGGCAAGATCGTGGAAATCGCCGTTGTCGCCGAACGCATGGTCAAATGCTCGCCCTGCGGCGGCTGCCGGCAGCGGCTGGCCGAATTCTGCCAGCCCGAAACCAAGCTCTATCTCTGCGACGATGCCGGCGTGGCCGAGACCGTGACCATGGGCGACATGCTGCCTTACGGCTTCCGGGGCGACATTTTGAAATGAAGAGGCGGCTGTGATGACGGAAAAGGCGCTGGATCATCTCATCGAAAGACTGGACGGCCTGGCGCCGTTGACGGCGCTTGTGCTGGGTTCGGGCCTGGGCGGGCTGGTCGATCAGATCGAGGATCCGATCCGCATCTCCTATGGCAAGCTGCCGGGTTTTCCCCGAAGCGGCGTCACCGGCCATGCCGGCGAAGTGGTGGCGGGGCTATTTGCCGGCGTGCCGGTGCTGATGCTGTCCGGCCGCGCCCACTATTACGAGCACGGCAACGCGGCGGCGATGCGGCCGGTGCTGGAAGTGCTTGCCGGCATCGGCATCACGAAGCTGATCCTCACCAATGCCGCCGGCTCGGTCGATCCGGAAATGCCGCCGGGATCGGTGATGCTGATATCGGACCACATCAATTTCTCGGGCAGCAATCCGCTGATCGGCGAACCCAGCGACCGCCGCTTCGTTGGTCTTACCGAAGCTTATGATGCCGGCATCCGCAGGGCGCTCGAACACGCGGCGAAGGCGACCGGCACCGCATTGCACACGGGCGTCTACATGTGGTTCTCCGGCCCGTGCTTCGAAACACCGGCCGAGATCCGGATGGCGCGCATCATGGGCGCCAACGCGGTCGGCATGTCGACCGTACCGGAGGTCATTCTCGCCCGCTTCCTCGGGCTGCGCGTCGCCGCCTGCTCGGTCATCACCAATTTGGCTGCCGGCATGACCGGGGCCGAGCTCTCGCACCAGGAGACCAAGGACATGGCACCGGTTGGAGGCGCGCGGCTGGCAACGATCCTGCAGCGCGTGTTCCGCGACGGCCTGCTGGAGAGCTGATGCTTCCGCAGGAAATCATCCGCCGCAAGCGCGATGGCCTGAGGCTGTCGGAGCAGGAGATCGCCGCCTTCGTCGAAGGGGTGACATCAGGCGCCGTTTCGGACGGCCAGGTCGGCGCCTTCGCCATGGCGGTGTTCTTCAACGGCATGAACCGCGACGAAGCGGTGGCTCTGACGCTCGCCATGCGCGATTCCGGCGATGTGCTCGACTGGTCGGACCTGCCCGGCCCGGTTACCGACAAGCATTCGACAGGCGGCGTTGGTGACAACGTCTCGCTGATGCTGGCGCCGATCGTCGCCGCCTGCGGCGCTTATGTGCCGATGATATCGGGCCGTGGCCTTGGCCACACCGGCGGCACGCTGGACAAGATGGACGCGATCCCAGGCTATGTCAGCCAGCCTGACATCGCCCTGTTTCGCAAGGCGGTGCTTGAAACCGGCTGCGCCATTATCGGCCAGACCGCCGACCTCGCACCCGCCGACCGCCGGCTCTATGCGATCCGCGATGTCACCGGCACGGTCGAATCAGTGCCCTTGATCACCGCTTCGATCCTGTCGAAGAAGCTGGCGGCCGGGCTGCAGTCGCTGGTGCTCGATGTCAAGGTCGGCAACGGCGCTTTCATGGAGAAGTCGCGCGACGCGACGGCTCTGGCCAACAGTCTGGTCGAGATCGCCAATGGTGCAGGGCTGAAGGCCTCGGCATTGATCACCGGCATGAACGAGCCGCTGGCCTCGGCCGCCGGCAACGCCGTCGAGGTGCGCAATGCCGTCGATTTCCTCACCGGCCGGTTTCGTGACCATCGGCTGGAGGACGTGACGCTGGCGCTGGCCGCCGAAATGCTGCAGTCGGCGGGACTGGTGTCGTCCAATCAGGATGGCATGCGGCGCGCCACCGAGACGCTCGCCAGCGGCCGTGCCGCCGCCACGTTCGCGCGCATGGTGGCCGCGCTCGGCGGCCCCGCAGATTTCATCGAGAAGCCGGAAAAATACCTCGCTCCGGCTGCGACCGAATTTGCCGTCAAGGCGACCGCGAACGGCTTCGTCAGCGGCATTGCCACTCGCGACATCGGGCTCGCCGTGGTTGCCCTGGGCGGTGGACGCACGCGGCCGGACGACAAGGTCGACCCTGCGGTCGGCATCACCAGGCTGTTGCCAGTCGGAGCGGAGGTCAGGGTCGGCGAGCCCTTGGCTCTGATCCATGCCCGCACGATGTCGGATGCCGAGACTGCGGCGGCAGCCGTGCTTTCGGCCTACGCGATCGGGGCCTCGAAGCCAGCGGCCGACAAGTCGGTCATCCGTCGGATTCTGCCGCGCGGCTAATTACTGAACAAGCAGCAGCGTGCCGTTCTCGACTTGATATTTGTCGAGCCGGTTGAGGAAGCTCATTCCGATCAGGTTGGTGCGCAGCGCCTTGTCGTCGAGCACGATGGTCTGGACCTCGTTGACGGTGATGCTGCCGATCTGCAGGCGGTCGATCACTGCCACGGCGGCCTTGATGGTGCCGTTGGCGGTGCTGACCTCGTGAGTGAACTCGGAAGGGTTCAGCGACAGGCCGATCCTGCGCGCCGTCGAAATGTTGATGGCGACCAGCGTGGCGCCGGTGTCGATCATGCCGTCGATCTGACGTCCGTTGAGCTTGAAGGCCGACGAGAAGTGTCCGCGATCGTCTGCCGCGACGACCACCCTGCGGCCCATCGGCAGCGGCGCCGCCGGCTTGTCGGGCACCGAAGCCAAATTGACGCCAGGCTGCGTTTCGACCGTTTGTTTGCCCGGTGCCGCCGATCTCAGCAGGCTTTCAACGAGTTGCGGATTCGACTGATACACGATCGGTATCGATGCCGACGTGCCGGCGAAAACGCCAAGGATGAGAAGTTTGCGCAGCATGGATCGGCCTCGCCGCATGACCCCGAAAATCGGGATCGATTTTCGGAAAGGATCATGCGCAAAATCAAAGTGCTACAGCGTTATTTGCGCGTCCGAATGGTCGCGCGGCGCTGTAGTGAGCCGATCCTTAAGCCCGGATGGTGTTTGCCGCTTTAACACGCGCCAAAACCCCGCCTTTGCGTAAATATCTGGTAAATCGTACCAGGCAACTTTGGCTGGTACTATTTGGTCCCGTACATGCGATCACCGGCATCGCCGAGGCCGGGCATGATGTAGCCCTTCTCGTTGAGCTGGCGGTCGATGGAAGCCGTGAATACGGGAACGTCCGGATGCGCCTTGGTGAAGCGCTCGATGCCTTCGGGCGCCGCCAGTAGGCAAAGGAAGCGGATATTGGTGGCGCCGCGCTCCTTCAGCTTGTCGATCGCCGCGATCGCCGAATTGGCGGTTGCCAGCATCGGATCGACGACGATCACCAAACGGTCGGCGAGGTCGCTCGGCGCCTTGAAGAAATATTCCACCGCTTCCAGCGTTTCGTGATCGCGATAGAGACCGACATGGGCGACGCGGGCCGCCGGCACCAGGTCGAGCAGGCCTTCCAGCAAGCCGTTGCCGGCGCGCAGCACCGAGGCGAAGACCAGCTTCTTGCCCTCCAGCGTCGGCGCCTCCATCGTTTCCATCGGCGTTTCGATCGTCGTCGTCGTCAGTTCGAGGTTGCGGGTGACCTCGTAGCCAAGCAGCAGCGAGATTTCGCGCAGCAGCCGGCGGAAGCCGGCCGTCGAGGTCTCCTTCTTGCGCATGATTGTCAGCTTGTGCTGGACAAGCGGATGATCGATGACGGTGACGCCCTGCATGGTGTTCTCCTGATGCTGCGCCCGAAAGTGCGCGCATGGTCCTTATGAGACGCGCCGCGCTTCAAGCTGCTTGAGCGAACCCTAGCGACAATGCGGCGGCCAAGGAACCGCCTGGCCCAACCCGACCACAGTTTTGTCGGCAGAAATCAGCGTGCCGCGCTGTTTAACCGGGCAAGAAGTGCTGACTTGGTTTTTTTGTCGACGAAAGCAGCTTCGATGGCGGTCCGGGTAACGGCGACCAGCGCCTTTTCGTTCATCGCGAAATGCTCGGCCGCGATGTCGTATTCGCGCTTCAGCGAGGTCCAGAAATAGGGCGGATCGTCGGAATTGAGTGTCACCTTGCAGCCGGCCGCCTGCAGCGCCGGAAACGGATGGTCGGCAAAACTGTCGAACACCTTGAGCGCGACGTTGGAGCCGGGGCAGCATTCGAGCACGACGCCCTCGTCGGCAATGCGCCGGACAAGATCCGGATTCTCGATGGCACGCACGCCATGGCCGATGCGAGAGGGACGGATGTGATCGAGCGCCGCCTGGACGGTCTCCCAGCCCGTCAGTTCGCCGGCATGGATAGTGATGCCGAGCCCAGCCTCGCGCGCGATCTCGAAAGCCCTGACATAGTCATCCATCTCGCCGATGCGCTCATCTCCGGCAACGCCGAAACCGGTGACCAGCGGGTGCTCGCAGCGCGCCGCGAAACGCGCCGCCTGCTCGATCGACTCGACGCCGACATGGCGCACGCCGGTGACGATCATGCGGCCCTCGATGCCGGTCTTTGCCTTGGCACGCGCCATGCCTTCGCCAAGCGCGTCGGTATAGGCCTTGGGCGAAAGCCCGGCCTTCCTTGCATGGTCCGGCGAGGTGAATATCTCGGAATAGATAGCCCCGTCGCGGGCAAGGCTGGTCAGATAATGATCGGCCAGCCGCGCATAGTCCTCCTCGGTCCGGAACAGATCGGACGAAAAGTCGTAAGCGGCGAGGAAGGACGTGAAATCGTGCCAGACGAACGAACCGTTCTGGATATAGGGCGAGGTGTCCTTGCCGTATTTCTGCGCCTGGCGGATGACGAGCTCTGGCGACGCTGCCCCTTCGATGTGGCAGTGCAGTTCCGCTTTCAAAGGCATTCAATCATCCCGTCGGTCAGTCCAGGTCTCGAAAACCGCCACCTGGAAGCGCGGCTGAACACCGCGCCTTAAACAATAGCGCCCACACTATCGATCGGCTATGGTCCCGCCGGTTTTATGACGGATCAAAAAAATGTCAGTTGAGAGAACCACGGCCGCGGGCGGCATGGAAACCTCCTATGGTTTCAAGCGTGTAGGGGCTGGCGACAAGCAGTCTCTGGTCAACGATGTTTTCCACAAGGTCGCCAACCGCTACGACCTGATGAACGATCTGATGTCGGCCGGCCTGCACCGGCTGTGGAAGGATGCCATGGTGACATGGCTCAATCCTCCAAAAAGGATCGGCTGGCGCGTGCTCGACGTTGCCGGCGGCACCGGCGACATCGCCTTTCGCATCGTCGATGCCAGCCACGGCACTGCCCATGCCACGGTGCTCGACATCAATGGCTCGATGCTGGCCGTCGGCCGCGATCGCGCCGAAAAGAAAGGCCTGTCCGGCAACACCGATTTCGTCGAGGCCAATGCCGAGGAACTGCCCTTCGCTGACGCCTCATTCGATGCTTACACCATCGCTTTCGGCATTCGCAACGTGCCGCGCATCGATGTCGCGCTCAGCGAAGCGTTTCGCGTGTTGAAGCCGGGCGGGCGATTCCTGTGCCTTGAATTTTCCGAAGTCGAGATGCCGCTGCTCGACAAGGTCTACGAAGCTTGGTCATTCAACGCCATTCCGAAGATCGGCAGGATGGTGACCGGCGACGGCGAGCCCTATTCCTATCTGGTCGAATCGATCGCCAGATTTCCCAACCAGCAGAATTTCGCGACGATGATTTCCCGCGCCGGCTTCGATCGCGTTTCCTTCCGCAACTATTCCGGCGGTATTGCCGCGCTTCATTCGGGCTGGAAGCTTTGAGGCCGGGGCGCATTTTTCACATTCGACATGCGCTATGCCGGTTCGAAGAGCCGGCAGAACGAGCGCGGCCATGAGCACCGCCAGCGCTGGATTTCGGCTTATGCGCGCCGGCTGGGTGCTTATGCGCGAGGGCGTCGTTGCCGCCTTGCCAGGCGAGGAACTGTCCGGCCTGCCGAAATTCGGCTGGCGACTGGCGCGGCTGTTCACCCGCCGCCGCGCGCTTGCCTATGAGCGCAGCGACCGGCTGGCCAAGGCGGTTGTCCGGCTCGGACCGTCCTATGTCAAGCTCGGCCAGTTCCTGGCGACACGGCCCGACGTTGTCGGCAACGACATGGCTCTCGATCTCGCCATGTTGCAGGACAAGATGCACACCTTCCCGAAGGTCGAGGCTATCGCGGCTATCGAGGCTTCGCTCGGGCGCAAGATCGGCGATCTCTATTCGCAGTTTGGTGATCCGGTCGCTGCCGCCTCCATCGCCCAGGTCCATGCCGCCGACGCGGTCCATGACGGCGTTGCCACCAAGGTGGCGGTCAAGGTGATTCGGCCGGGCGTGCGCCGCCGCTTCTTCCAGGATCTCGAAAGCTATTTCCTCGCCGCCCGCCTGCAGGAAAAATACATCGCGTCGTCCCGTCGTCTGCGGCCGGTCGAGGTCACCGAGACGCTGGCGCAGACCACCAAGATCGAGATGGATCTTCGCCTCGAGGCGGCCGCGCTTTCCGAGCTCGGCGAAAGCACCAGGAACGACCCCGGCTTTCGTGTGCCATCTGTCGACTGGGAGCGCACCGGCCGCGATGTGCTGACGATGGAATGGGTCGACGGCGTCAAGATGAACGACATTGCTGGCCTCGAAGCCGCCGGCCATGACCTGAAGGCGATCGCCGCCAACCTTATCCAGTCGTTCCTGCGCCACACGTTGCGTGACGGCTTCTTCCATGCCGACATGCATCCGGGCAACCTCTTCGTCGAGGCAAACGGCACCATCGTCGCCGTCGATCTCGGCATTGCCGGACGCCTCGGCAAGAAGGAGCGCCGGTTCCTCGCCGAAATCCTCTACGGCTTCATCGTGCGCGACTATCTGCGCGTCGCCGAGGTGCATTTCGAGGCCGGCTACGTGCCGCGCCAGCACAATGTCGCGGCCTTCGCGCAAGCGATCCGGGCGATCGGTGAGCCGATCCATGGCCAGCCGGCCGAGACCATTTCGATGGCCAAGCTTTTGACGCTGCTATTCGAGGTGACCGAACTCTTCGACATGGCGACGCGGCCGGAACTGATCCTGCTGCAGAAGACCATGGTGGTGGTCGAAGGTGTCGCGCGCACGCTCGACCCGGCCTTCAACATGTGGAAGACGGCCGAACCGGTGGTAAGCGGCTGGATCGCCGGTAACCTCGGGCCGCGCGGCATGATGCTCGATGCGCGCGACGGCGCCAAGGCGCTGCTGACGCTCGCCCGCCAGGCGCCCGAGCTTGCGGCGCGCACCGATCGCCTGTCGCGCGAGATCGATCTGATGGCCGAGCACGGCCTGCGCTTCGACGAGACCACCGCGCGCGCCATCGGCAAGGCCGAGGCGCATTACAGCCGCTCCGGCCGTCTGGCGCTGTGGGTGATCGCGCTGGCGCTGGTCTATATCGCTTGGAAGATCGTCTAGTACTTAGTCGCTTCGGACTCCGAGGCTGCAATTTGCGCCAATTTGATTGCATTGCTATCATTGCATTCGCCCATCTCAGCCGAGTGCAATCACATGGCCAGCATCACGATCCGCAACCTAGACGATGAGGTCAAGGAGCTGCTGCGCCGGTTGGCGGCGGAGAACGATCGCTCCATGGAAGAACAGGCACGGGTGATGATCCGTGCCGCCGTTGACGGGCAGATCGGCCCGGTGGGTCGCATCGACCAGATCGAGAAGACGCTGCGCGAACTGACCAGCGCGCACGGCGCGGCGGTCCCCGCTAACGCACCGGCAGGCAAGAGGCTGCAGCACGGTCTCTCCGGCAAGCGCATCCTGCTCATCATCGGCGGCGGCATCGCCGCCTATAAGGCGCTCGATCTGATACGTCGGCTGCGCGAGCGTGGGGCTGCGGTTCGGGTGGTTATGACATCCGCTGCACAGGAATTCGTTACCACGCTGTCGGTCGGCGCGCTCTCCGCCGATCATGTCTTCGCCGACCTGTTCGACCGCCAGGACGAGCACGATGTCGGTCATATCAGGCTGTCGCGCGAGGCCGATCTGCTGGTGGTGGCTCCCGCCACCGCCGACCTTATGGCCAAGCTTGCCAATGGCCACGCCAACGATCTTGCCTCCACCGTGCTCATCGCCACCGACAAGCCTGTGTTGATGGCGCCTGCCATGAACCCCAGGATGTGGGCGCATCCGGCCACCCGCCGCAACCGAGCGACGCTGCAGAAGGACGGCATTGCCTTCGTCGGCCCGGCCAAGGGCGAGATGGCCGAAAGCAACGAGGCGGGCGAAGGCCGCATGGCCGAGCCGCTGGAGATCGTCGCCGCCATCGAGGCGCTGCTCGATGTCGGCCCCAAGCCGCTGTCGGGGCGCAAGATCATCGTCACCTCCGGCCCGACGCATGAGCCTATCGACCCGGTGCGCTATATCGCCAACCGTTCCTCCGGCAAGCAGGGCCATGCCATCGCCGCGGCACTGGCGAGACTCGGCGCCGATGTCCGTCTCGTCTCCGGCCCGGTCGGCATTGCCGATCCCGCCGGTGTCAAGACCATCCATGTCGAACGAGCGCAAGAGATGCGCGATGCGGTCGAACAACTCCTGCCCGCCGACGCGGCGGTGTTCGTCGCCGCGGTTGCCGACTGGCGCAGCGAAAATTCGGCCGGTGAGAAGATCAAGAAGGTTGCGGGCGAAGGGCCGCCGGTGCTGCGCATGATCGAGAACCCCGACATTCTCGCCGGGATTGGGCATCACAGCCAGCGACCCGGCCTTGTGATCGGCTTCGCCGCCGAGACACAGGATCTCTTGCGCAACGCCGAGGCCAAGCTGCGGAAGAAAGGTGCCGATTTCATCGTTGCCAACGACGTGTCGCAGTCCAGCGGCGTTGGCCCTTCAGGCGTGATGGGCGGCGATCGCAATCGGGTGCGGATCGTATCGAAGTCCGGCGTCGAGGAATGGCCCGAGATGAGCAAGGACGAAGTGGCGGCGCGGCTCGCCGCCCTGATCGCCGAAAGGCTGAAAACGATCGTCGTTTGAGCCGACGCGAAGACGTCCGGCCACTGCGTTCTGCTGCGGCGACGCACCGCCTTCAAGCGCCGCGCTTCAGGTCCTGCGGCTCCACATGACCTTTGCGGTCAATTGGTCAAAAGCTCCGCGGTTCGGGCAAGCGCGCCGGCGAAGCCGTTGAGCGGAATGGAAAAGCTCACCGCCTGTCCGGTGTCGGCCGCGAAGGCATCGATCTTCAGTGTGGTGCCTGACTTCAGCAGCGGCGTGACCGTCGCATCGAGCGCCACCGGCACCAGACATCCGACGACCTGGCAGGTGTTGAATGCCAGGGTGCCGTCCAGCTTCTGGTCGTCGATGGACAGACTGACCCCCTTGGCCAACGCCAGCCCGAACGGCAGTGCAAGCGTTCCCGTGGCGTCCTCGCCGGTCTTGCTCGACAGCTCGATCGCCAGCAGGCGCTGGTTGGTTTGCTTGTTGAATTGCTGATGCGACAGACTGCAGATCTTGGTCGTGCCTGATATCTGGCAATTGACGGTCCAGTCGCCATGGGTTTCGGACAGGGCGGACGCTCCACCAGGCAACTGCGGCGCATCGGCGGCGGGCGGCGCCGCCACCTTGTCGCCCTTGGTCTGCGCCGCCGCGGCCGGCACGCCGATGGCACAGGCAACACCCAGCATCGCCATGAGATACGCGTACTTCCTCATCAAGTCCTCCCGCCCGGCTCCGCCTCGGGCCAGAAGCTGACCTTGAGAGACGCGCTGATCGCGTTCTGTTTAACCGTTTCGCCGAAGGCGCCATCATACCCGACGGCCACCATTGACGCATCCAGCACAAGGCTGACGCCGACCCGATAGAGCGGCGAATCGACGGCCTCCGTCAAGTGCAATGCGGGGTTGCCGGGCAGATTCTCCGCCACCGAGCGGGGTCACCCAACGGTCGACAAGCCGATGTCGCTTGGAACGGCGCCTGGATATGGCACGGCCGGGCAGATGCCCTATATTAAGGCGAGGATTTTTGCGCGGGAATGAATGGATGTTAGCACTTCGACCATCAATGATTTTCAGGTCGGCAATGCTGGCCACGGCAATGCTGGTGGGCGCTTGCCTGCCCACTTTCGCGCAAGCCATCGATTCCGCCGCCGGCGACAACGCGTTGATTCGGCAGAACGACCTGCAAATTCTGGAAAACAGGATACAGCGCCAACAATTCCAGCAGCAACAGCAGCAGTATCGCGCCCAGGACCGCCAGATCGTTCAGCAACCGCCACCGATGGTGCAACAACTCAATCCAAGCTGCCAGACGCAGATAATCGGCACCACCGCGGTGCGCAATTGCCGCTGACATCCAGTCGTTTTTCGTTTATTTAGCCGACTTATGTATTCGGAGCGCCCTGCGGCACAAGCGAAATGTTTGGTTTGCAACGATGCCTGGTCGCGGCTATGCGGCATTGCATCGACTGGATGACGAATGGCAGCCCCCAAGAAAAAGGCCGTCCGCAAGGCAAAGAAGGGCGACAGGATCCGCCAGGTAGCTGCTATTCCCTTTCGGCTGAACGCGCGCGGCGATATCGAGGTCATGCTGGTCACGTCGCGAACCACCAGGCGCTTCATCGTGCCCAAGGGATGGCCGATGAAAGGCAAGAACGGACGCAAGGCGGCGACCATCGAGGCGCAGGAGGAAGCTGGCGTGCTCGGCAAGACGCTGAAGCAGCCGGCGGGCATCTATTCCTACTGGAAGCGGCTGGCCAACCGCTTTGTCCGCGTCGACGTCATCGTCTACCTGCTTGAAGTGACCGAGGAACTGGGCAACTGGCAGGAAGCAAAACGACGCCAGCGGGCCTGGCTGACGCCGGCCGACGCAGCCATGCTCATCGATGAACCCGATCTTTCGACGCTGGTGAAAACCTTGAAGGTCCCCCAGCCCGTGACGGTCGATCAGGCCTAGAGCAAGATCAATCAGGCCGCGAGCAAAGAGCTCCGAGCCTCACTCGTCGGCCGCCACCTGCGCCTTCGGCGAGGACGCCTCCATGCTCGAGCAGGCGAGCCTCGCGGCGGACGCGCTGTCGTAGAATGCGTCCTCGTTGGGAAGGCTCGCTCAGTTCAACTTGACCAGAACCACTCGGCGGTTCTTGGCGCGGCCCGCGTCGTCATCATTGCTGGCGACAGGCGCCATCATGCCGGCGCCGGCCGCGGTCAACCGCCCCCCGTCGATGCCGTATTTCGCCACTAGCGCTGCCTTGACCGCTTGTGCCCGTCGCGACGAGAGGTCGAGATTGTAGTCGAAGGCGCCCTGGTTGTCGGTGTGGCCGACGACGATCACGGCCATCTTCGGGTCGTTGGCCAGCAGCGTCGAAATTTCCTTCAGTGTTGGTTCCGACTCCGGCTTGATGTCGGCCTTGTCGGTGTCGAAGAGGATGCCGTAGAGCGAAATGCTGCCGGTGGCGGAAAGCGAATCCGCCATCTTGGCCGCCTCGACGACCACCATCTTCTTGTCGCGTGCCTTGGGTTCCAGCACCTGGACGATGGCTATGGTGCGGCCGTTGAGTTCCTTGCAGTAGAGATCGCCGGTCATCGAATAGGTCTGCACGGTCACATAGGCGTCGCCGCCTTCCTGCGGCACCTTGGCCGAGAAATAACGCTGGTCATTGATGCCGGAGGTCAGTGCGCAGGCGCCATTCGAGAAGGCTGCGTCCTTCAGATCGCTCTCATGAAAGGAATACATCGTCAGGCTCATGTCGCCACCGCCGCCACTCGACGAACGGTCGGCGGCGCCGCCGCATTCCTCCTTCTTGCATTCGAACAGGATTTCGCCGCCCGCCGCCGCAATCACATCCTGATAGTTGCGCAGCACTTCGAGCGGCGAGCGCTCGGCCGGCAGCACATAGGCAATGCGGGTCAGGGCGCCTTCGACCTCGGCCTTCTTGTCAGGTGCAAAGACACGATTGTTCATCGCATCACGCGCATCCGGGTCGGCGCTCGGCTTGAGTGGCGACAGCGGCACGCTGAAATCGGTGAAGGCTAGTTTCTCGTATGAGACGATGAATGAGCCTTCGTAGCGCTTGGCGAGATGGTTGTCGGCGGCACCCTTGATATCGGCGGTCGGCACCGTCGCGTCGGCAGCGGCCAACCGCAATGTCAGCACGAGAACAAACCCCGCCCAGAAAAACGCCATGGCTATCGTCTTGAATGCACGCATCGATCATCCCCCTTCGCACTATGATCGATGCTAGCAGACCGGGTATGTCCAGTCGATGACGCCGCCGAGAGCATGATGCCGAAAAGTGCGAAGCGGTTTTTCGGGCGACATCATGCTCTATCCCTTTGATTTAGAGGCAGATTCAGATCTCAGGTCGGTCGATTCGACCTGAGATCTGAATCTGTCGCTAAGGTCATCGCGCCAGCAGGATGGTCGGGGCGTTATGGTAGGTGGTCTGCACCACTTCCCGGTAGCCGCACTTCGCCGCAACCCTCAGCGAAGCGGCGTTCTCCGGATCGATGATGCAGACGGTCTTCGCACGCCCGAACGCGTCTTCGCCCCATGCGAGCACGCGGCCTACCACCTCGGTGGCGAAGCCTGCGCCGTGAACAGTCGGAACCAGCGCCCAGCCGGCCTCGGGAATGCCTTCGATCGACGGCTCCATATCGCGCTTCAGATCGTGAAAGCCGGCCTCGCCGATGAAACGGCCCGTCGCCTTCTCCTCGATTGCCCAGAAACCGTAGCCGAGCAGCGACCACAGGCCGGCGTGACGCAGGAAACGCATCCAGCTCTCCTCGCGCGTGCGCGGCTTGCCTCCGATGAAACGGGTGACGACGGGCTCGGTCCACATCGCGGCATAGGTGTCGAAATCGCCCAGCCGGTGCGCTCGCAGGATGGTTCGCTTCGTCTCGATGACCGGAGCGCTGGTCGCTTGTGGATTGTTCATGAGATCTGTCTCGCACGGATAGTCAGCGCTTAGCAAATAGCCGGCGCGGTGCAAGGGCCAGGGGCGATACGGGCCATCATCCACGCGCCGCTGCTGGGATTTTCGCGCGACGGTGTTACTTTGACCGCAGGCTGATTCAGCACCTGCCGACGCCTCCCCTTTTAGGCGCGGCGGTGCCGTCAAACCAAGGGATAGAGCATGGACACCACCGATCTTGTGCTTGCCATTGCCCATCATGTGCTGGTGTTTTCGCTGGCGGGGATCATCGGCGCCGAATTCGTACTGACCCGTGGCGATCTGGCCGCCGCGACGCTCAAGCGGCTCGCAGGCATCGACCGCCACTATGGCATCATCGCCGTGCTTATCATCGTCGTCGGCATCGGCCGTGTGTTCTATGGCCTCAAGGGCTGGGAATTCTACGTTTACAACTGGGTGTTCTGGGCCAAGATGACGGCGTTTGCCGTCGTCGGCCTGTTGTCGATCATCCCGACGATCCGCTTTGTTTCCTGGAACAGACAGGCGAGCGCCAGTCCCTCGTTCCAGGTGCCGGCGGCCGAGCTTGCGTCCGTGAAGAGCTACATCCGCGCCGGGGCCTTCATCTTCCTGCTCATCCCGGTCTTCGCTGCGGCGATGGCGCGCGGCTACGGCTATTAGCTAGAATAGGCCGTTTGGAGAGTTATGCCGTTGAGGCGAGCGGCGCGAGCTCGATCAGCGGTGCCGGCACATCGGTCGTCTTCACCTCTGCCTTGCAGATGTCGGCGATGACGCAGGCCGGGCAATCCGGCTTGCGCGCCTTGCAGACATAGCGGCCATGCAGGATCAGCCAGTGATGCGCGTGCCGCATATATTCGTCCGGGATGATCTTGAGCAGCCCCTGCTCGACCTGTTCCGGCGTATTGCCAGGGGCCAGCCCGAGCCGGTTGCCGAGGCGCAAAATATGGGTGTCGACCGCCATCGTGTGCTGGCCGAAAGCCATGTTGAGCACGACATTGGCGGTCTTGCGCCCGACGCCGGGCAGCTTGACCAATTGATCGCGCTCGTCGGGCACCTCGCCGCCATGGTCGCGGATCAACGCCTGCGACAGCGCAATCACATTCTTGGCTTTGTTGCGCCAGAGCCCGACGGTGCGGATATGCTCGCCGACCTTGGCTTCTCCCAGTGCCAGCATCTTCTGCGGCGTATCGGCGGCCCTGAACAGCGCCCGCGTCGCCTTGTTGACACCGGCGTCGGTTGCTTGCGCCGACAGCACCACCGCGACCAGCAGCGTGAACGCATTGACATGTTCGAGTTCACCCTTCGGCTCCGGCCGCTGGATCGAAAAGCGCCGGAATATCTCGTGCACTTCCGCCGGGCTGTAGCGCGAAGTGCTCCGCACCGGCTTCGGGCGCGGCTTGGCGTTCGACCCCTCGCGCCGGCCGGGCAGCAATTCTTTTTTGGACATGGAAGAATCTTTGGACTTGGGGCTCGCCATTTCCCTCCTATAATATCCCGCCATGAGCGACACAAACGCCTCGTTTCAGGCCGACGAACCATTCTTTCAGGCGCTACTGACCCCGCACCGGTCGCTGGGCCGGACAGGCTTCTTCATCCTGATGGGCGCGCTGCTGTTCGGCTGGCTGGTCACAGGCGCGTTTTTCCTGTCGCGCGGCGCCTGGCCGGTGTTCGGATTCTTCGGCCTCGACGTGGCCGGCGTCTACATCGCCTTTCGCCTCAACTACCGTGCTGCCCGCGCACGCGAGGAAGTGTCGGTTTCGCGCACCAGCCTCGACATCCGCAAGACGGCACCATCCGGTAAATCGGAAGCGCATCGCTTCAATCCGTTCTGGACGCGGTTTTCGATCGCCCGTCATGCCGAGATCGGGATCACAAGGATGACGGTGGAAGGCCAAGGCCAGAACGTGCCGATCGGATCTTTCCTGGACCCTGACTCCCGAGAAAGCTTTGCCACTGCCTTTTCACGCGCGCTGGCCACAGCCAAGGCGCGCTAAAGCAAAGCAACTCCGCGGAAAGCGCTGCGCGCTTGATCCCCGAGCAGCGAATCCGACATCCGGCTCTCCAGCGCCTTGCCGTAGAGCGTAATCAGCAAGGTTTCCTTAGCGCCGGTGAGGGCTACTTTTTCGCCAGCCATGAGCGACTCCTGGCTCAAGATCCGAGTCTATCTGGGTATGCGCGGCCAGAAGGCAAGTTTCGGGTGGCGGTCACCGCCGCAAGGGGCGATATTCCGGCTCAAGGAGATAGTCCATGAGCACACACACAGCGGTCCTCAAAAAGGACATCACGCCTGAAGGTAGCGACTACGAAATCGTGCGCCGCGCCATCGAGAAGATCAGCCTCGACTATCGCGATCAGCCTTCCCTCGAAGAGCTGGCCGAGGAGGTCGGCGAGACGCCCACCGGCCTGCAAAAGCTCTTCACACGCTGGGCCGGCCTGTCGCCCAAGGCCTTCCTGCAGGCGGTGACATTGGATCATGCCCGCAGGCTGCTCGATTCAGGCATGCCGCTGCTTGAAACCTCGTTCGAATTGGGCATGTCGGGCCCTGGCCGGCTGCATGATCTTTTCGTCACCCACGAGGCGATGTCACCGGGCGACTACAAGACGCGCGGCGCCGGTCTCACCATCCGTTACGGCTATCATCCCTCGCCGTTCGGCACCGCCCTGATCATGTCCACCGACCGCGGACTTGCCGGCCTTGCCTTCAGCGATCCCGGCGAGGAGCGTGCTGCCTTCGCCGACATGTCCAGCCGTTGGCCAAACGCCATCTATGTCGAGGACATGGCTGCTACGGGCCCCTATGCCGCGCGCATATTCGACCCGACGCTGTGGCGCCCGGACCAGCCGCTGCATGTCGTCATGATCGGCACCGACTTCCAGGTTCGGGTCTGGGAGGCGCTGCTCAAGATCCCGATGGGCAAGGCCCGCACCTATTCCTCGATTGCTGCCAGCATCGGTGCGCCGTCCGCCAGCCGTGCGGTCGGTGCGGCGAACGGCGCCAACCCGCTCTCTTTCGTGGTTCCCTGCCACCGCGCTATCGGCAAATCCGGCGACCTCACCGGCTATCACTGGGGATTGACGCGCAAGCGCGCTATCCTGGGCTGGGAAGCGGGACAGGTGTCGTGAAATATCGATTTTTCGAGCTTTGCCGGAGAGATGTATAGATACTGATAAATTCCCAAGTATAAGTGCGATATCCGCGTCAATTTTATTTCTTGCAACCGGGAGCAACCTCCGGTTTTCCTGTTTGTTGTTTTTAGCATTTATTTCAGTTAACTCAAAATTAACTACGACAAAGTGATGATGACCCCTATTAATTCGGGCGATCCGAATTGATAGGAGGTCTCGATGACATGGTTTCGCGCCGCCCTCGGCGCAGCAATGCTGTTTGCCTGTCTTGACCAACCCGTATTGGCCACGACGCAAAATGTCATTTTCAACGGCACGATCACGCCAACCTGCACGCTTGTCATTGCCACCAATGGCACGATGACAGTCAGCCCCGACCTGCAGTCACTCAGCTCTCACAACAGCGGCGGTTCTGCCGGAACCGTGACGCTGACGACAACCGGAGGCGTGTCGCTCAGCGTCGATCCGGTCACCACGACGACGGTACCTTCGGCGGACGTAACGTCGACGACCTGGACACCGACCTACTCCGCTGCGGGCACGCATTCTATCGTTGAAACCGGCTCGGCCACCAGCATCGGAACACCCGGCGCCGACCTCGTCTCGGTCAATCTCGCCGGCACCAAGGGTGGCAGCAACCGCTTCGCCTCCGGCAACTATCAGGCAACGGTAACGCTGCGCTGCGAATGACGCCGTAGCGATGGAGGGGTCCTTGAAACATGCTCGAATCCTGACGACGGCACTGGCCATCGGATTGGCACCCATTGCCGCCGAAGCCCAGTCGATGTCGCCGATGCGTGGCGAGGTCAACAGCTTCAGTGACGCCTTCGCTGTCCGCATTTTCCCCGCCAATCCCTATGACCGGAAGATCCGGGTCGAAATCCACGTCTACGATCAGGATTTTCAGCCAGTAGACGCCAGGATCTCTCCGAAAGTCTTCCAATTGGCTTCGCAGGCTTCACGTCCTGTCCTTGTGGTCGTGCCTTTCGACGGTGCCCCCGAGCGTAAAGTGCGTATCTGTACCGAAAGCATCCCCTTCCCCAATCAACAGACGCAGATAAGGGCACAGATATGCGGAAAGTTCTTTGGGCGCCGCAAATCCTGATAGTCGCGCTCGCGGCTGCTTCGGCGGGCATCTCGCCTGCGGTGGCCGAGGATGTCTACAACCTCAACCAGAACGAGAGCGGTTTCAACCTGCCCGGCGTCACCTTGCCCCAGGGCCAGGACGAGGTCCATGCCGCGGACGGCACCACTTGCCGTTCCGCAGTCTCCGGCACCGGCGCCTATGTTGATCTCGGCGTCATCAGAGGTAACAGTCAGTCGGACAACAGCGTTGCCACCTATGGCCGGGTTGTGATCCCGATCGGGCGTACGCCGAAGCGCGTCGACTGCAGCCGGCTCTACGAACTCGAGGTCGACCGCCTGCAACTGGAACTGAAACTGCTGAAGATGGGCCTTGGCGCCGACGGCCAGACGGCGAGCGTGGCCGCCAGCGCTCCCGCGGCCGCATCACCCGGATGGGCAAACGAAGGCTGGAGCATCAGGACCGGAAACGGCGATGGCAAGAAAAAGAAGAAGAAATAACCGTGCGCTGCTTGCGATGGCAGCATTTGCCGGCTTCTGCCTTCCGGTGCAAGCGGCGATCACCGGCACCTGCACCATCATGGTCGGGACGTCGGGAACAATGACCGCAAATCCCGCTATCGGCATACTGGGCTCCAAACAGGCGGGTGGATCCAGCGCCAGCGCCACCATCGTGGCAAACTCACTGCTGTGCTCCTTGCTCAATCTGCTGGACTGCTATTCGGTTTCGGCGCCGGCGCCGGCCGCATTCACGTCCGCACCGAGCGGCGGCGACACCAACGTGACCTTCGCCTCAGTCTTCCGCCTCGATGGCTCGGGGGTCGACATCAACGGAAGTGCGCCGCAACGGGTCGTCAACGGCACTCACACCATGCAGGTCGACCTCACCGCCACCAAGTCGAGCGGTATCTTTCCCGCCGGCAACTATCAGGGAGCGGTCACTGTGCGCTGCGAATAGGCCATGACGCATCAAATCGAGGCGGACCCTTCGCGCGGTCTGGCAAGCTGCGGCCTTACAGGTTAGCTTTCGCGCACGATTGGAAACGACCTTCGCCCGCGCGGACCAACGAGGACGCTCCGACACTTTGAATTTGTACTGCCAGGAGGCCTTGCTTGATTATCGTCATCGGCTCGATAAACCTCGACCTTATCGCCAATGTCGACCGCCTGCCGCGCCCCGGCGAGACGGTGGCCGGCTCGGCCTTCACCACCGCGCCCGGCGGCAAGGGCGCCAACCAGGCGCTGGCCGCCGCGCGCGCCGGCGCCTCGGTGCGCATGGTGGGAGCCGTCGGCAAGGACAGCTTCGCTGCCGACGCGCTGGCGCTGCTGCGCGACGGCAAGGTCGACCTGTCCGGCGTCGCCGAGACCCACGCCTCGACTGGCACGGCGCTGATCATGGTCGGCGACGACGGCGAGAACATCATCGCCGTGATACCGGGCGCCAACGCGTCTGTGGTGCCCGGCGATCTCTCAAAGGCCTTTTTCAAACAGGGCGATGTCGTGCTGCTGCAGCATGAAATTCCGCTGGCGACCGTCGCAGCCGCCCTCGACCAGGCAAGAGCGGCCGGGGCCGTCACCGTGCTCAACACAGCACCCTTCCAGGGCGAAGCAGCCGGCTTTCTCGGCAAGGCGGACTATGCCGTCGCCAACGAGACCGAATTCGATCTCTATGGCGAAGCACTGTCACTGCAAGGCCGCGACCGGGCGGCGCGCATGCGCGACTTTGCCGGGAAAACCGGCCGCACCATCGTCGTCACGCTTGGCGGCGACGGCGTGATGGCGGCGACGCCAAGCGACTTCCTGACCGTTCCGGCACTGAAGATCACGCCTGTCGACACGGTCGGTGCCGGCGACACGTTCTGCGGCTATTTCGCCGCCGGTCTGTCGTCCGGCCTTGCGCTCGAACAGGCGCTGGCGCGCGCCGGCGCGGCCGGCTCGTTGGCCTGCCTCAAGCCGGGCGCCCAGCCGGCGATACCGCTGGCCAAGGATGTCGATCAGGTTTTGCAGGAAACCCGTTGAGATGCTGCGCCCTCGGACAAAGCATGCCGTGACGCCGGCCGGCGACATCTGCCGCCTGTCCGCCATCGAGCTCGCCGACGCGATCCGCCGGAAGACACTTTCCGTGCGCGAGGTGGTCACGGCATTCCTCGACCGCATCGAGACGGTCAATCCGCTCGTCAACGCCATCGTCTCCTTGCGTGATCGCGCCGATATACTGCGCGAAGCCGATGCGGCCGATGCCCGGCGGCAAGCGGGTGTCGAAACCGGGGCGCTGTTCGGCCTGCCTATCGCCATCAAGGACCTCGCCTCGACCGCGGGCCTCAGAACCTCTTTCGGCTCGCCGATCTTCGCTGACTTCGTGCCGCAAGAAGACGATTTCTTCGTCGAACGCATCCGCGACGCCGGCGCCATCATCGTCGGCAAGACCAACGTCCCCGAATTCGGGTTTGGCTCCAACACCTACAACACCGTGTTCGGGCCGACGCTCAACGCCTTCGATCCGGCTCTGACAGCCGGCGGCTCGAGCGGCGGCGCGGCGGTGGCGCTGGCGCTCGACATGGTGCCGGTCGCCGATGGCAGCGATTTTGGCGGCTCGCTGCGCAACCCGGCCGCCTGGAACAATGTCTTTGGCTTCCGCCCGTCACAAGGACTTGTTCCCGGCGGACCGGACTTCGAGGTCTTTCATGCGCAGATGGGCGTCGACGGACAGATGGGCCGCAATGTTCGCGACATGGCGTTGCTGCTCGATGTGCAGGCGGGCTACCATCCGCAGGCGCCTTTGTCCTATGAGAAACCGACGTCATTCCTCGGAGGGCTTGCAGCAAAAGCGACTGGCGGCCGCATCGCCTGGTTTGGCGACCTCGGCGGTCATCTGCCGGTCGAACCCGGCATTCTCAGCCTGTGCGAGGCAGCACTTGGCCGCTTTGCGGATGCGTCCTTCCCCAGCGAACCCCTGCTGCCGGATTTCGATTTCGAAGCGTTGTGGCAGGCCTTCGTGACGCTGCGGCAAGCCAGCAGCGGCTGTGCGCTCAAGACACACTATGACGACCCCGCGAAACGCCGCCTGCTCAAGCCGGAAGCCATCTGGGAAGTGGAGAACGCGATACGGCTGACGGCGCCGCAGATCCGCGCCGCCTCCGTCATCCGCACCTCCTGGCATCGAACGCTGCTGTCGCTCTTCGACCGCTATGATCTCATTGCGCTGCCGACCGCGCAGGTCTTCCCGTTCGATGTAAGCACGCATTGGCCCCGTGAGGTCGCCGGACGCGCGATGGACAGCTACCACCGCTGGATGCAGGTATCGGCGTTCGCCACGCTGGGCGGCTGCCCGGCGGTCAACGTGCCGGTCGGCTTCGACGACAAGGGCCGGCCGATGGGCATGCAGTTGATCGGCCGGCCGCGCGGCGATCTCGCCGTGCTTAAGGCGGCGGCGGCCTACGAGGCAACGATGCCCTGGCAGGCCGGCGCCTGAGCAGCATCGCGGCGTTTCGCGCACCGGCTTGCACCGTCAGCGCTGCCATGCATTGATTATCCTCAGCCGCGCCGCATCGGCGGCATTCCTAGAGCATGATCCCGAAAAGTGGGGACTGGTTTTCGGAAAAGATCATGCTCCAGCAAACAGGGAAAAATCATGTCGCTCGAACTCTACGCCGCCTATGTCGTCGCTTGCATCGTCATCATCCTGGTGCCCGGTCCGACGGTCACGCTGATCATCGCCAACAGCATCCGCCATGGCACCCGCGCCGGTCTCGCCAATGTCGCCGGCACGCAGGCCGGGCTTGCCGTGATGATCGCCATCGTCGGCATCGGCCTTAACACGCTGATTTCGGGCATGGGCCACTGGTTCGAATGGGTGCGGCTGATCGGCGCCGCCTATCTGATCTGGATGGGTGTCCAGATGTTCCGCTCAAAGGGCAAGTTGAACGCTGACGGGACCGCCAGGAAGCCGCGCGGCGGCTTCTTCCTGCAGGGTCTGCTCGTGGCGCTCAGCAACCCCAAGACGCTGATTTTCTTCGGCGCCTTCTTTCCGCAGTTCATTTCGCCACAAGGCAACTACTCGCTGCAGATCGCCGTCATGGGCCTCACCGCCATGATCTTCGCGGCCATGTCGGATTCGACATACGCGCTGGCCGCCGGCCGCGCCGGACGCCTGCTGTCGGCCAGCCGCATCAAGCTCATGTCCAGGATCAGCGGAAGCTTCATGGTCGGTGGCGGCCTGTGGCTGGCGTTCTCACGGTCGAAGTAGGACCGCCTCGCCTTCTCCCCTTATGGGTCCATAAGGGGAGAAGGCAAAGAGGGCCCTAAAGCCGCCCCAATCTCTCCACCAGCAGGGCGAAAAACCCGTCATGGTCGATGTCGCGCATCACCATGGCGTTCTTCGGCCGCTTGGTGACACCCCACCAGTCGATCACGGTCATGCCCATGGTCAGTTCCGAAGCGGTTTCCACGCTGACGTTGCAGTTGCGACCTTTGAAGAGTTCAGGCTTCAGGAGATAGGCTATGACGCAAGGGTCGTGCAGCGGCCCACCGTCGGTGCCGTATTTCTCTTCGTCGAAACGCTCGAAGAATTCCAGCATCTCCGCGGTTGCGGTGCCGACCTTGGTGCCGAGCGCGCGGAAAGTCTGCGTGCGCTTGGCGGTGGTCAGCGCCTTGTGGGTGACGTCGAGTGGCATCATCACGATCGGAATGCCGGATTTGAGCACGACATCGGCGGCATGCGGATCGACATAGATGTTGAATTCGGCGGCCGGCGTGACGTTGCCGCCTTCGAAGAAGCCGCCGCCCATCAGCACGATTTCCTTGATGCGCGGTGCGATGCGCGGTTCGCGGATCAGCGCCAGCGCAATGTTGGTGAGCGGCCCGAGCGGGCAAAGCGTAATCGTGCCGCTTTCTTCCGTCATCAGCGTCTCGACGATGAAATCGACCGCGTACTGGTCTTGCAGCTTCATCGTCGGCTCGGGCAATTGCGGCCCGTTGAGACCTGTCTTGCCATGTACCTCCTCGGCGGTGACCAGTTCACGCATCAAGGGCCGGATGGCGCCGGCATAGACCTTGATGTCCGGGCGGCCAGCCAGCTCGCAGATCTTGCGTGCATTCTTTTCGGTAAGCTTCAGCGGCACGTTGCCGGCAACGGCGGTGATGCCGACGATCTCCAGCTCGGAGCTGCCGAGCGCCAGCAAAATGGCGACTGCATCATCCTGGCCGGGATCCGTGTCGATGATGATCTTGCGTGATTGGGGCATTTCAATTCCTTGTTTGGCGAAGCCATGGACCTGGATGAATCTGACCGAAACATCCAAATGACGCCGAAGCGGCCGCGAGCTGCCATGTCGAACCGCTCGACCTGGGAAGACGATCCCGGCCCGAGCGCTTCTCCTTGCATCTGCTCGCCGTTTCAAGCGCCATGCCGATCATTCCTGTGAGTCCACGACCTGGTCTTTTTGGGCGAGTCTATTGACGGCTTGAACTTGGTCGCGGGGCGGACCATATCAAGGCCATCGGGAAAAATGCCATCTGGGTTTTTCCACTTGATGTCGCTCTTGAGAGGACAGTGTAACATGAGCCGAATGACGCCTTTTTCCAGCCCGCTTCTCCTTGGTTTCGACGCCATGGAAAAGACCCTGGAACGTTTGGCGAAGTCCGGTGACAGCTATCCTCCATACAACATCGAACGCCTCAGCGGCGCCGACGGCAAGACCGAAAGGTTGCGCATCACATTGGCGGTCGCCGGTTTCGCCGAAAGCGATCTCGATGTCACAACGGAGGAAAACCAGTTGGTCGTGCGAGGCCGTCAAACTGACGACACCGAGCGCGAATTTCTTCATCGCGGCATCGCCGCGCGCCAGTTCCAGCGCTGTTTCGTGCTGGCCGACGGCATGCGGGTGATCGCGGCGGAACTGAAGAACGGCCTTTTGTCGATCGATCTCGATCGGCCGGAGTCCGAACGGCTGGTACGGAAAATAAATATATCGGTGAAAGACTAGTCTTTACCGATGGCTCTCATGCGGGATGGCCTTGAGCGGCGTCCTCGCGCCAAGGAGGCTTTGAAATGACCAGAACTGAAAATATCACCATGACCAATGGCGAATTCGCGCATCTCGGCGAGGGCTCGGTCGCTTATCTCAGAAAAGTCTCGAGCGACGAATTGCTCGGCCGGTTCCCCAACCTCGGCGAAATCGCGCCCGGCATGGAACTGTGGGCGCTGTTTGCCGCTAATGGTCAGCCGATCCTGCTTTCCGATGCGCGTGACCGTGCACTGGCCGGCGCCATGGAAAACGACCTGACCACGGTCGCCATTCACTGAGGTGATCCCCAATTGAAACGAATAGGGCCGTCCGTGGCGGCCCTTGCGACGGTTTCGTCCTGAGTTCAGGCCGCGTGTGAGGCCTGGGTGTCCGACAAAAGCGCGTGAATTGCCGCGGCGTCGCGTGTGCCCCTGATCTTGGCCACAGTGTCGGCGTCGCGCAGCACCCGCGCGATGCGCGACAAGGCCTTGAGATGATCGGCGCCAGCACCTTCCGGCGCCAGCAGCAGGAACACCAGGTCGACCGGCTGATCGTCGAGCGACTCGAAATCCACCGGCGTCTCCAGCCGCGCGAAAACCCCCGCGATGCGCTTCACGCCGGCCAGCTTGCCGTGCGGAATGGCGATGCCGTTGCCGACGCCGGTCGAGCCCAGCCGTTCACGCTGCAGGATGGTGTCGAACACCTCCCGTTCCGGAATGCCGGAAATCGCCGCTGCCCGTTCGGACAGCAGTTGCAGCAGCTGCTTCTTGGAGTTCGCCTTCAACGCCGGCAGTATCGCCGGAACGTTGATAAGATCGCTCAGATCCATGCTTGAAATCCCTTGTTCGCCTGCCGTCACCAGTCCCCACCCCTCGTGCGGCCGGCTCTTATCCCAGTGCGACCGTGGTCGTCACGTCCGTGCGATCCTTGTCGTCACGCTTGTGCGACCTTGGTCGTGAACGGGTCGATCCAGCCGATGTTTCCATCGGGCCGGCGATAGACGATGTTGAGATGGTCGTTTCCGGCATTGCGGAAGACGAAGACCGGGCTGTCCTTGTTGTCGAGCTCGATGACCGCCGACGCCACCGACATGGTCTTCAGCGTCATGGTCGATTCGGCGACGATAGCCGGTGCGAAATTCTCCGGAATATCCTCGTCGTCGTCCGCAAGCGGCGCCATCACCGTGTAGGCAATGTCAGTCGGTTCGCCATTTGCGGCACCCGAACTGTGCGACTTCAGTCGCCGCTTGTAGCGCCTAAGGCGGGTCTCCAGACGATCCGCCGCGGCCTCGAAGGCCAATGTCGGATCCTGGGCATCGCCGGTAGCCTGCAGCGAAGCGCCGGAATCCAGCCGGATCATGCAATCCGCCGAATAGCGCGAGCCCGATTTGATGACCGTGACGTGTCCGGCAAAGCCGCGATCGAAATATTTGCCGATCGCTTCGCCGACACGATCATTGATGCGTGTGCGGAACGCATCGCCGATATCCATGTGTTTTCCCGATATGCGCAGATTCATCTGAAAACTGACCTTCCTTGCTCAGGCTTCAAACTGGCCCGAGTTTATACTCGTGATCCGTGCGCACAAGCTTTGCGGCGTCACTCGCGCCGATTTTAAATCCGAACTTTCCGGTTGATCACAAGCCGCCTTTTGACCGTCCCGAGGCCAACGTCGTGACGGACCATCCGCATGCAGGCATCTAGCCCGTCTCATGCGGGCGGGCTTCTAGCCACTTCACCGCGGCTTGTCAATGAAGTGCTGGCCTGAGGAAAGTCGAACCGCGTCAGCGCCCGGCGCTGGCCATTGCCCGTTTCTCGCGCCGGCGCTGCACCGAGGAGGGAATATTCATTCCTTCCCGGTACTTGGCGACCGTACGCCTGGCAATATCGACACCACTCTCCCGCAGCATGTCGACGATCGCATCGTCGGAAAGTACGTCGACGGGTTTTTCCTCGTCGATCAGTTGCTTGATGCGGTCACGCACGGCTTCCGAGGAATGCGCGTCACCGCCGCCCGACGCCGCGATCGAGGCGGTGAAGAAGTAACGCAGTTCGAACACGCCGCGCGGCGTCAGCATGTATTTGTTGGCGGTGACCCGACTGACCGTCGATTCGTGCATGCCGATGGCATCGGCCACCGTGCGTAGGTTGAGCGGCTTCAACTGGCGCACGCCATGGACGAGGAAGGCATCCTGCTGACGCACGATTTCCGAGGCCACCTTAAGAATCGTCTTCGCCCGCTGGTCGAGACTGCGTGTCAGCCAGTTGGCGTTCTGCAGGCATTCGGCCAGAAAATCCTTTTCGGCCTGGTTCTTCGCCTGCGGCGAGACCTGGGCGAAATAGATATGATCGACCAGCACGCGCGGCAGCGTTTCGGCATTGAGTTCTACCGTCCAGCTGCCGTCATTGGCGGCACGCACCTCGACATCGGCGACGATCGCATCGCTGGCGCCACCCGAAAATGCCATACCGGGCCGGGGATCGAGCGCCCGGATCTCGGCCAGCATGTCGAGCAGATCCTCCTCGTCGACGCCGCAGATCCGTTTCAGCGCGTGGAAATCACGCCGCGCCAGGAGTTCGAGATTGGCGATCAGCGCCGTCATCGCCGGATCGAGCCGGTCCCGCACGGCAAGCTGCAGCGACAGGCATTCGGCAAGGTCGCGGGCAAACAGGCCGGCCGGCTCGAAGGTCTGGCACACCGCCAGTACCTTCCCCACTGCGGCGGCGTCCGTACCGATACGGGCGGCGATCTCGGCCAGGTCGGCGCGCAGATAACCGGCCTCGTCGAGGCCATCGGCCAGGTCGGCGGCGATCGACCGTGCCGTCGTATCGGCAAAGGCAAGCGCGACCTGTTCGCCGACATGGTCACGCAGCGTGATCGCCGCGGCCGCCATGTCGCCGGCGTCTAAACCTTCGGATGAGGAACTCGCGCCATTGCCGGAAGCCGATTTCCATTGCGCCGTCAGGTCGGGACCGAGCCGCTCGCTGGTTCCCGGGTCGTCGGGAAACAGGTTTTCCAGTGATGTGTCGAGCTTGTCCGAAATCGCTTCGGCGCTCCACTGCATTTCGTTTTCGAACCAGTCGCCTTCGGTGGTGGCCTGCGGCTCCGCCTCGACCTTCTGCGCCTGTTCGCTGGCGGCATCGTCCTGCGGCTCGGCGCGCTCAAGCAGCGGGTTGCGCTCGATTTCCTCGTCGATGAAATGCTCGAGTTCGACATGGGTGAACTGCAGCAGCCGAATCGACTGCATCAGCTGCGGCGTCATCACCAGCGACTGTGATTGTCGTAGCTGTAGTTTGGCCGCCAATGCCATGGTTCGGTTTCAAACGCCTCGTCTACGCATCCGGACTTCCGGAGAACAATTTTTGCAGCCGGTCATAGAAACTGGCCCGGCTTTTGCTTGTCAAGGCAATTGCTAGCAAAACCCACTTACCGGAGCGTTATCGCGGAGCAAAATCGAGGAAAAAAGCCCCGCGAGCGCAAAAAAATCGCGTCAGGAAACAAATTTCACGCTCAGAGCGTAAAACCCTCGCCGAGGTAAAGCCGCCGCACATCGGCGTTTGCAACCACTTCGTCGGCCCGACCGTGGGTCAGCACCTGGCCGGCATGGATGATATAGGCGCGGTCGATCAGGCCAAGCGTTTCGCGCACATTGTGATCGGTGATGAGGACGCCGATGCCGCGCGCTGTCAGGTGGCGCACCAATTGCTGGATATCGGCGACGGCGATCGGATCGATACCGGCAAAAGGCTCGTCGAGCAGCATGTAGGCCGGACGGGTCGCCAGCGCACGCGCGATTTCCAGGCGCCGCCGCTCGCCACCGGAGAGCGACATGGACGGCGACTTGCGCAGATGGCTGATGTGGAATTCCTCAAGCAACTCGTCGAGATTGCGTTCGCGCACCTTGCGGTCTTTTTCGACCACTTCCAACACGGCGCGGATGTTCTGCTCGACATTGAGGCCGCGGAAGATCGAGGCCTCTTGCGGCAGATAGCCGATGCCGAGGCGGGCGCGACGGTACATCGGCATCGAGGTCACGTCGAAGCCGTCGATCTCGATCGTACCCTCATCCACAGGCACCAGGCCCGTGACCATGTAGAAACAGGTCGTCTTGCCGGCGCCGTTGGGCCCGAGCAGTCCGACGGCCTCGCCGGCGCGCACGCCGATGGTGACGCCGCTGACGACCTTGCGGCCCTTGTAGCTCTTGGTCAGACCCTTGGCGATTAGGGTTCCCTTGAACTTTCCCGTATCGACGGTCACCGTGGTCGGCGCCGAAAGCTTGCCGGCGGCCCGTCCCGGAAGACGCGCCGTCAGCGACGACAGGCTGGCCATCAGGGGTTCGTCGCTCCCGATTTCGGCGGCGGGGTGATCGACATCTGGACGCGTTGACCAGCGCATGGATCAACCTGAGCCAGCCCGCTTTTCATCTGCACTGTGAGCTTGCAGCCGACCAGGACGTTGTCGTTTTGCGACAGAACGACCTTTTTGCCCGAAAGCACCAGAACCTGGCTCTTCATATCGAAGCTGCCTTGATCGCCGGTCGCGATCTGCGCATCCGACTTGATGTAGACCTTGTCGGATATCTCCATGTGATCGATGTTGGCCGAACCGGTCATCGCCGCCGCGCCGGCCGCTTCCGTGCCTTTGCCGCCGGCGTTGGAATCCTTGACGTAATAGACCATCATCTTGCCGGCCTTCATCAATGTCGGCCCCTGGACGACGCTGACATTGCCGGTGAAGATGGCGACACTGTCGGCCTGACGGACTTCCAGCTTGTCGCTTTCGATCTGGATCGGTTTGTCGCCGGACAGCTTGAGACCTGATTGGCTGGTGGTCTGCGCCAATGACGGCGCCAGTCCGAGCAGCAGCAACGCTGAAGTTGCAGCCGCGAGCCGCGTCGAACTACTGAGCCGCATTGGTTTCTCCGCTGTTTCCCTCTGCCGTTTTCAAGGCGGCGGAATCGATATTGACGCGCACTTTGCTTTCGAAAACCAGAACCTTGCCATTGTCCCGGACCGACATCGAATCCGCTGTTATCCGCGAACCGCCTCGGCTGACATCGACGGGATCTCCCGTCTTCATAGTGCCTTTGCCCATGTCGAGGAAGACAGATTTGAAATTGGCCTGCATGCCGTCGCTTGTGGTGATCGTCACGTCGCTTGTCAGGTTCATCGTGTTGCCGTCACGATCGTAAGTGCCATGCGAAGCCTTGATCGCAGCGACATTGTCAGGCGCGATCGGCACCTTGGCATCGATGCCTTCCAGTTCGATGATGCCTTGCGTGCCGACATCCTGAATGGCCCGCAGCGCGGTCATCGAATAGGGCTGCTTCTGCTTGGTGAAACCGTTTAGCTTAGGATTGGCCATCACCAGCTTGCCGTTGGAAAAGGCCGTGCCTTCCGCCTGGACCGTGACGGAGACTGGTGCGGCGAGATAGGAATAGACCGGGAAAGCAATGGCGATCAGTGCAGCAGCCAGCGGCACGGCGAATTTGAGAACGCGCACGCGGCGCGAATGACGCCGCGCGCGGTCGAAAGCGTCGCCGCGCGTCCGGCCGTCCGCCGGGGGAGCCAACTCCATCTCGGCGTTGGTCGGTTCAATCGGTCGCGCTAACATTCACTGCTTTCTTCTAAACCCCTGCCCGCCCCGAGCACCGCCTATAGGTGGGACGCCGGCGCCTTCAAGCAAGCACAAGCCCACGAAAACTGCAAAAATGTGACAGCCGCTCTTGTACAGATGAAAACGAGATCCGCACAACCGCACGTTCTCCATAGCAGAAACAGACACGCGGCGTAAAATTATATCCGCCATCGGTCGCGCTGCGCGCCTCGGGGCGACTGCACAAATACGTGAGCAGAAAGGGGTGGGAGCCCGTCTAGCCGTCCTACTCGATTGCCGACGCGGGTGGCCATCTCGCCCCTGCTGAATGAATTGTCTCGCCATGCACAAAAGAGAATTGCTTCCCGATGGGAGGATCATGGTCTAAAAGCGTCTCCTCCCGCCGACTGAAAGGCTGACCATGGCACCGAGAGCCGACGACCTGATCGACCGCCGCCGCTTACGGCGCAAGCTGACATTCTGGCGCGTTGCCGCGATCGGCATCGTAGCCCTCGGGGTGATCGCGCTTTCAGCCTGGTTCTATGGCGACGATTTCGGCGGCTCGGTGGTCGACCATATCGCCAAGGTCAAGATCGAAGGCACGATTACCGAGGACGAGGAACTGATCAAGCGGCTGGAAACCATTCGCCTGTCATCGAAGGTGAAAGGCGTGATCCTGTCGATCGATTCGCCTGGCGGCACCACGGTCGGCGGTGAATCGATCTATGACGAGGTGCGCAAGCTGGCCGCCGACAAACCTGTCGTGGCCGAGGTCGGCACGCTCGCCGCATCGGCGGGCTATATGATCGCCAGTGCCGCCGATCATATCGTTGCCCGCAAGACCTCGATCGTTGGCTCGATCGGCGTCCTGATCCAATATCCCGACGTCAGCGGCCTGATGGACAAGCTCGGCGTCAAGCTGGAGGAAGTGAAATCCTCGCCGCTGAAAGCTGCGCCCTCTCCGTTCAAGGCGACCAATGACGACGAGCGCGCCATGGTCCGCAAGCTCATCCTCGACAGCTACGACTGGTTTGTCGGCATTGTTGCCGAGCGCCGCAAGATGACCCGCGAACAAGCGCTGGCACTTGCCGACGGCTCGATCTTCACCGGTCGCCAGGGTGTCGCCAACGGACTGATCGACGCCGTCGGCGGCGAGACCGAAGCCGTCAACTGGCTGGCGACCAAGGGCGTCGATGCCAAACTCGAGGTCGTCGAATGGAAAGACACCGGACGGCGGGGCGGCTTCCTATTCTCCAAGGCGATGGCGCAGACGATCGGCAGCGCGCTCGGCCTGCCGGCCTCCAGCGGCGACATCATCCATGAACTCGGCGCCGACCGCTTGTTTCTTGACGGTCTCGTTTCCGTCTGGCACCCTTGAGATGCCGCTTGGGGCAAGTGAAAAAAACAAATAAAATCATCCTCATAATTTTGACCGCACTGCTTTCACGGGGATCCGTCTCATGATCAAGTCCGAACTTGTGCAGATTATTGCCACGCGCAATCCGCATCTTTTCCTACGCGACGTCGAAAACATCGTTGGCGCGATCTTCGATGAAATCACCGACGCCCTTGCCGAAGGCAACCGGGTCGAGCTGCGCGGCTTCGGTGCTTTTTCGGTGAAAAACCGTCCCGCCCGCACCGGCCGCAACCCGCGCACCGGCGAATCCGTCGAGGTTGAGGAGAAATGGGTGCCGTTCTTCAAGACCGGCAAGGAACTGCGTGAAAGGCTGAACGGCGGCAAGTAGGCGGGCGTCTGCGCCAGACGGCCTCTCGGAGAGGCCAGCTTCCGACGGAAAACATCATGTTCAATCGCTTCGTCCTCATCGTGATCTTCGTGCCCCTTGCGATCATCCTGATCGCACTCGCCGTTGCCAATCGCGAACTGGTTGCCTTCACGCTGGATCCGTTCAATCCCGGCAATCCGAAGCTGACGCTGACGCTGCCGCTGTTCATCTTTCTGTTCCTGGCCCTCGCCATCGGCATGATCGTTGGCAGCCTGGCAACCTGGGTCAAGCAGGGCCGCTATCGCAAGCTGGCGCGCCAGCGCGGCATCGAGGCCGAGAACCTGCGCCAGGCGGTCAGCCGCGTGCCGGCGGCGAAAGGCCCGGACCAAGGATCGGCCCAGGGATCGACCCAAGGGGCGGCATTGCCGAAGCCGACCACTTGAACCGCCCGTCGGCGGTTTTGTCCCCACGGAGTTTTTCATGCTGACCATTTCGGCCGCAGAGGTCGACCACGCGCTGAACTTTCCCGGACTGGTCGAGACGCTGCGCACGGCGTTTCGCGAGGGTGCGGTGCAGCCGGTCAGGCATCATCATACGATCGAGCGGCCCGATGGTGCGGCCTCCACCTTGCTTTTGATGCCGGCCTGGACCGATTTCAACGCGGCCGGAACGTCGGCTGGTGGTCACATCGGCGTCAAGATCGTCACCGTCTCGCCCGACAACAACACCGTCGGCAAGCCTGCGGTGATGGGACTCTACCTGCTGCTCAATGGCGCCACCGGCGAGCCCGAGGCGTTGATCGACGGCCAGCGGCTGACTCAGTGGCGCACCGCCTGCGCTTCGGCGCTCGCGGCCTCCTATCTGGCCCGCGGCGATGCCTCGCGGCTGCTTGTGGTCGGAGCCGGCGCGCTGTCGCCTTTCCTCGCCAAGGCGCATAGCGCCGTGCGGCCGATCAAATCCATCCGCATCTGGAACCGCACCCCGGCCAATGCCGAGAAGGTCGCAGCCGATTTGCGGGCCGAAGGCTTCGCCGCCAGCGCCGCCACCGATCTCGATGCCGAGCTTCAGCAGGCCGACATCGTCTCGTCGGCGACGATCACGACGACGCCGCTGATCAAGGGCACACTGTTGCGGCCGGGAACACATGTCGACCTAGTCGGCGGCTTTACGCCGACGATGCGCGAAAGCGATGATGACGCGATCGCGCTTGCCCGCGTCTTTGTCGACACCCGCGCCGGCGCCACCAAGGAGGCTGGCGACATCGTCCAGCCGCTCGCCTCCGGCGTATTGAAGCCGGAAGCCATTGTCGCCGATCTGCATGAACTCGCACGCGGCCAGAAGAAAGGCCGCGAGAGCGCTGGTGAGATCACGCTGTTCAAATCGGTCGGCGCAGCGCTCGAAGACCTTGCCGCCGGCATAGCGGTCTATGACGTGCTCAAGCCCTAGTTCGCCGATACAGCCATTTTGGCGCCCATCGCTTCGGCGATCAGCGAAAAATCATGCGCGCTGATCGGGAAGAGGCCAAACCGAAGCTGATAGCCCCAATTCGACTTCCCCGCGCTGAAGTCCAGCCTGTCGAGCAGCGGCTTGATCGGCGTCTCCTCGGCCTTTGCCCACTCGACATCGCGACGGAACGGCGTGAAGCCGCCGCCCATGTCGCCCTGATAGGGTTCGCCTTCCCGCACCGTGCCGATCGCGGTGAAAGCTTGCAAACCGTCCTTTTCGCCGAAAATGGTGGTCGGCGAATAATAGACGATGCCATCACCGGGCCGGACCCGGCGCAGCGGTGACGCCTTGCCGTGGTTGACCTGCATGAAGCCGACCTGGCGGCCGCGCCTGACATGTTCAGCCGAGGCTACGGCGATCCCAGTATGCTCTCATTTCTGTCCTCCATTGGCCTGTTCCCCGTCGGACAGCCAGCAGACGCGCAGCCGATGATTATCGGGATCGAGCGCAACGAAGGTGCGGCCGAAATCCATGTCGGTCGGCGTCTGCAGGATCTTCAGCCCGCGCCCCGACCAGTCGGCATGAGCGGCATCGACCGCGTCGGGTGTATCCAGCGCAAAGACGAGCTCGGCGCCGCCACCTGCCGCGGCCGCTGTCGGTTCGACTGTGTGGCGCGACCAGAGGCCGAGCTTAAAACCCGCATCGAGCACGAACAGCACGAAAGTGGGCGAACTTTCGACCGGCTCGCGGCCGAGCAGCGCACTGTAGAAGGCGCCGCTCTGCTGCGGCTGGTCGACATAGAGGATGACGAAATTCGGGGTGGTCATGTCCGTTCTCCAAGGTTCAGGGTTTCGATCTGCCGAACATAGGATGCCATACTGTCAGTTTCTGGCAGTAGCCGTCATGGACCGCGCGATTTGTCGAGCGTCGCCCGCCATTCCTTGAGCAGCACTTGGCGGCGGCGCGGATAGCGCAAGTCTGTTGCCTGAAGTGCTTCGATGCGATCGGCGCGAAAATGCCGGAAATCCTTGCGCATCTCACACCATGCCACCACCACCCGCACCTTGTCGAAGAAGCCAAGGGCAAACGGCCAGACCACGCGCTCGGACGCGGCGCCGGCCGCGTCGCGGTAGAGGAAGCCGAGCTTGCGCTCGTTGCGGATGGCCTGCCGCACGATACCGAGATCGATGCCCTCGACGGCCGCGGCCGGAGGCCCGACCAACAACGTGCTCGCGTCGAGATCCTCGCGCAGATCGTCCGGCAGCACGGCGGCGATCTTGGCCAGCGCGTTGGCGGCAGCAGCCGAGAGACGCTGGTCCGGTTGCTTGGCGACCCAGCGCGAGCCAAGCACGATGGCTTCGATCTCCTCGTCGCTGAACATCAGCGGCGGCAGCATGAAGCCTGGCTTGAGCACATAGCCCAGCCCCGCCTCCCCCTCGATCGGCGCACCTTGGCCCTGCAACGTCGCGATGTCGCGGTAGAGCGTGCGGATCGAAATCCCGAGCTCATCGGCCAGAGCCTGCCCGCTCACCGGCCGGCGGTGCCGGCGCAGCGTCTGGATCAGGTCGAGCAGGCGTTCGGAGCGGGACATCCGGCAGATTTGCCTGTTTCTTTGACATTGGTCCATCGCCGGCCGACATAAACCGGAGAGGCTGGCGCGTCGGACTTGGTTGCGAAGCGGGTTGCCCTATGTCAAAAGCGGCCACGCCGCTCGGAGTTGCTCCTGCTTGAAGTCTTTTCGCGACAAACGCCGCGACAACCGTCCGCATCCCTCCGCGAAGGCTGCGGCGGAGGTGTCACGCCCGCGTACCGGCCAGGTTCCTGCCGGACCGGACGCCCAGCCGCGCCAACAGCATGAGGCGAAAGCGGGCAACCGGTCCGAGCCGAAATCGGCGCCACGCGTCCTTGCCCGCCGCGCCGGCACCTTGCCCGCTGAGCATCTTCCGGTGATCCTCGAAGTGGCGCCTAATGCCGATTATGCGCTGCTCGACAGTGGCGCCGGCCAAAAGCTCGAACAATACGGCCCTTACCGGATCGTGCGGCCTGAAGGTCAGGCAATCTGGCAAAAGGCCATGCCGGCAAAAGACTGGGAGCGCGCCGACGCCGTCTTCACCGGTGACGTCGACGAGGAAGGCATCGGCCGCTGGCGCTTCCCTAAGATGCCGCTCGGCGAGACCTGGCCGATGAAACATGACGGCATCGACTATCTCGGCCGTTTCACCTCGTTTCGCCATGTCGGCGTCTTTCCCGAGCAGGCTTCTCACTGGGACCACATGGCCGGGCTGATCGCGGCTGCGAAGCGGCCGGTCAAGGTGCTGAACCTATTCGGCTATACGGGTCTTGCCTCGCTGATTGCGGCTCGTGCCGGCGCCGAGGTCACCCATGTCGATGCCTCGAAGAAGGCGATCGGCTGGGCTCGCGAAAACCAGGAGATGGCGGGCCTCGGCAGCAAGCCGATACGCTGGATCGTCGACGACGCGGTGAAATTCGCCGAGCGCGAGGAGCGTCGCGGCAGCCGCTACGACATCATCCTGTTCGATCCACCGGCCTATGGCCGCGGTCCCAAGGGCGAGGTCTGGCAATTGTTCGAGGATTTGCCTGATTTGACCGACCTATGCCGCGCGATCTTGACCCCGAAGCCGCTTGCCGTTGTGCTGACCGCCTATTCGATCCGCGCCTCCTTCTTCGCCATCCATGCCCTGATGCGCGACACCTTTGCCGGCCTGGGCGGCAAAGTCGAATCAGGCGAGCTGATCATCCGCGAAAAGTCCGCTGGCCGGGCACTTTCGACCTCGTTGTTTTCGCGTTGGGTGGCCTGAATGAACGAACGGCACGCAGGCGCACCCGGGCAGGTGAAGGAAGTCACCAGCCTCGCGAATCCGCTGGTCAAGGATATCAAGGCGCTCGCCCTGAAGAAATTCCGCGACCAGCAGAATGCTTTCATGGCCGAGGGACTGAAGCTGGTCATCGATGCGCTGGATCTCGGCTGGCAGATCAGGACATTGGTTTTCGCCAAGGCCGGGCGCGGCAACGCGGCGGTGGAGAAAGTCGCCGCACGCACGGTTGCCGCCGGCGGCATGGTGCTCGAAGTATCGGAAAAGGTACTGGTCGCCATCACCCGCCGCGACAATCCGCAAATGGTGGTCGGCGTCTTTTCGCAAAAATTCCTGGCCCTGAAGGATGTCCGCGCCGACAATGGCGATGTCTGGGTTGCGCTCGACCGGGTGCGCGATCCCGGCAATCTCGGCACCGTCATCCGCACCGTCGACGCCGTCGGTGCCAAGGGCGTCATCCTGGTCGGCGACACCACCGATCCTTTTTCCGTGGAGACGGTTCGCGCCACCATGGGTTCGATCTTTGCCGTGCCGGTGGCCAAGGCGACAACCGAGGCTTTCCTTGCCTGGCGAGGCGGCTTTTCAGGCCTCGTCGCCGGCACCCACCTGAAGGGCGCGGTCGACTACCGCTCGGTCGATTTTTCCCGCGGGCCCGTGCTGCTGATGATGGGCAACGAGCAGCAGGGGCTGCCCGAAATCCTGGCTGCGAGTTGCGACAGGCTGCTCAGAATTCCGCAAGCGGGCCGTGCCGATTCGCTTAACCTGGCCGTTGCTACCGGCGTCATGCTGTTCGAGATCCGGCGCGGCGCGCTGAAGCTCGAGCCAATCTTGGACCAGCAATGAAAGTTGCCCACTCGTGAGATCATGGTCTCCCTACGCGTTGCTCGTCGTCGCGGCCATAGCGCTGGACCAGTGGGTGAAACACCTGGTCGAGACCGGTCTCGCCTTTCAGGAAAAGCTCGACCTGGTGCCCTTCCTGGCGCTGTTTCGCACCTACAACACCGGCATCGCCTTCTCGATGTTCTCGTCCTTCGGCGACACCGGGCTGATCGTCATCTCGCTTGCGGTCGTCGCATTCGTGCTGTTCCTGGCGACGCGGATCGCGCCGTCCCAGATCCTTGCCCGCGCCGGCTTTGCGCTGATCGTCGGCGGCGCCCTCGGCAATCTGATCGACCGCGCCGTCTACGGTCACGTCATCGACTACGTCCTGTTCCACACGCCGGTCTGGTCCTTCGCCGTCTTCAATCTTGCCGACGCCTTCATCTCGGTCGGCGCGGCACTGGTCGTCTTCGACGAACTGTTCGGCTGGCGGCGCGAGCCAAAGCCTTCAAACGCCAAGTCTTCCAAAGATTGACCTCACGCGGCCGGCGCCGCACAGTTCATGTCGCCAAGCAGACGCGGAGAAAGAGATGTCCGAAACCTTCAAAGCCATCGTCGTTTCGCGTGACGCCGAGAAAAAGCAGTCGGTAACCGTGACCGATCTCACCGAAGCTGACCTGATGGAAGGCGATGTCACCATCGCGGTCGAGGCGACGACCGTGAATTACAAGGATGGTCTGGCGATCACAGGCAAAGCGCCGGTGATCCGCCGCTGGCCGCTGGTGCCGGGCATCGATTTCGCCGGCACTGTCATCTCGTCCTCTCATCCCGACTGGCGGGCTGGAGACAAGGCCATCCTGAACGGCTGGGGCGTCGGTGAAACCCATTTCGGTGCCTATGCCGGCCGCGCCCGTGTAAAGGGTGACTGGCTGGTGCCGCTGCCGCAAGGCATCAGCCCTCATGACGCGATGGCCGTCGGCACTGCCGGCTACACCGCCATGCTCTGCGTCATGGCGCTGGAACGGCACGGCATTCTGCCCGATCGCGGCCCTGTGGTGGTGACGGGCGCGGCCGGCGGCGTCGGCTCGGTCGCGGTCTCGATCCTGTCCAGTCTCGGCTATCATGTCATTGCTTCCACCGGCCGCAATGCCGAAAGCCCCTATTTGATCAACCTTGGCGCTGCCGAAGTAATATCGCGCGAGGAGCTTGCCCAGCCGGCAAAGCCGCTGGCCAAGGAGCGCTGGGCTGGTGGCGTCGACGCCGTCGGCAGCCACACGCTGGCCAATGTGCTTTCGATGACATCCTATGGCGGTGCGGTCGCCGCCTGCGGCCTGGCCGGCGGCATGGACCTGCCGACCAGCGTCGCCCCCTTCATCCTGCGTGGCGTCTCGCTGCTCGGCATCGATTCAGTAATGGCGCCGAAGGTCGTCCGCCTCGAAGCATGGCGGCGCATCGGCACCGACCTCGATCTGCAGAAGCTCGCCAGCCTGTCCAGGACCATCGGGTTCGACGGCATCATCGATGCCGCGCGCGATATCGTTGACGGCAAGATCCGCGGCCGGGTCGTCGTGGACATGTGAACCGTGCGAATGCCGGAGAAAGGCGGACGGAATTGCTGCGCCTGATGGCAAATCTGCCGCAGCTTCGGCAAAATCGGCCCATCCGCTAAAATTCGAACGATCCGCCGCAATTTTCCATAATCTCTGTCTGGCAAGGGTTTCGCATGATCGCGGAATCCGGCAGCCAAGAGGCGGACACTGACAACGACGCCGATGCAGTGCAGACGTCGGCGCGGCGCTTTGTCGCCGCGCCACCGCTGATGCCTGAGCCGGGGCCCGCCAGACGCGAGGGGCTTCCGCTCCTGGCCTTCGTCGCCATCATCGTGCTGGCAGGCCTGGCGCATCTGACCGGAGCACCAATCTTCATCAGCGTCGCATTGCTGGCAACCGGCCTTGCCGGCATTGGCTTGCATCTGCACTCGATGCGGAGCGAACACCGCACCGCTGCCCTTCTTGACCAAACCACCGCCCGCAGCCGCGCCGAGATCGAGACGCTGGCCGATCGCATGTGGGAAATGCAGGAGAGTGATGAGCGCTTTCGCGGCCTGATCGATGCGCTCGGCGATCTCGTCATTCATCGCAACCGCGACGGCTACATCGTCTATGCCAATAGGGTCTTCGCCGATCTCGTCGAAACCGATCAGCGCGACCTTGCAGGCAAGACCCTGGCGGAACTCGGCATCGAGGTCGGCATCGTCCCTGATGCCGCCTTTTCCGATCATGAATGCCTGAGTTCCACCGATGTCGCCATCAATACGCCCAGCGGCCCGCGTTGGTTTTCGTGGATCGAACTATCGGTGCGCGACAAGGACAGCGGCGCCGTTTCGCATCGCGCCATCGCCCGCGACATCACCGCCCGCAAACGCGCCGAATCCTCGCTGATCACCGCACGCGAACGGGCCGAATACGCCAGCCAGGCCAAATCGCGCTTCCTCGCCACCGTCAGCCATGAAATTCGCACGCCGATGAACGGCATCATGGGCATGGCCAGGCTGCTGGCGGACACCAGCCTGTCGCCGGAGCAGCAGACCTATGTCGGCGCCGTCTCGACCTCAGCCAGCGCATTGCTTGCCCTGATCGAGGATCTTCTCGACTACTCCAAGATCGAAGCCGGGCGCTTCGACCCGGAGCCGCAGCCGATGTCGGTGCGCGAGATCGCCGACAACATCATCGAATTGCTGGCCGCGCGCGCCTTCGCCAAGGATATCGGGCTGGGCTGCTATGTCGAACCCGACGTGCCGCAGTTGATCACTGCCGATCCGGGCAGGGTCAGGCAGGTGCTGCTCAACCTTATCGGCAACGCCATCAAGTTTACCGACAGCGGCGGCGTGTTGGTGAGCGTTGCGCGTGTGCGCACCGAAACCACCGACCGCATTTGCTTCACCATCGCCGATACCGGTCCGGGCCTGCACGATGAGGATCTGGACCGCATTTTCGAGGAGTTCGAGCAAGCCGACGGCACGTCGACGCGTGCGCATGGCGGGGCCGGTCTTGGCCTTGCCATCTCCAAACGCCTAGTGGCCGCCATGGGCGGCACGATCTCGGTGTCCAGCCGGATCGGCCAGGGATCCGAGTTCGTCTTCGAGATCCCGGCGATAGCAGCCACCGAGGCACAGCAGGGCCGCCAAAACGCGCTTTCGGGCAGGCGCGCGGTGATCCTTTCGAAAAACGCTGTCGAGGCCGATGCCATCGCCCGCACCATCCGCGCCAATGGCGGCGCGGTCGACCTCGCCACCACCGCCGCGCAGGCCGCCCCCTTCGCCGCCGGCTGCGATGCGCTTCTGGTCGATGCGGCGATGGAAGAAAGCGACGGAAGGCTGCTCAAGCGCCTACGCCTCAGCGGTTTTTCCCACTGCGAGGCCATCACGCTGATCGCGCCGACCGACCGCGGCATGCTCGGCGAGTTCCGCGCCAGCGGCTACGCAACTTTCCTGGCCAGGCCGGTGCGTGGCGGAACGCTTCTGCGCGTGCTGTTGAGCAGCCATGCCCCAAGCCTCGCCCAGCCGCAGCCGGAAAAGCGTGGCGGGCCGACGCTTCGCACCGTCAGCAACCGACAGCGGGGCCTGTCGGTGCTGATCGCCGAGGACAATGACATCAACGCCATGCTGGCCCGCGCCACGCTGTTGAAGGCCGGGCATCGCGTCAAAGTGGTCGGCAATGGCAAGGCCGCCGTCGAGGCTGTCACGGGCGCCGGGCACAACCACCGCTTCGACGTGGTTCTGATGGACCTGCACATGCCGGTCATGGACGGATTGGACGCGATTGCCGCCATCCGCCGCCATGAGGAAGAAACCGCAATGTCGCCGGTGCCGATCATGGTACTGTCGGCCGACAGCCAGGAAAAGACCCGCCATGCGGTGTTGGCTCATGGCGCCAGCGGCTTTGTCACCAAGCCGCTCGACCCTGAGGCGCTGGTCAATGCCGTCGAGGGACAGGTCGTCGCAGCCTGAGTTTTTCACCGTCCAATCCGCGCCACGCGATCACGTAACGTAGCCGGTTGATCGTATTCGCCAGCCGACGAAGTATTGCCCGCAAGGCCGCATCACGGTACTGTCACAATCCTGTTGCACCTACACCGTATCCCCGTGCCAAGAGGGATGGCTCGAAGGAGAATCACTCGTGCATACAGTTATGCCGGAATGTGACACTCGGCCGAACGCCAGCAGCGCGCTGCTTGCCGGACGTAATGCCGATTGCGTCATGAAGGGCGCAGCATTGGGCCGTATAGGTAATCTCGAAGTGCGACTCGCTCGCAACGAAGCCGAGATCGCGGCCGCGCAGGAAGTGCGCTACCGGGTGTTCTACGACGAACTTGGCGCCAGAAAAGACCTGTTCCAGACCCATGACCGCCGTGATGCCGACCGGTTCGACCCGCTCTGCGACCATCTGCTGGTTTTGGACACCACGCTTTCCGGCCCCGAACATCGCCGCATCGTCGGCACCTATCGGCTGCTGCGGCAAGAAATCGCGGCCACCGCCGGAGGGTTCTATTCGGAAGGTGAATTCGAGCTGACCAAGCTCATCGCCCGTCACCCCGGCCAGCGTTTTCTCGAACTCGGCCGCTCCTGCGTTTTGCCGGAATACCGCTCAAAGCGCACTATCGAGGCATTGTGGCAAGGCATCTGGGCTTACATCAACCACTACGAAATCGGTGTGATGACCGGTTGTGCTTCCTTCCACGGCACGGTGCCGGCGGCGCATGCCGAGGCACTCACCTACCTCGCCCACCATTGCCGAACGAATTCGGCCTGGGATGTGCGCGCGGTGTCCGGGCGCTACTGCTCGATGGACCTGATGCCGATCGAGGCGGTCAACACCAAGGCGGCAATCGCGGCAATGCCGCCCTTGGTCAAGGGCTATCTGCGCGTTGGCGCCCGCATCGGCGATGGCTGCGTCATCGACCGCGAATTCTCGACGGTCGACGTCTTCGTCGTGATGCCGGTCAAGGAAATCGGCGCCCGCTACGTCAACTATTATGGCGGAGAAGCCCAGCGCTTCGCAGCGTGATGGCGAATAGCGAATAGCGAATAGCGAATAGCGAATAGCGAATAGCGAGAACTACGCCGCAATCCTGCGGGCTGCTATCCCTATTCGCTACTCCCTATTCGCTATTCGCTCCTTCACGGAATATCTTCCGGGCGCCGGCCGGGTCGGCTCTTGTAGGACGGAAACGACCAGCCGAATTTGAGCGCGCCGCCACGCACAAGGAACGCTGCGGCAAAACCGGCGAGGTCCGAAGTGAGCGGTGGCAGCCCGGCAAGATCGCCAAGTGTATAGAGGCCGGCACCGGCAAGGGCTGCTGTGACGTAGATTTCAGGCCTGAGCAGCACCGATGGCTCGCCGGCCAGGAGATCGCGCAGAATGCCGCCGGAGGTGGCTGTGAGCACGCCGGTGATGACGGAGACGACCGGCGAACCGGTAATCGCCAGTCCCTTGGCGGCGCCCATCACCGAAAAGGCGGCGAGCCCGATGGCGTCGAGCCAGAGCAGCCATTTCCAGCGCGATTCGACGCGATGTGCGCCGAAGAAGACCAGCGCGGCAACCACGGCGCAGATCAGCACATAGCTGGAGTTGGCGACCCAGAAAACCGGCAGGTTGAGGATGACGTCGCGAAGCGTGCCGCCGCCTATCCCGGTGACGCTGGCCAGGAACAGGAAACCGATGATGTCGAGCTGTTTGCGCGAAGCCGCAAGCGCCCCGGTCGCGGCGAAGACGGCGACACCGGCATAGTCGAGAAGCGCGACGGGGTTCATGAAGTGAACAATGAAAGAGTGAGTAGCGAATAGCGAGTAGCGAATAGCGAATAGCGAGTAGCGAATAGCACGAAGCCGCGCAGCAACTCTTGCGTATTTCCTATTCGCTACTCGCTACTCCCTATTCGCTTGTCCGTTCAGGCGTCTTTCTCAGCCTGCTCGTTCACCGGCCCCGGCTCGACCGGCGCTTCAGCGGCGGCAAACTTCGGACCGCCCTTGGCGACGCCGACCATGGCCGGGCGCAGAACCCGCTCGCCGATCGAATAGCCCGGCTGCACGACCTGGACCACGGTGTTGGCCGGAACATCCGGATTGGGCACTTCAAACATCGCCTGATGGAAATTGGGATCGAACTTCTCGCCTTCAGGGGCGAGCTTCTTGACCCCGTGCCGTTCCAGCGCCGACAGCATGGCGCGCTCGGTCAAGTCGACGCCTTCGATCAGCGCCTTGAAGCCGGCGTCACCCGAGGCCTTGGCCTCGGCCGGAATCGCGTCCAGCGCACGGCGCAGATTGTCAGAGACCGACAGCATGTCTCGGGCGAAATTCGCAACCGCATAGGTGCGCGCGTCGTGCACGTCGCGCGCCGTGCGTCGACGCAGGTTTTCCATTTCGGCCGCCACGCGCAGTGCGCGGTCCTTCAGTTCTTCATTTTCCTTCAGCAGCCGCACAAGGGCTTCATAGTCGCCGTCGATGCTGCCTTCCGTGCGCTCGGCATTGGCCTCGGTCGCCTCGACTTCATCGGGCGCGCGTTCGTCTTTTGCCTGGTCGCTCATCGCCATTTCCCGTCAATCTCGAATGATATGGATTTTGAGCCCGATATCGAGGTTTGGCGGCCAAAAATCAAGGGGTAAGCGATTGTGGACGTCGTCGGCCAAGCCCGCACAATGACCCATGACATTTCGATCTTAATTCAAATTTTACCCTAAGCGCTGGCATTGCTTGCCACAAATGCGTGATGCTGGAACCATTCTCTTGCTGGAGGAGTTTCGAAGCCGACATAGGATTTTGAGATGACGACCCGCAAAAAGGCTGAGAAGACGGAACGGCTCGCCGCCGAGGTCAGACGCCAGTTTGGCGCCGAGGCGGTCAACCGCTTTATGCGCACCTTGCCCGCCTTCCGCACCGAGGCCGATATCCCTGACCGATTCAGAAAGCTGCTCGACCGCCTAGATGGAGCGGAGAAAAGTGACGTCGGCCGGCGCCGGCGGTAACGCGACCGCCAATCTTAGCAGCAAACCTCGGGGTCCCCGAATGATCTTGAGAGCCCGCCACTCGGAGGGAGAACCATCAAGCGGGTGAGCTGCGGTTGCTCGACCGACAGGCCACGCGACAATTACGCGCAGTAATTTCGCGTGATCTTTGCTTGCGGCGGGGAGGCACCCCGCCTATGCTTCCTGATGAACATGATTTCCCCTGAGGCGGTCGCTAACAGCAAGCGCGCCTGGCTGAAAATTCTCGCGCGCTACAAGAAGCCTGACAGGCGGCGCAGCGCTGTCGAACTCGCCATCACACTCATTCCATTCGCCATTCTCTGGGGATTGTCCTCGGCGTCCTACGCATATGGCCATTGGTGGGGTCTGATCCTGATCCTTCCCGCGGCCGGGTTTCTGGTGCGCATCTTCATGATCCAGCACGATTGCGGCCACGGCTCCTTCTTTGCCAATCGCTATGCGGACGACTGGATCGGCCGCGCGCTCGGCATTCTGACGCTGACGCCCTACGACTGCTGGCGGCGCGCTCACGCGACGCACCATGCCAGCGCCGGCAATCTTGACGAACGCGGCATGGGCGACATCAGGACGCTCACCGTTGCCGAATACCGGCAGATGTCATGGCGAGGGCGCCTTGCCTATCGTCTCTATCGCCACCCGCTGGTGATGTTCGGGCTCGGGCCGATCTGGCTGTTTATCTTCGAGCAGAGGCTGCCTGTCGGCATGATGCGAGGCGGCCTGACGCCTTGGGTGTCGTCGATGACCACCAATCTTGGCATCGCGATTGCTGCAGCCCTCCTCATCTGGTTCGTCGGCCCTGGCGCGTTCCTGGTGGTCCATCTGCCGATCGTCATTCTGGCCGGATCGGCGGGCATCTGGCTGTTCTACGTCCAGCATCAATTCGAGGAAACGGAATGGGCAAAGGACGCCGACTGGGAATTCCAGCACGCCGCCCTGCATGGTTCGTCCTACTACGACCTGCCGCCAGTGCTGAACTGGTTAACCGGCAATATCGGCGTCCATCACGTCCACCACCTCTCGGCCAAGGTTCCGTGCTACCGGCTGCAGGAAGTGCTGCGGGATTATCCGGAACTGCGCGGCATCGGCCGCGTCACGCTGCTCGAAAGCCTGCAATGCGTCAAACTGGCGCTGTGGGACGAGAATCGTCGGAAACTGGTGTCGTTCCACGAGGCACGGGCCGCGGCCTAAGCAATCCCAGGAAGGGTGTGAGACGGTTTTCCCGGGAAAAGCGCATTGCCACTTTCCCCGGGGAATTGCGCCAAAACAAAAATAGAACGACCGCCGCGCTGTTCGCGCGGCGGCCTTAGAAATTCCGGATCAGGCCGCCTGGCGCTCGTCGCGCATCAGTATCTCGCCATGGCGGATCTCCGTGCCCAGCACCTTCAGGCATTCGCGGATGAAGTTGGAGAGGCCCGGCCAACCCTTGGCCGAAACGAGATTGCCGTCGACATGGGCGCCGGTCGGCGCGACATCGATATAGATACCGCCAGCGAGCGTCACTTCCGGCTCGCAATAATGCAGCGCGGCGACTTCTCGGCCCCGCACCACACCGTCGACAGCGATCAGTATCTGCACGCCATGGCAGATGGTGAAGATCGGCTTGCCGGCCTCATGGAAATGCCGCACCAGCGCCTGCACCCGCTTGTCGATGCGGATGTATTCCGGGCCACGCCCACCCGCCGCATAGACGGCATCGTATCCGGTTGGGTCCACCTCGGAGAACGCCTTGTTGAGGATATAATCGTGGCCGGGCTTCTCGGTATAGGTCTGGTGGCCTTCGAAGTCGTGCAACGACGTTTTCAATATGTCGCCCGCCTTCTTGTCCGGACAGACGACATGGACCGTATGGCCAACCGCATGCATTGCCTGTTCAAACACGAAAATCTCATATTCCTCGCTGAACTCGCCAACGAGCATCAGTATCTTCTTGCCAGCCATTCCCGGTTCCTCCCTTGTGGCCATGTTTATTTCGGATCACGAAATAATGGTCCTATCCTAAGGTCAGGACGGCGGAAGGGAAAGCGTAAATCGCACAATTGGTAAGACCAGTTGATGTCTATCGTGATCAGCATCGCCGCAGTACCGTTCGCAGAAAGCGAAAACGGCATTGTTGGTTCGACCAGAATTTCAGGCAGCCGCCTTGATCATATCCGCCGCCTTTTCGGCGATGGCCGGCCCGGCAACAGCGCAATGACGCCTGCCGGGCACGGATCAGGCGGAACCGCCGCCGGCAATGACATAGTCGAAAACCATGCTCTCCTCCTCGCACCCGGCGGATATTTCCGTACGGATAGTCGCAGGGAAGCCCGATCGGAGCCGATGTAAAGACGTCGGGAATTGCCGTTGCGTCAGCTGTTGCGAGCGCGCCGCCAGGAATATTTCGACCCCTTCGGCTCCGGCACGGCGGCTGGCTGGTAGTAAAGCCCCAACCCACCGGTGCGGCCCTCCTCCAGCCGCTTCAACAGCACCGGATTCGAAATTTCGAACTCATCGAAGCCGAGCCGCAGCATATGCGGCAACTGGTCGACCAGCACCTGCCCGGTGGCCCGCACAGCGCCTTCGAAACCATAACGGCTGCGCAGCAACTCGCCCTTGGAGAAGGAGCGGCCATCGCTGAAGGCCGGGAAGGCCAGTGCCACCAGAGAGAGTTGGTCGAGCAGGTCGGCGATCTTCTCGAGTTGATCGCCCGGCTGCAGCACGACGCCGAGCCGTTCCTTGGCCGAGCGGCGCACCTCCGGCTCGAGATCGAGAAACGCCTGCAGCGGCAGGATGAAGCGGCCGTTGCCGGAAAGCGCGTCCGCGTTTTCGGCATGAGCCCACTCATCCTCGCGAAAACCCTCAGGGGTCCAGAGCCGGATCTCCGGTGTCGTCGGTTCAGTCATCAAAATTCCTAAAAATTCAAAGAAGCTAGGGGTGCGTTGAGATTCAGTCAGGCCGCGCCGAAAATGGTGGCTTCCGAGAACCGGAGCGGAGCGTACTTGAAGTACGTGAGCACCGGAAGCGCAGGAAACCGCCTTTTGCAGGCCGGTCTTACCTGAATATCAACATACCCTAAAGCGATGCGTCGGTCAGCGACACTTCCAGCCCCGACAGGTGAATGCCGCACTCGGTCTTGGCATGGCCAGCCCAGCGGCCGCTGCGCGCGTCCTCGCCCGGCTGCACCGGCTGCGTGCATGGAAAGCAGCCGATCGATAGATAGCCATAAGCAACCAGCGGATTTTCGCGCAGCGCATGCGCGCGCATATAGTCGGCCTGGTCCGAAGTCGTCCAGTGCGCCAGCGGGTTGATACGGATGCGCGGACCGACGGCCTCGAACACCGGAAGCGCTGCGCGTGTCGCGGCCTGGAAGCGCTTGCGGCCGGTGAACCAGGCGCGGAAAGGTGCAACGCCACGCGCCAGCGGCTCGACCTTGCGCACGTCGCAGCAGGCGTCGGTGTTGCTCTGGTGCAGATTGCCCATCGGATCGATCCGTTCGAGCGCCGCCTCTTCGGGCTTGATCACCCGTATATTGGTCAGTCCAAAATCGGCGGCAAGCGCATCGCGATAGCCGAGCGTTTCCTCGAAATGCTTGCCGGTGTCGAGGAAGATGACAGGCAACGCCCGATCGATCTTGGCGATCATGTGCAGCAGCACAGCCGAATCCGCGCCGAACGACGACACCGCAGCGATCTCGTCGTGAAACAGGTCGCGGGCCGAGCGTTCGATGATCTCGAGCGGGTTCAGGTGACCGTAAAGCGCGTCGAGTCCCGCCGCCTTGGCGGCGGCGCCATCGTCGACGTCGACTATGCGGTCAAGCGGCCTTGGCTTCGCCAGCATAAAGCGCCTCCTTGAACGGCGCGGGACCGACACGGCGGTAGGCGTCGATGAATTTCTCTTGTGGGTCGAGCCGCAGGCCGAGATACGTCTCGACGATCTGCTCGATGGCGTCGGTGATTTCTTCCGACGAGAAGCCGCGGCCGATGATCTCGCCGACCGAGGTGTTCTCATCGGCCGAGCCGCCCAGCGTAACCTGGTAGAGCTCGGACCCCTTCTTCTCGACGCCGAGGATGCCGATGTGGCCGACATGGTGATGGCCGCAGGCATTGATGCAGCCGGATATCTTCAGCTTCAGTTCGCCGATCTCGCGCTGCCGCTCCAACGAAGCGAAGCGGCGCGAGATTTCCTGTGCGATCGGGATCGAGCGCGCCGTGGCCAGCGCGCAATAGTCGAGGCCAGGGCAAGCGATGATGTCCGATATCAGATTGGAATTGGCCGTCGCCAGGCCAATGCCGACCAGCGTATCATAGACCGCCTTGAGGTCGGCGCGTGCCACATGCGGCAGGATCAGATTCTGCTCATGGCTGACACGCAGTTCGTCGAAAGCATATTTTTCGGCGATGTCGGCGACCGCTTCCATCTGGCTGTCCGAAGCGTCGCCGGGCACCTCGCCGATTCCCTTGAGCGAGATCGTCACCGCGGCGTAGTCGGGATGGCGGTGCGTCACGACATTCTGGTCGAGCCACTCCGAGAACCCCTTGGAATCCAGTCGCGCCAGCTTGACCGCCTGGTCGCCTTCCGGCCGGTCGGTGAGCGCCGGCGGCGCGAAATAGGCTTGGATGGCGCGGATATCGGCTTCCGGCAGCTTCAGGTCGGCATCCCTCAACTCCCGCCACTCGGCCTCGACCTGGCGGGTGATTTCCTCGACGCCGGTCTCGTGGACGAGGATCTTGATGCGCGCCTTGTACTTGTTGTCGCGGCGGCCATAGAGGTTGTAAACGCGCAGGATCGCCGTGCAGTAGGACAGAAGGTCGGCTTCCGGCAGGAAGTCGCGGATCTTGCGGGCGACCATCGGCGTGCGGCCCTGACCGCCGCCGATATAGACGGCGAAGCCGAGTTCGCCGGCGGCGTTCTTCTTCAGGTGCAGGCCGATATCGTGCGTCTGGATGGCAGCGCGGTCGCGCTCGGCCCCCGTCACCGCGATCTTGAATTTGCGCGGCAGGAACGAGAATTCCGGATGCACCGACGACCACTGGCGCAGGATTTCCGCATAGGGGCGCGGATCGGCGACCTCGTCGGCGGCGGCGCCGGCGAAATGATCGGCGGTGACATTGCGGATGCAATTGCCGCTGGTCTGGATGGCATGCATCTCGACGCTTGCAAGATCGGCCAGGATGGCCGGAATGTCCGACAGCGCCGGCCAGTTGAACTGGATGTTCTGGCGCGTGGTGAAATGGCCGTAGCCCTTGTCGTATTTGCGAGCGATGTGGCCCAGCATACGCAACTGCTTGCCGTTCAGCGTGCCATAGGGCACCGCGATGCGCAGCATATAGGCGTGCAGCTGAAGATAGACGCCGTTCATCAGCCTGAGCGGCCGGAACTGGTCCTCGGTGATCTCGCCGGCAAGGCGGCGCTGGACCTGGTCGCTGAACTCGGCGACGCGGGCCTGGACAAAATCGTGGTCGAACTCATCGTAACGGTACATGCTTCGTCTTTCAGGGCGCGTCCGCCCATGCCTAGTGTCTTGTTAAGCTGCCCACGTCGCCTGCTTGGCAGCCTGCTTGCCGAGATCGTTGCGGATGGTCGGGCCCGCGGCGCGAATCTTTTCGCGCAGCCGCACCGGCTCGACGACGCCGTTGACGACATCGACATCGATCAGATTGACATCGACCACTTCGTTGGCGGCATAGGCCTTGGCGCCGATCACCTCGAGGCGATCCTCGGCCGGCTTGTCACGGGCAATGTCGGCATGGTCCACCGTCTCGGCCCAGCCGCCATCGGCGTACCAGACGGCAATGCCGTCGGTCAGGCGGTTGGCGGTCAGAATCTTCATGACTGAACTCCTTCAGCGACCGAACTGGACGCACCTTCATGTCTGTGTGCCGCGAGCGCCTCGGACCGGTCAAAGTTGGCGCCGGCGACCGCGTCGCCGATGATGGTCATGACCGGGCCGGAAAGATCGGCGCGCGCTTCCAGCGACGGCAGGTCGGCAAGCGTGCCGTGGAACCGGCGCCGGTTGGCAAGGCTTGCATTCTCGACCACGGCTACTGCCGTATCCGGCGAAAGACCGGCCTCGATCAACCGGCCGGCAACTTCGGCCGCCACCGAGCGGCCCATATAGATGGCGACGGTGGCGCCCGAAATGGCGAGCTTGGCCCAGTCGGGTAGCGAATTGCCCTTGAGGTCGTGGCCGGTGGTGAACACCATTGACGAGGAAACACCGCGCAACGTCAGCGGCAATTCGAAATCGGCTGCGGCGGCGAATGCCGCGGTGACGCCCGGAACCACCTCATAGGCGATGCCGGCATCGCGAAGCGCTGCCATCTCTTCACCGGCCCGGCCGAACACCAGCGGATCGCCCGACTTCAGCCGCACGACGCGCTTGCCTTCACGGCCGAGCTCGACCAGCAGTGCATTGATCTGCGCCTGGCTCTTGGTGTGGCAGCCCTTGCGTTTTCCGACCGGCAGACGCTCGGCATCGCGGCGACCCATGGCAACGACCGCCTCCGGCACCAGCGCGTCATGGACGATGACATCGGCTTCCATCAGCAGGCGATGGGCACGCAAAGTCAGAAGATCCTCGGCGCCCGGACCGGCGCCGACCAGGGCGATGTGGCCGCAGGCCGGCGCATCCGACAGCAGAAGATGGACAGCAGCGTCATGCGCCTGCGAAAGCTCGCCCGCCTCAGCCGCACGGGCAGGAGCACCAGCAAAGAAATCATTCCAGAAGCGGCGGCGGGCGTTGCCTCTCGGCAGCAGCTTTTCGGCAGCTCCGCGAAACGACGCCGCGAGCGTTGCCAGCGGCCCGAGCGCCGGCGACAGCATGCGGTCGATGCGGCTTCGCAGCATTTGGGCAAGCACCGGGCCTGCACCTTCCGTGCCGATGGCAATGGCGACCGGCGCGCGGTTGACCAGCGCGGGGGTGAAGAAATCGCAAAGCTCAGGCCGGTCGACGGCATTGACCGGAATGCCCAGCCGGCGCGCATCCGTGGCCACGCGGCGATCGAGTTCCTCATCGCCGCTGGCGGCAAAAACCATGACCGCACCTTCGAGCTGCGACGCGTCGTAAGCGGCGGCAAAATGGTGGGTGCCGGTCTGAGCGATGAAGGTCAAGAGATCGGGCTCGGCATGTTCCGCGATGACGCGCAAAACCGCACTCGACTGTCCGATCAGTCTTGCCTTGGCCAATGCCTCTTCGCCGCCGCCGACGATGGCCACGGCTTGGCCCTCGACCCGCATGAAGACGGGGAAGGCATTGAGTTTGGGAGCAATGTGCGGCATGGGCGCGAGCGGAATCCTGAACAGGCTTGCAGTTCTACGCGCGAGCGCGAGCAATCAGAAGGAACGCACTGGCGCATCGCCTGTCGGGATGCAATCGCTTTTCTGAATGCACCTCGGCCAAGAGAAAAATATTCCTCATCGGCAGGTGATGCGGATTCAAGCACCTGTCGCAGGCCTTGATTTCCAGCCGTATTAGCACCCGGCGAGCAGTGCCGCAAATCAGGTTTTTCTAAATTCTACCAGTTTAGTAGATTAAAGCCGCCGGCGCTGGATGCCCGGATGTCCAAGTTTATAGGGATGCTGGCGGGAACATTACCCCTGAGAGACGCGTTCCCAAAGGCCCATCGCGTCAGATCGCGAAACCCGGCCGCGGCACATCGCAAGATGCCGGGGCGACCCAAAGAGGAGCCTTGTCATGAGCACGATCAACCTGAAGCATGGCATCTGGGTTTTGGTGGCCGATGGCGAAAAAGCGCTTTTCCTGAGGAATGCCGGCGACAGCAAATATCCGAACCTCGAAGTCGTGCAGGAAATCGAACAGAACAACCCGCCCACCCGCGAGCAAGGCAGTGATAGCCCGGGCCGATACAATGATGGTCCCTCCGTACACCGCAGCGCGGTCGAGGAAACGGACTGGCACCGCATCGGCAAGGAGCGTTTCGCCGACGACATTGCTGACCGGCTCTACAAGCTCGCGCACAGCGGCCAGTTCAAGGAGATCGTGCTTGTCGCACCACCGATGGTGCTTGGGACAATGCGCAAGAAGCTGCACAAGGAGGTCGCGGACAAAGTGACCGCCGAAATTCCCAAGACACTGACCAACCACGCCCTATTCGAAATCGAGGCCTTGCTGCAGGCAGCCTGATCGCTGTGAGCAATTGCGCCGGACCGAGGCGGAATACCATCGAGGAAATTCAAATTGGGGCCGGCGGCTTCCTCAGCCGCCGGTCAAGCCTTTGCGGCCGCAGCGTCGATGTCATGGATTTGCGGGTTGCCTCGCCAACACCCGATCCGCCATATTGCGAACAGGCGGCGGCTTCGGGCGGTGTCCATCCGATATCGCTGGTTTTTGAAAGGCGCTCCATAGACAATGCCGCATGACACGCCCCTTATCGCCACCATCGTCGCCGGTCTGGGGCTGGCTTTCGTCTTCGGCGCTCTCGCCAACCGCTTCCGCATTCCGCCGCTGGTCGGTTATCTCGTAGCCGGCGTGCTGGTCGGGCCGAACACGCCCGGTTTCGTCGCCGATGCCAGCCTTGCCAACGAACTGGCCGAAATCGGCGTCATCTTGCTAATGTTCGGCGTCGGGCTGCACTTCTCGCTGAAGGATCTGTTGTCGGTGCGCGCCATCGCCGTGCCCGGCGCGATCGTCCAGATCGGCTTTGCAACAGCGCTCGGCGCCGGCCTTGCCTGGATGCTCGGCTGGTCGATGGGCGCAGGGCTGGTTTTCGGCCTGGCGCTCTCGGTCGCCTCGACCGTGGTGCTGCTACGCGCCTTGCAGGAACGCCGTCTGATCGAGACGGAGCGCGGCCGCATCGCCGTCGGCTGGCTGATCGTCGAGGATTTGGCCATGGTGCTGGCGCTGGTGCTGCTGCCGGCGCTCGCCGGCGTGCTCGGCGGCCAGGAGCAGGCGAACGCCCATGCAAGCGGCTTGCTTTCGCTACCGGACAGCTACGGCATCTGGGGCGTCGTCGGCATCACGCTGGCCAAGGTTGCTGCTTTCGTCGTCGTCATGCTGGTGGTCGGCCGTCGGGTCATCCCCTGGATCCTGCACTACGTCGCCCACACCGGATCGCGCGAATTGTTCCGGCTGGCCGTGCTCGCAATAGCGCTCGGTGTCGCCTTCGGCGCGGCAAAACTGTTCGGGGTCTCGCTGGCTTTGGGAGCCTTCTTCGCCGGCATGATCATGAGCGAATCCGAGCTCAGCCACCGCGCGGCGGAAGAATCGCTGCCGCTGCGCGATGCCTTTTCGGTGCTGTTCTTCGTCTCGGTTGGCATGCTGTTCGACCCGTTCAGCCTGACCAGCAATGGCTGGCCAATCCTGGCGACGCTGGCCATCATCGTCATCGGCAAATCTTTAGCGGCGTTCATCATCGTCGTTGCCTTCGGCTATCCCTTGGCCACCGCCCTGATGATCTCGGCAAGCCTTGCCCAGATCGGCGAATTCTCCTTCATCCTGGCAGAACTCGGCGTCGGGCTGAAATTATTGCCCGAACAAGGCCGCGACCTCATCCTCGCCGGCGCCATCCTGTCGATCGTCCTCAATCCGCTGATGTTCCTGGCCATCGACTGGATGAAGCCATGGCTGGGGCGGCGCGCCGCCAGGACGGCACCGCCGGCCGAGGCAAAGCCGGTCGGTCCGGCGACGGAACCGGGCCAATTGGCCTCGGTTGCAGCCACGACGAAAGGAGGAAACGGGCCGCCGGCCAGGACAGGTCTCACCAACCATGCCATCCTGATCGGTTATGGCCGCGTCGGCAGCCTCGTCGGTGCGGCGCTGAAACAGGCCGCCCTGCCCTTCCTCGTCGTCGAGGATGCCGACAAGACACTGGCCAGACTGAAAGCCGACGGCATAGAAACCGTCTCCGGCAATGCGGCCAACGTCGAAGTGTTCGCCGCCGCCAATCCCGAAGGGGCGAATCGGCTGATCCTAGCCATCCCCAATGCCTTCGAGGCCGGACAGATCGTGCTCAGGGCACGCGCTGCCAATCCCGGCATCAACGTCATTGCCCGCGCCCATTCCGACGCCGAGATCGAGCATCTCAAGGGGCTCGGCGCCGATACGGTGATCATGGGCGAGCGCGAGATCGCGCGGGGCATTGTCGAAGAGGTGCTTGGCCACAAGCCGGAGGCGGCTGAACCGTCCACTGCCTAAGCCGCGCCGCCATGCTGCAAGACACTGCTTAGATATTTTGCCGGCGGCTTCCCAAGCGCCTTCTTGAACATGGTGATGAAGGCCGTGACCGACCCGTAGCCGAGATCGCCCGAAACCTGCTGCACGCTGGCGCCCGAAGCCAGTTCCCGTATTGCGACGATCAAGTGCAGTTGCTGGCGCCAGCGCCCGAAGCTCAGCCCCGTCTCCTTCACCACGAGACGGGCGAGACTGCTCTCGCTGAGCGCAACGCGATTGGCCCATTCTGCCAGTGTGCTGCGATCGGCAGGATCTTGCGCCAACGCTTCGGCGACCCGCTTCAAGCGCGGCTCGGATGAGATCGGCAGATGCAGCCGCTGGACGGGCATGCGGGGCAATTCGGTAAGCAGGGTCTTGGTCAAAAGCTCATCCCTCGCGCGATCGTCCTGCACAGCATCGGACAGCTCGATGATCAGTTCGCGCAAAAGTGGCGAGATCGAGAACGTGCAGCACCGGTTCGGTCCGAGCGTTGGCCGTCGCGACATTGCTGTGTTCCATGTCGCCGGGAATCCACACCCCGCAATGAGGTGGCACCATCCACAGGCCGCTTGGGACGTGGCATGTGATACCGCCTCCGAGCGCGAAGACGAGTTGGCCTTTGCGGTGCCGATGTGCGGGCACTTCCGCTCTGGTCCCGGGGACGTCGACGCGCACGGCAATCGCTGGCGCGGAAGGGTCATCCACATCGAAATCGAGCCAAGGGTAGCTGAGAGGCTGCTTCATGGTTGACGGCTTTTAGCGATCAATTGCCTTCATATCTAAATTATTCAAAGGCAAAAATCGATAGGGTCCACTTGCGAATGAGTGGTGCGTCCACCACGCAGCAATGAGGTATGAACCATGCTCGCCCTCGTCATCTCTTCCGACAGCGCGACCGGACTGAGGATCGCGGAGCTTGCCGAGCCTCAACCGACCCCGAACGAGGCGCTTGTCTCGGTCCATGCGACCTCGTTGAACCGTGGCGAACTGCGCCTGCTTGCCATCCATTCGAACGGCTGGATCCCGGGTCAGGACATCGTCGGGATTGTCGAACGGGCAGCAGCCGATGGCTCTGGGCCAGCCACAGGCGCCCGGGTTGCGGCTCTGGTCGACCAGGCCGGATGGGCCGAACGGGTCGCCGTCCCAACCGACCGCCTCGCGGTCCTGCCGGATGAGGTCAGCTTCGTGTCCGCAGCCACGCTTCCGGTCGCAGGCACGACGGCGCTGAGGACTTTGCGCCATGGCGGCGACCTGGCCGGCCAGCAGGTCCTGGTCACCGGCGCAAGCGGTGCGGTCGGTCGTTTCCAGATCCAGATCGCCCGCGAGCAAGGCGCCTCGGTAACTGCGATCGCAGCCGCCCGGCATGGCGACGATCTCCGCGGCTTGGGAGCTATGCGTGTCGTCGAGTCGATCGAGTTGGCTGAGGGACCGTTTTCGCTGATCACCGAGTCGGTCGGCGGCAAAAGCCTGGCGGACGCGATCGAACGTGTCGCATCTGGCGGGACCATCGTCATGTACGGTTCAAGCAGCGGCGAACTCACGCCGGTCGGGTTCCGCCAGTTCGTTCCGGATCATGAGGGCGCGAGGCTTCAAACCTTTGCGTACTACACGTCAGGTCCAGGCATTGGCGCGGACATCGCCTCGCTGCTCGCTCTGTCGTGGCTGTCCGGCTCGAAACGCGCGTGGCCCTTACCATCCCGTGGACAGACATTGCTCACGCCCTGGACGCACTGCGACAGCGCAGCTTCAGCGGCAAGGCCGTTCTCACCATAACAGGATGAGCACCCTGTTTTGTCACACGTGCTGGCCGCCATTGATGTGGATTTCCGAGCCCGTGACGTAGGACGCTTGCTGCGAGCACAGGAAGAAGATGATGTCGGCGACTTCCGCAGTGGTGCCAAGACGTCTGAGCGGAATGGTCTCGACGATCCTGTCCGTGCCCGGCGACAGGATCGCGGTGTCGATCTCGCCCGGCGCGATGGCGTTGACACGGATGCCGTGCGGGCCGAAATCATGTGCCATCTCGCGCGTTAGCGAGCCAAGTGCTGCCTTCGATGTCGCATAGGCGGTGCCGGCGAAGGGATGCACGCGGGTTCCGGCGATCGAGGTAACATTGACGATCGAGCCCTTGGCCGCCGCCAATTCCTTGAACAGGCCGCGAGCCAGCATGATCGGCGCGAAGAAATTGACCTGGAACACGTCGCGCCAGACATGCATCGGCGTGTCGATCGAGTCCATCCGGCTGTTGCCGTCCTTGAGCTTCGGCGAAATGCCGGCATTGTTGACCAGCGCGTGCAACTGGCCGCCATGCTCTTCCAGCCGGTGGCGGATTTCCGAGACGGCGATGCCGACATCCTCCTGATCGGCAAGGTCGACCTTGATGTGGTCCTCAGGCCCGGCCGGCCACGGGCAGTCCTCGGCGAAGGCCTGGCGCGAGCAGGTGATGACGCGCCAGCCTTCGCGCGAAAAACGCTTGACCGTGGCGTGGCCGATGCCGCGGCTGGCGCCGGTCAGCACGATGGTCTTTCTGGAGTCGAGTTCAGTCATTTGGGAGGTGTAGCCGAACCGCGTCGCGGAGGCGAGCGGCGAGTTGCCGCTCAGCCGCCAAGGAGATCGAGGATCGAGGTCTGCCGCTTCTTGCGCGGACCGCCAACTTCGCCTGGTGGCACCGGGTGCTTGATCGATGCGGTGGCGCCGTCGTCTTCCGGCATGGACAAGCCATCGGCATCGACGGTCTGGGCGGGACGGGCCGCGCGGACCGGCGCTGGCTGCTGGGCGACCGGCGCGGCTGGCCGCATCTGCGGCGCCTGCTGGCCGACCGACGTGGAAGGAACCGGCGCCGGCGGCGTGTTGTTCGCCGACGGTATCTCATCGGGCACGATGGTGTCGGCCGGCGTCGATTTCCAGGTGCCAGGCAACGGCCGCACCGGCACGCCCTCGTGGGCTGCTACCATGAATTCGTGCCAGGCCTGCGCCGGCAGCGCGCCGCCGGTGACTTTCTTCATCGGGCTGCCATCATCATTGCCGAACCACACACCCGTGGTGAGGTTGGCAGTGTAGCCGACGAACCAGGCATCGCGCGAATTCTGGCTGGTGCCGGTCTTGCCGGCCGATGGCCAGGCGAAAGCCGCTTTCCGGGCGGTACCGATCTCGACCGTACCCGTCATCATCGAGTTCATCATGCCGACGATCTCGGGCTTGACCACGCGCGGCGCGCTGCCGCCACCGCTGTCGTAGAGCACCTTGCCCTCGGTGGTCGTCACGCGGCGGATGAAATGGATGTCCGGCTTGTAGCCGCCATTGGCAAAGGGGACATAGGCCGATGTCAGTTCCAGAGGGGTCACCTCCGACGTGCCCAGCGCGATCGAGGTGTTGGACTGCAGGTCGGACTGGATGCCCATGCGGTGCGCTGCCTCGACAACTGCGCCCGGCCCGACCTCCATGGTCAGTTGGGCGGCGACCGAATTCAGCGATTTAGCCAATGCGGTTGCCAGCGTCACCTTGCCGAAATATTTGCCGTGGTAATTGTCGGGCGTCCAGTTGCCGATCCTGATCGGTGCGTCGTTGCGCACGCTGTCGGGTGTTCGGCCGGCTTCAAGGGCGGCCATATAGACGAACGGCTTGAACGCCGATCCCGGCTGGCGGCGCGCCTCGGATGCGCGATCGAACTGGCTGGTCGAATAGTCGTAGCCGCCGACCATGGCGCGCACAGCGCCGGAATCGTCGATCGACACCAGGGCACCCTGGCTTACGTTGAGCTTCTTGCCGCCTTCGTCGATCAGCCTGCGGATAGATTGTTCGGCGAGCTTCTGCAGGTTCAGGTCGACGGTGCTGTCGATGACGATATCGCCGCGCACGTCGCCGATCAGGTCGGGAAGTTCTTCCATGATGGTGTCGGCGACGTAATTCTCCGACCCGGTCCAGTAGGACGGCGCGCGCGTTGCCGGCGCGCTCATCGCAGAGGTCAGTTCCTTGGCGCTGATCTTGCCCTCGTCGCGCATGGCGGCAAGCACCAGTTGCGAGCGTTCTTCGGCGGCCTTGGGGTCACGTGCCGGCGACAACCGCGACGGCGCTTTCAACAGACCGGCAAGCAGGGCGGCTTCCGACAGGGTGACGTCGCGCGCGCTCTTGCCGAAATAGCGGCGCGAGGCCGCTTCGACGCCATAGGCGCCGGAACCGAAATAGACCCGGTTGAGGTACATTTCGAGGATCTGGTCCTTGGTGTGCTTGTGCTCCAGCCACAACGCCAGCAGCACCTCCTGCACCTTGCGCTCCAGCGTACGGTCGGGCGTCAGGAACAGGTTCTTGGCCAATTGCTGGGTCAGCGTCGAGCCGCCTTGCGAGAAATGCCCGCCCAGAACATTGGTCACCATCGCACGCGACAGGCCAATCGGGTCGATGCCGAAATGCGAGTAGAAGCGGCGATCCTCGATGGCGATGACGGCCTCGGGAATATAGGGCGACATTTCGTGCAGGCCGACGGCTTCGCCCCCGCTCATGCCGCGATTGGCGAGCAGTTGCCCATCCGCCGAGACGATCTTGATATTGGGCGCGCGGTCGGGGATCGACCATGTCGTCGCCGCCGGCATCTTGGCGCCGTAGTAGACGACGGTGCCGGCCACCGCGATGCCGCCCCAGATGGCAAGCACGAAGCACCAGTAGAACAGCCGGCCGAGCACCCCGAACAGGCCGCGCCGGCTTCCGCCGCGCTTTGCCCGCGACGATTTTCCTTTGGCCGGCTTGCGCTTTGCGGAGGCTTTGCGATTGCTCGGCACGACGCGATCCTCCTCATTCACCGAAAGACCCGCCGAGGATCGCGCCTGTGGCGGCCCCTCGAAACTGGGTTCGATGCGGCTGTCTCTGCGGTTCGCCATGAGCTGTGCTTGATATCCCCGATGCCTATGGCATTCGGGTTGAAGAGTAGATGCGGCGATTTAAGGGCGGGTTAAGTCGTGAAAAATCGAGGCAATATGGATTCAATTGCTCGCGGATCGTCTTGAATCGCGCATCAGCGCCGGCTGCGTGCGGCAGCAGGCGAAGGTCGGCGCCGGCCTAATGCCGTCAATTCTGCTGGATCGAAATACCTTTGTTGTCGATCTTGAGCTCGACCCCTTTCGGTTTGGTCTGCTCACGATAAAAGACGCCAAGCGGTTTTCCCGGGAAAGCGCGCGGCGCTTTCCCTAGGGGATTGCATCAAACAAAGAGTTCAAGCAGCTCGCCGGTTTCCATGAAACGGTGAACTGCTCTAATCGTCGTCTTCGCTCGCGGCAGGCCGCCAGCTGGTCGGCTCGACCTTCTTTTGCGTATGACTGTCTGTGTAGACCCACCAGCCGTCATCGCGGTATTGCGCGATGGATTCGTTGATGACGCCGTCGCTGTCCTTCCACGTGATTGAGATCTTGGAGCCGTCGGTCGGCGCGGTCGCTATCGGCTTTCTGTCCGTCAATGTCATCCCCTTTGAACCGGCGACGATGAGCCGACAAACGCGGCAGCCTTGCTTCCGGTTCCAAACCCGGCCATCGACAGATGTCCGCGACTACCGTCAGCTATGGGCGAAGATATCCTCTTCGTCCCAGCCCATCAGATCGAGTTTGGCGCGCGTCGGCAGGAAGCGAAAGCAGGCATCGGCCTCCTTTGTCCGTCCATCTCGCGCCAGCCGCCCGGCCAGCACATCGCGCAAGCGGTGCAGATAGAGCACATCGGATGCCGCATATTCGAGCTGTTCGGGCGACAGCGTTTCGGCCGCCCAGTCCGATGATTGCTGCGCCTTTGACAGGCCGACGCCGAGAAGTTCGAAACAGATATCCTTCAGCCCGTGCCTGTCGGTGTAGGTGCGGGATAGCCGCGAGGCGATCTTGGTGCAGAAAACCGGCTCGGGCATCACGCCGAACGCGTTGTAGAGCACCGCGATGTCGAAACGGCCGTAGTGGAAGAGCTTGGTTATGCCGCGGCTCCTCAGCAGGCTGACGAGGTTCGGCGCCTTCTTCTGGCCGGGCGCGATCTGGATGACGTCGGCCGAGCCGTCGCCGGGCGAAATTTGCACCACGCACAACCGATCACGATGCGGGTTGAGCCCGAGCGTCTCGGTATCGATAGCCACCGCGCCGACATTGTAGTGCGATAGATCGGACAGGTCATTCTTGTGGAAACGGATGTCGGCCATTGTGTTCTCCGGTCGAACCTACAGTCTCAGGCGTCCTTTAACGGCATAGGACGCCGAGAGCTATGATGTTGGCTCGTCCTCGCCGCAATCCGCTGAAAAATCAACAGAAAGTTGATTTTCATGCCGTCAGCGTGATTTTCTCGCCACTCAGCGCGTCAGCGCATCGAGAATCCGCGCCCAGGAGCGCTGGCCCTTATGGAAGGAGTTGAGCTCGTATTTCTCGTTGGGCGAATGAATGCGGTCGTCGTCGAGGCCGAACCCGACCAGCAGCGATTCCATGCCGAGATAGGTTTGAAAATCGCCGACCACCGGGATCGAGCCGCCGCTGCCCGTCGTCACCGCCGGCTTCGGCCATTCGTCGGACAGCGCATTCTTGGCCTTGGCCAGGAATGGGGAGTCATAGGAAAGCTGAATTGCCGGCGAGCCGCCATGCGGGTGGAATTCGACCGAGCAGTCGGCCGGAATGCGCTCCTTGACGAATTTCTGGAACGCGTCGCGGATTTTCTTCGGGTCCTGTTTATGGACGAGGCGAAACGATACCTTCGCCGAGGCTTCCGCCGCGATCACCGTCTTAAAGCCCTTGCCAGTGTAGCCGCCGATAATGCCGTTGAACTCGGCCGTCGGACGCGCCCAGGTCAATTCCAGCACCGAGCGACCCTTTTCGCCCGACGGGATCGACAGGCCGACAGGCCCGAGGAACGTCTCGGCCGTCTCGCCAAGCGTCTCCCATGATTTCAGGATCTGCGACGGCGTTTCCTCGACGCCGTCATAGAAACCGGGAATGGTGATATGGCCGTCCTTGTCGTGGATATCTGCCAGTATCCTGGCCAGGATGCGGATAGGATTGGCGGCAGCGCCGCCATAGAGGCCGGAATGAAGGTCGCGGTCGGCGGCCTTCACCGTGATCTCCTCGCCGACCAGCCCGCGCAATCCGACGCAGATCGACGGCGTGTCGCGGTCCCACATGCCGGTATCGCAAACCAGCGCGAAATCGGCCTTGAGCTCGTCGGCATTGGCTTCGAGGAACGGCTTCAGCGACGGCGAGCCGGATTCCTCCTCGCCCTCGAACAGGATGGTGATGCGGCAAGGCAAATTGCCGTGCACTTGCTTCCAGGCGCGGCAGGCCTCGACAAAGGTCATCAGCTGGCCCTTGTCGTCGGCCGAGCCGCGTCCGGTGATCACCTTGTGATCCGGGCCGACCTCCTTGACCGCGGGGGCGAACGGATCGCTTTCCCACAATTCGATCGGATCGACCGGCTGCACGTCATAATGGCCGTAAAACAGCACATGCGGCGAACCGGCCGGGCCATCGTGATGGGCGACCACCATCGGGTGTCCGGGCGTGTCGCGCACGCTGGCATCGAAGCCGATCAGCTTGAGCTCCGCCACCAGCCATTCCGCCGCCTTGCGGCAGTCGGCGGCATAGGCCGGATCGGTGGAGATCGACTTGATCCTGAGCAGGCCGAACAGGCGTTCGAGACTCTGGTCGAGATTCATGTCGAGACGGTCGAGGACGGGGGAAACTGCGGACATGTGTGAAGCCTTTCGATTCAGAACCGGAACCGTAAAGGCAGGACAGGAAAACGAAAAGCCCGCGATCATTGGACCACGGGCTGCAAATGTCTGTCCGAGGTAAAAAAAGACCGCCGTGGTGGAGGGGGAGCCACGGCGGCCTTCTACTCGAAACGTTGCGGCAGCCCGGAGAGGGGGGATAGGCTGCCGCAGTTGTCCGGGATAGGCGGGGGACGGGCCTTGCTCCGGACTCGGCGAAAATTGCCGATGCTCTGTATCTGTGTCTTTGAACATGGCGATTCAAGGGCACGAAGATTACAGTTTTGTAACATGGCCGTGATTGGGCCGGAGCGGGTCTGTCAGGGTGTTGCCGGAACCGGTATCTGAAGCCGCCTTTGGCATGGACCAAGCCGCCGCGCCGCGCTATCCCTGCCGACATGAAAAAAGGCGATCATCTCTTCCTTGTCGACGGCTCCGGCTACATCTTCCGTGCCTATCACGCGCTACCGCCGCTGACCCGCAAATCCGACGGCCTGCCGGTCGGCGCCGTTTCCGGCTTCTGCAACATGCTGTGGAAGCTGGTCCTCGACGCCCGTAACACCGATGTAGGCATTGTGCCGACGCATTTCGCCGTCATTTTTGACTATTCGTCGAAAACCTTTCGCAATGACCTCTACCCCGAATATAAGGCCAACCGTTCGGCGCCACCGGAAGACCTGATCCCGCAATTCGGCCTGATCCGCCAGGCAACCAGAGCGTTCAACCTGCCTTGCATAGAAACCAAAGGCTATGAGGCCGACGATCTGATCGCCACCTATGCCAGGCTCGCCTGCGAGGCCGGCGGCGACACCACCATCATCTCCTCCGACAAAGACCTGATGCAGCTGGTCGGCGACACGGTCGGTATGTACGACCCGATGAAGGACCGGCAGATCGGCATTCCCGAGGTCATCGAGAAATGGGGCGTACCGCCGGAGAAAATGGTCGACCTGCAGGCGCTGACTGGCGATTCGGTCGACAATGTACCTGGTGTGCCCGGCATCGGGCCGAAGACGGCAGCACAGCTGCTGGAGCAGTTCGGCGACCTCGACACGCTGCTTGCCCGCGCGGGCGAGATCAAGCAGGACAAGAGGCGCGAATCGATCATCGCCAACGCCGACAAGGCACGTGTTTCGCGTCAGTTGGTGACGTTGATGAACGACGTGCCGGTGGCCGCGGGGCTGGACGAATTCGTGCTGCACCCGCCGGACGGCCCAAAACTGATCGGCTTCCTCAAGACCATGGAATTCACCTCGCTCACCCGCCGCGTGGCGGAAGCGACCGGCACCGAGGCAGGTGATGTCCAGGCCGTCGCGGTGACAGTTGAGCGCGCCGATCATGCCCATGGCCCGGATGTCGGGGCCGGAGTGCCAGCTGTTGCCCGAGCCGAGTCCGGCGCCGAGCCTGGCCAGGCCAGTGGAGCGGCAACGACAGAAACGTCAAAGCAAGGCGACACCCCTTCTCTGCTCGCCGCATTGCGGCTGGAGAGCGCGGCCACCCGCAAGATCGATACGTCAACGTATCACTGCATCCGCGATGTCCCGGCCCTGAAAGCCTGGATCGCGGAGGCAATGGAGACCGGCCGTGTCGCTTTCGACGTCAGGGCGACGTCGGCCGATCCGATGCAGGCCGAGTTGATCGGCATGTCCATCGCCACGGCGCCCGGCCGCGCAGCATACATTCCCTTTGCCCACAAGAGCGGCAACGGTGACCTGCTCGGCGGCGGGATGATCGAAAACCAGATCTCCGTACGCGAGGCACTGGCCGTGCTGAAACCGCTGCTCGAGGACAAGTCGGTTCTCAAGATCGCGCAGAACCTGAAATACGACCTCGTCGTCATGAGCCGTTATGGCATCGATGTCGCGCCTTTCGACGACACCATGCTGATCTCCTACGTGCTCGACGCCGGCACCCCGCATGGTCACGGCATGGACTCGCTTGCCGAGAAATGGCTCGGTCACACTCCGCTCCAGCTCAAGGACGTGACCGGTTCGGGCAAGGGCTCCGTCGGTTTCGATCAGGTCGACATCGGCAAGGCGACCGCTCACGCCGCAGAAGACGCCGATGTGACACTGCGGCTCTGGCTGGTGCTGAAGCCGCGGCTTGCCGCCAAGGGGCTTGTATCGGTCTACGAGCGGCTGGAACGGCCGCTGGTGCCGGTGCTGGCACGCATGGAGCAGCGCGGCATCTCGGTCGACCGTCAGATCCTGTCGCGACTGTCGGGCGAACTGGCGCAGGGCGCCGCTCGCCTCGAAGAGGAAATCTACCAGCTCATCGGCGAGCGCATCAACATCGGTTCGCCAAAACAGCTCGGCGACATCCTGTTCGGCCGCATGGGCCTGCCCGGCGGCTCCAAGACCAAGACCGGCCAGTGGTCGACCTCGGCGCAGCTTCTCGAAGACCTCGCTGCCGAAGGCCATGAACTGCCACGCAAGATCGTCGACTGGCGCCAGCTGACCAAGCTGAAATCGACATATACCGATGCGCTGCCAGGCTTCATCCACCCCGACACCAAACGCGTCCACACCTCCTACGCGTTGGCCGCGACGACGACGGGACGCCTGTCATCTTCCGATCCGAACCTGCAGAACATCCCGGTGCGCACAGCCGAAGGCCGAAAGATCAGGACCGCCTTCATCACCGACAAGAGCCATCGGCTGGTCTCGGCCGACTACAGCCAGATCGAGCTGCGGGTCCTCGCCCATGTCGCCGAAATACCGCAACTGCGGCAGGCCTTCGCCAACGGCGCCGATATCCACGCCATCACCGCGTCGGAAATGTTCAACGTGCCGGTCGAAGGCATGCCTTCGGAAGTCCGCCGCCGCGCCAAGGCGATCAATTTCGGCATCATCTACGGCATTTCGGCCTTCGGCCTCGCCAACCAGCTGTCGATCCCGCGCGAGGAAGCCGGCAACTACATCAAGAAATATTTTGAGCGCTTCCCGGGCATTCGCGACTATATCGAAGAGACCAAGGCCTATGCCCGCGAGCACGGCTTTGTCGAAACGATCTTCGGGCGCCGCATCCATTACCCGGACATAAGATCGTCCAATCCCTCCCTCCGCGCCTTCAACGAGCGCGCCTCGATCAACGCCCGCCTGCAAGGAACCGCCGCCGACATCATCCGCCGTGCCATGATCCGCATGGAGGAGGCGCTGGTAAAAGCAGGCCTTTCGGCTCGCATGCTGTTGCAGGTGCATGACGAACTGATCTTCGAGACGGTCGAAGCCGAAGTCGAGGCAACGATCCCGGTTGTCCGTCACGTCATGGAGAATGCGGCGATGCCGGCGGTGTCGATGTCGGTGCCGCTGCATGTCGACGCGCGGGCGGCGAACAACTGGGACGAGGCGCATTAGATTCTTGAAATGCTTCACGGCTGACCAGCCTTCAAGCAGCTTCGGCCAGGCACTTGGCACACGTCCCGCGGAATTCGATCACCGCCTTCTTGGCGGCGAAGCCGGTGGAGCGCACCCATTCGTCCAGTTGGTGACCGACATCGTGGTCGGACATTTCGGTCACTTGCCCGCATGTGTCGCAGATTGCGAAGGCGGTCATCGAGTGGCTGTGATCATGCGGCTCGACGCAAGCGACGAAGGAGTTGATGCTTTCGAGCCGATGCACAAAACCGGACTTCACCAGTGTGTCGAGGGCCCGATAGACCTGCAGCGGCGCGCGGAAACCGCGCTCGCGCAACTGGTCGAGCAAGGTGTAGGCACTGAGCGGGCCACTGGCAGCCTCAAGCTTCTCAAGCACGCACAGCTGGTTCTTCGTCAGCACATCCCTTGCCGCCATGGTCCTTGATCCAACTCGCGTCTTGCGTCGCTCGCGCATCATTTCCGCGCGCAAACGACCCCTGTCCCACCCAGATAGCGACGAACAGGCATTTTTGCTACTGTTTCCAGCATCTCTGCGCCGGAAGGCTGCCGAGAACCGCGCCTTGTCGATCGGAGCAGGATAACAGGCGGGTTGCTCTCCGATGCAACATTCAAAATACTGACAAAATCCTCGGCAAGGATAGCGTCACTTGGGAATTCGATCGGGCTTGGGGAAGCAATCATGATCAAATTGACGCGGCGGACGCTGCTGGTCGGCACGTCCGCGCTGACGATGGCCGGCATGGTGTCGTTCCGGACCATGGCCGCATCGCGCACATACCATGCGCTGCTGGTCGCCTGCACCGAATATCCTGCTCTGCCGCAGAGGAACTGGCTGGTCGGTCCGAAGAACGATGCCGGGCTCGTCCGCGAATATCTTCTGAAGAACGTGCCCGACCCAGTGCGGTTCGCGCCCGAGAATGTCACGCTGCTCGCCAAGGATGTCCCCGGCGCCAGTGGCCTGCCGACCCATGCGGCGATCAAGGCCGCTCTGGCCGACCTTGCCGCCAAGGTTCAGCGCGACGATTTCGTCTATCTGCACCTGTCCGGTCACGGCGCCCAGCAGCCGCAGATGGTCAAGGGCGACGAGACCGACGGGCTCGACGAGATCTTCCTGCCCGTCGACATCGACAAATGGATCAACCGCGATGCCGGCGTGCCGAATGCGCTGGTCGACAACGAGATCGGCGCGGCACTCGACGCCATTCGAAACAAGGGCGCCTTCGTCTGGGTCGTGTTCGACTGCTGCCACTCCGGCACCGCGACACGGGCCGTCGAGGTCGACGACGAGCTGGAACGCAAGGTCGAGTTTGCCGACCTGGTCGGCGGCAATAAGGCTGAACGGGCGGCTGCGATCAAGGCCTACGACGAGGTGACATCGGCCGCTGGCTCGCGTGGCATCGACGACAAAGGCACGCGCAGGCCTGCCTTCAACCTGACCCCAACCGGCGGCGAACCAATCGCCAAGGGCAAGCTGGTCGCCTTCTACGCCGCGCAGACGGTGGAGACGACCCCGGAAATGCCGCTGCCCAAAGGCGCAACGGACGCCCCGCGCTTTGGCCTGTTCACCTTCACCATCCTGTCGAAACTGGCCGAGAATCCCAACGTCACCTACCGCCAACTCGGCCAGGGCGTGCTGCAGCAATATTCGGCCGACAGCCGCACCCGGCCAACGCCGCTGTTCGAAGGCGAACTGGATGCCCGTGTGTTCGGCACCGACAGGACCGACGCGGTCATGCAGTGGCCTGTCGTCATCAAGGATGGCGAGGCGACGATCGGCGCCGGGCTGCTGCACCGACTCACCCCCGGCAGCAAGCTCGCCATCCTGCCTTCGGCGCTGTCCCCGCTTTCCGACGCGATCGGATTTTTGGAAGTTCGGTCGGCAAAGAACCTGGAAAGCCGCGTCAAGCCGGTCGAGTTCGACAAGAAGCCGGCGCTCAAGGTCGCCGACATTCCGGCCAACGCCTATGCGCGGGTGGCGGAGATCGCCGTCGACTACAAGCTCGTCGTCGCGCGGCCTGCCGTGGCCAAGGGACTTGAGACGGAGACCGCGCTTGTCAATTCGGTTCTCGACGAACTGGCCACAGCCAAGGAGACGGGTTTCAACATCGAGGTGGTAGAGCCCGGCAAAGGCGCCGAGCTCCGCCTTGCGGTGCTACGCGAGAATGCTCTTACCGGCGCCGACAAGAATGCGACTGACAAGCCGGCGCTGTGGTTCCTGCCGGCGTCGGGCGATGTGACTCTGAAGGAGGACAGCAAGCCGCCGCTGATCATCATCCACATGGACGACCGGCAGAAGCTGGTCGATGCAACGACCAGGAACCTGCGCACCATCTTCCGTGCCACCGGGCTTTCACGGCTGGCGGCGGCCTCCGATTACAAGCCCGAGGACGTCGACGTCCAGTTCCAGGTCAAACGCCGTGACAAGGATGGTCTGGAACCGCTCCAGGCTTCAGTGGTGCCGCGCGTCTCGCCGGGCGACGAAGTGCATGTGCTGGCCAAGAACAGCTCGGACCTTCTGGTCGATATCAACGTGCTCTATGTCGGCAGCGATTATTCGATCACCCACATCGTTGCCGAGCGCCTCGCCCCTCAGGCCACGCTAGAGGAGGGACTGCTCGCCTTCACCGACACCAGCTTCGGCATGGAACGGATGATTGCGGTTCTGACCGAGGCACCGCCGGAGAGCGAGGAGCAGGACCTGAGTTTCCTGGCACAGGACGGCGTCGCCTCTGCGACACGCGGAATGGGCTCCGCCAGCTTCTCCGACATGCTGACCGATCTCGGCATGGCGCCTGCAACTCGCTCGGTGATGCGGCTTGCCGACAAGGGCGGGCCGAAAGGCGCTGTGATGATCTTCCCGATGGAGACGGTGCCGCGCGGTTGAGCCGATGGCGGAGGCGACGGCCAGCCCTTGCGCCATCGACGCGATATGAGAACATTCCCGCCCCCAGCCTTGGTGCATGACGGCCGGATGAAACGGACAGGACCGATTGTGAGGAATTCTATGTTTTCCTGGTGTGGAACAGTGACCGGCCTTGCCGGCGGCCTGTTGCTGATCGCCAATGCCTCTGCGGACGAGGCATGCGGCCTGTGCGTCAAGCAGATCGTCACCAATTCGGAGCTGGCGACGTGTTTTCTCGATCAATATGACCAGATCGCCAAAAGTGCCAGCGGTGCCATTGTCGTCGATCTCAGCAACTGTGCCTCGCGCGGCGTCGTCGAAGCCTTGCCGTCACCGAACAGGGGAGCGATGGAGCCCGACGTGCAGTTCATGATTTCGCGCCTGCAGCTGGAATGCCTGAAAAAGAAGCTGGAGGCGCCGGGCATCGTGCTGGATCCCTCCGCCACCATCGAACTGGACAGCTGCGGATGAAGAAACCGGCGGGCAACACCAGGCAAACAGCAGCGCCCGCAAAGGCGCTTGCCGCGAAATCGCCACTGCCGGAAACCACGGAAGGTTTCCCGTGGCCGAGCAGCCATGAGATCAAGAAGGAGAGCAATCCCTTCACCGACCGCGACTGGCGCATGCTGGCCTATGCCTGGTCGGGCATGGCGGTGCGTATCGCCATCATCTTCACCTTGATGTTCTCGGTCTATCAGTTCCTGGCCAACCAAGAGCAGAAGCGCGTCGAGCAGACCATGTCGCTGGTCGAACTTTGGGAAAACAAGGACTACCAGCAGGCGCAGCGCGCGCTGAAAGATCGTCTAACGGCTCTCAATGCCAAATATGACAATTTGCTCAGCGCCAACCCCTCGCCTACCGAGGAGCAGGTGTTCCGGCAGCGGATCGGCATCGAAGCCATGACCGCCGCCGGCGGCGACATGCCGCTCGCCGATTTCAGCGAGAATTTCGACCGCATCGTCTATTTCCTCAACCGCCTATCCTTCTGCGTCGACGGCGACCTGTGTTCGCGCAAGGTGACCGATGCGTACTTCCGCGACTATGCCGTCTCGTTCTGGAGCTATTTTGCCGGCTATGTCGACAAGCAGCGCAAGGCGGGTTCACCCGCTTTTGCCTCGGCAATCGAGACCTATGTGCGCAATGCGCCGCCTGCGGACGAAGTCAAATAGCGATGGGAAAAATTGACCTCCGCCTGATGCGCGCCTGCCGCTGGCTGGCTCTGGGCGGAGCATTGATCGGGACTTCGGTTGCCCGTGCCGAGGACGCACCGGATTTCCACCTCGACCTCGACACTGGCGGCCATAGTGCGCAGGTCACCGATCTCACCTTCACACCCGATGGCGAAGACATCGTCTCGGCATCCAATGACAAAACCATCCGCATCTGGGACTGGCGGAGTGGCGTGACGCTGCGCACCATCCGCGGCTATCTCGGCAATGGCAGCGACGGCAAGATCTTCGCGATCGCGGTCTCGCCCGACGGCAAGACGATCGCCGCAGGCGGCTATTTTGGCGCCAGCCTTGGCGACAAGCCGCCCTATGGCGACATCAGGCTGTTCGACTTTGCCACCGGCAAGATCAAGGCCGTACTCAAGGCCGCCGATTACGCGACCTACGATCTCGCCTTCTCTCCCGATGGCAAGACGCTGGCTGCCGGTGGCGCCGACGGCGTCGTCTATCTCTGGCGCTTTGACGACAAATCCGTGACCGGCTGGTCACTGGACAAGAAGCTCGACGCCGATTCCTGGCACATCGACAAGCTTGCCTTCGCCGCCGGTGGAACCCGACTGGCCGCGACGACCACCGACAATGGTATCCGGCTGTGGGACGTCGTGAACGGCGAGGAGATCGCATTGCCCGACGTAGCCGAGCCGCTGCGGGACATCAGCGTGATGGCGCTGGCCGTTTCGCCCGACGGGGCCTTGTTCGCCACCGGCAGCAAGGACGGGCAGGTCCAGCTCTGGCGGGCGACCGATGGCACGCTGGCACGCGCCATGCCGACGCAGGATTTCTTCATCGGTTCGCTGACCTTCGCCAAGGATGCGCGGCTGATCGCCTCCTGCGGCTACCGCTGCGCCGACACACACCGCTCCATCGTCTGGAACACCGACACCGGCGAAAAGGTGCTCGACTATACCGGCCATGACGGCACGGTCTATGCCAGCGGCGCCAACGCCGATGGTTCGCTGGTCGCAACCGCCGGCGGCACGCGCCACGCCATCCAGGTCTGGGATCCCGCGAACGGCGAACGCAAGGCACTGCTGCAGGGAGTGGGCGAACCTGTAACCGCCGTCGGCATCGACGCGGCGAACGACGTCGTCGCCTGGGGCAACGCCAACCCTTGCCCCGAGCGCGTGGCCTGTCCCGAACAGCAGGGCGCGCTGGACAACAAATTGGTGCTGCCGACCACCGAACGCTTCTTCGAGGATCCGCAGCCGCTGACGGAGCCAAGCTCGTTCGACCGCGCCGCCCTTGTCGACGGCCAGTGGTCGCTGCGCGCCGCGACGGGCGGCAAGGACGCACTGGAAAACGCCGTGTTGGAGATTGCCAATGGCGGCAAGCTGGTGCGCAGCATCGAAAACGACGCCACCAACGGCTTTGTCCATTCCGCCTACACGCTGATCGGCAAAGGTCTTGGCCTGATCACCGGCGGCAATGACGGCACGCTGATCGAGTACAGAACCGCGACCGCGAAAGCGTCGGGCGAGTACACCGGCCATACGGCCGAGATCAACGCCATGGTCGCCTCGGAGAAGGCCGGCCTGCTGGTGACCGGCAGCGCCGACCAGACGCTGAGGCTTTGGAACCTGAAGACGCACGAACTGATCGTCTCGATGTTCTTCGCCGGTTCGCAATGGATCGTCTGGATGCCGCAGGGCTACTATTATTCCTCCGACGAGGGCGACAAGCTGATCGGCTGGCAGGTCAACCAGGGCCGCGATCATGAAGGCCGCTTCATCCGCGCCGGCCAGTTGAAGAAATATCTTTGGAGCCCCGAGATGGTGCGCCGGGCAATTATCCTGCGCAGCGCCAAACAGGCGGTCGAGGAGATGCGGCCCGGCGTCGACAACGAGTTGCAGAAGCTTTTGCAGCGCAAGCCGCCGGAGTTCGGCATCCGTCTGGCGGAAGACCAGAGCAAGGTCCGCGACGGCTACGTCGCCGTCGAGATATCAGGCGCCAAGGAAGCTGGAACCGATGTCGCCGGCTTCTCGATCCTGTCGAACAGTCGCAATGTCGGCGATGTCACCGCGCGCTCGGTGGACGGCAACAGCACCACTGTCGAGATACCGGTCGAGAACGGCAAGAACACCATCCGCATCACCGGCACCAACGAATATGGCTATCTGACCGAACGCAGCGTGACGGCACTGGCGAGGAAGACCGAGAAGACCGAGGCCAAAGGCAAGCTCTATGTAGCGGTCATTGGGGTCGACAAATATCCGTTCCTGACCGACGCCTGTTCGGGCCATGCCTGCGACCTGCGCTACCCCGTCGATGATGCCACCGAGTTTCTCAAGGTGATCTCCCAGAAATCAGCGCCGCTGTTTTCATCCATGGAAACGCTGGTTCTGGTCAACCGCGACGCACTCGACGAGAACTCCGACAAGGCCAGACAGACTTATGCAGTCGCCAGTGCCGACGGCATCATGGAGCCCGACTCCGACACGATCGACGACCAGCTCGCCGACTTCCTCGATAGGCCCCGCGAGCACGACACCACCATCATCTTCGTCGCCGGCCACGGCATCAACATCGATGAGGATTACTATTTCATCCCGACTAACGGCCGCAAACAGGATGCCGAGCGCTGGAAACGCTCCTCGCTTGTCGACTGGTCGGACATCCAGAAATCGGTAGAGCGCGCCAAGGGCATGCGCTTCATGCTGCTCGACACCTGCCATGCCGCCAACGCCTTCAACCCGCGCCTGGAAAAGGACGCGCAGGATGCGCGCATTGTCGTGTTCTCGGCCACCGCCGCCAACAACACCGCCGCCGAACTGCCCGAGCTCGGCCACGGCGTCTTCACCTATTCGATTCTCGAAGGCTTGCGCGGAAAGGCCAGGACTTCGGACGGCGGCGTCACGCTGTTCGGCCTTGCCGATTATATTTCTCGCGAGGTGGTGCGGCTGACGTCCTCGAAGCAGAAGCCGTTCTACTACGTCGGCGGCGTGGAGAACATTGTGCTCGCCGAGCCATGAGGAGGCGAGGTCTGCGCGCACGCACCCCCCTCTGTCCTGCCGGACATCTCCCCCGCAAGGGGGGAGATCGGCTGTCAGGGCTGCTTACGCTGATCTGCAGCGCTGCAAGAAAACTCGCGAGGCGGAAGCTGCCAATCTCCCCCCTTGCGGGGGAGATGTCCGGCAGGACAGAGGGGGGTGCCTGCGCGCCGGCCAGCATCCTGCTGATCTTCGCCATCACTCTCCTGCCCCTCCCCGGCTTCGCCGCACCTGTCGTCTGCCCGCCGGGTACCGATAACTTTCCGGTCTTCTACGACGACGCCTCGCTGTTCAAGGACGCCATCGCCAACGTTGCCGATGTCGAGCCGTCCAACCAGCGGCTGACCGGCATCACGGTGCCGCACCATCTGCTGGCTGCCGACCTGGTGGCGCTGGGGTTCCGGGCGGCGTCTGGTTTCCGCTACAAACGGATCATCATCCTGTCGCCGGATCACTTCCACAAGACGCACAAGCTCTACGCCACCACGCTGCGCGGCTTCGACACCGTGCTTGGCCCGGTCGCAGCCGACACCGACGCCGTGCGTCGGCTTGAGACGAACGGCGACATGGTCAAGGAATCGTGCCTGTTCGACAAGGAGCATGGCGTACGCGCCATGCTGCCGTTCCTGCGTCACTATTTCCCGGAGGCGAAAATCGTTCCCGTGGCGATGTCGGTCAAGGCACGGCGCGGCGACTGGGACAGACTGGCCGAGGCGCTGAAGCCGATCGTCGACCAGGACACGCTCATCGTCGAATCCACCGACTTCTCGCACTATCTGCCGCAGCATGACGCGCTACGATTCGACCAGCAGTCGCTGAACCTGCTGGCCGCCGGGTCGCTCGACGGCTTGTCAGCACTTCGCCAGCCCGATCATGCCGATTCCGTCGGCGCGCTCTATATCCAGACGAGGCTGCAGCGCGAGCTGTTCGGCGCCCAACCTCTGGTCGTCGCCAATGAGAATTCGCAGGAACACACCTCGAACTATGTCGAGCGGACCACCAGCTATGTCGTTGCGCTGTTCGGCGCCTTCGGTCCGGGCTTCAACAATCCGACACGGCCAAAGGACAGGATCTACTATCTCGCAGGCGACGTGAATTTCGGCCGCGCCATGAAGAAGATCCTGGTTCGTGACGGTGTAGCCGACCGCATCGTCGGCAACGTTCTGGCGCTGACCGGATCGCGGCCTTTGATCATCAATCTCGAAGGTGTCATCCTGCCAAACGTTCCGGAAGCGATCGACGACATGACGCTGGCGATGCCGGAGGGCCTGGCTGTGGACATGCTGAAGAAGCTGCATGTCGCCGGCGTCGGTCTCGCCAACAACCACGCCTACGATCTCGGCCCGTCAGGCTACGCCGAGACGCTGCGCGCCCTGGATGAAGCCGGCATTCCGCATTTCGGGCAGGGCGAGATGCTGGCGCTTGCCGATCTCGATCTGGTTGGCCTGACCGACATCGACACCAATGGTTCGAAGAACACCGACCTTCTCATCCCTGCCCTGCTCGACCGGCTGCTGCACGAGGATGCAGAGCGGCCAGTGGTCGCCTTCGTCCACTGGGGCCGCGAATACAAGACCGCACCGTCGAAGCGGGAAGATATACTTGCCGACCAGATGCGCCTGCGCGGCGCTTCAGTCATCGTCGGCGGCCACCCGCATGTGTCGAGCGACGCGATCGTCCCGCTTGCCGGCGGCGATGTGGCGGAGGTCTATTCGCTCGGCAATTTCCTGTTCGACCAGCGCGCCGAACGGTCATCGGGATCGATGCTGGAGCTGCGCGTCTTCGCCCAGGGCACGATCTTCACCCGGCTCATCCCGCTGCCCAACTATTTCGAGATGGGCAGAAAATGAACGCTTCCAGGGTGTGTTGAGATTCAGGTCAGGCCGAGTCGAAAACGGTAGGTTCCGAGAACCGGAGCGGAGCGTACTTTTTGTACGCGAGCACCGGAAGCACAGGAAGCTGCCGTTTGCAGGCCGGCATCATCTGAATATCAAGGCACCCTAGCCGCAGCCGACCATATCGCGCGGCAAGTAGCAGGCCGCCGGCTCGGTCTTGGTCTCGAACAGCGACTGCTTCGGGCGGAAATAGAAGAAGGTTACGGGCTTGCTCTCGCGCACGCTGCCGTCGGCGAAATGCGCGGCGATGCTGAACCTGTGGATCGACGACATTGACGACCACATCTTCAGCCGCGCCGTATAGGCGCTGATCTTCTTGTTGCCGCGCACCGGCATGGCGATTGTGTAGTCATACTTGCCGATCGGAAACTCGATGTTCTGGTAGCGCATGGCTTCCGGCGTACCGCCACCGCCATCACCGCATTCGGCCATTGATTCCGGTGTCTCAAAGACCGCCATGGTGATGGAGGTGCGGAACGGCTCGCTCTGCTGGTAGACATGACCTTTGTCGTCCGCCCAGGAATAGTCGAACTTGCCGATCGCATTCAGCGTCATCGCCTGTTCGACATTGTCGAGATAGTCAGCGACCTCGCCGAATTTGATCTTGTTGGTCAGCTGGCTGCGGCAGACATTGAGACTGTCTACCGAAGGACAGGGAAAACGCCCTGTCTCCAGGCTGGCCGTATCGACGCCGGCCTCCGTGAGCACGCTCTTTACCGACACGTCGACCCCGTCGCCGAAACTGCCGACGTCCTTTGTAAACATGCGGCTGGGATCACCGGTCGGATTGCCCTCGTCATCGACCGCGGTGAACTGGATCGACATCTTCATGTCCTTAGCGTCGCCCCAGCCATTGTTGACGATCGAGAAATCCGGCCTGAAGCCGACGCAGCCGAAATGCTCCGATATCGACAGCATCGGCTTGCGATAGGCATCGCTGGCGGCAACCCTCATCTCCAGGCTGTCGAGCTTGACCTTGGACTGATCGGACGTCTTGAGATCAACTTCGGCAAAGGCCGGCGAGTCCTCCCAATCCATGCCTTGATAGACATTGCCGGTGGCGACCTGGCCGGTGCCGCTCCAGCTGTCATTGTACTGATCGGATTGCGGATAGATCGCGATGTCCTCGTCGCGCACCAGATGCTGGTATTGCATGTCGGATTGCTGGGTCATGCGCTGGTCGACGGCCACGCCGATCTCGACCTTGCCGGCATCGCCGCCGCCGGTCTGCGCCTTGAGGAGTCCGCCCACCTTGGCGTCGGCCAGCACGTCGGGGCGCGAGCCGCCGACCTCCTTGCCCCTTGCCCATTGCGAATCGTAGGCGGTGCCTCCGGCCAGCCGGGTGCGGCCCTTGCCATCCTTCAACCCGTCGACAAATGAGCCGGCAAAAATCTCCCCCGTCTTTGACAGGAGCCGCCCCTCGCCATTCGGCACGCCGGCAACGAACTGACCTTCGTAGCGGTTGCCCTCCACATCGAGATGGACGCCATTGCCGTTGAGTTCTCCGGCGAGCCAATGTCCATCGAAAACCTCGCCCGAACGCAGCTCGAGCCGGCCCTGCCCGTCGAAGCGGCCTTGCCTGATGTCACCGAAATAGCTGGAATAGATGGTTTTGGGATCATAGCTGGCCGAGCCACGCACCCGCCACACCAGCCTACCCCTGCCGTTGATGGTGCCGTCTTCGGCAATCGTCCGGTCAGGCGACTGGCCCGCCGCCGGCTCCCAGACGAAGTCGAGTCCCTTTTCCGGATGGAAATCCCACACCCGGACCGTCCTGCGCAGCACGGAGCGCGTGTCTGCCTGGTAGAGGATCTGCACCCGTTCCGCCCAGACGCCAGCGGCTGGTGCGGCGGCCGGATCGGCGAAGGCTGGCGAAAGCATCAATGCGACCAGCATCGACGCGGCCGCGATCGCCAACACTACCTTCACCCGCGCCATCCCAAAACCCCTTTGGATGCCTACCTCTTGGCCGTTCAAGCGTAGTCGGCGAACCAGCCTCGTGCAAGAGAACCGCAGCGGAAGTGCCGCCAAGCAAAAGGCGGCGGGATTGCTCCGCCGCCTTTCCACTGCGAATGCGCAGCGATTATTTGTACAGGCTGTTGATCCACTGGATGTTGGCAGCGTTCAAGCGAACGGCTGTGTTCGCGTCGGGGCTTTCCGCCACATTGACGCCGGTGATGATGCGCTGCTTGGAATTGTTGTCATAGGCATAAACTGAGCTGCCGCTCGATCCCGGGAACGTGTCGCAGTCATACTGGAAATATTCCGGGGCGATGTTCTCGGCTTGCACTTCGCAGTTTGCCTTCCACATCGTACCCATTGGCTTGTCGCCGGGATAGCCGACGAGGTTGGCGGTGAAGTCGCCGAGATCGTCATAGTTGGCGTAGCCCAGCCAGCCGAGGTTGGTGCCGACATCCTCCTTCAGCGTGATGATGCCAAGATCCCACGGGATCACGGAGCCATAATAGCCCTGGTAGTTGTCGATGAAGCCTTGCAGCACATAGGCGCTTTCAAAGGCGAAGGCGCCGAATGGTGCGTCATCGGCGGTGCTGCCATTGAGCCCTGGCACGAACAGATACTCGGAGAGCCAGTCCTTGTCCTCATGGCTATAGAGGCAGTGCGCCGCCGTGAGCACCGTGCGCGGGCCGATCAGCGTTGCCGAACAGCTGCCATAACTGCCCGTCTTCGCCGACTTGGCTTCGAGATAGCCTATCGCCGAGAACGGATAGGTCTTGGTGTTCTTGACCTGCTCGCGATCGTCGGTGCCGAAAACCTGGCGGCCGGCTTCGCCTTCGCCGAGATCCGGATCCTCGGTCTTCCGCTCAGCCCCGTCTTTTCCATTGGCCGGAGCATTCAGTTCCTTGATGATAAGATCCCTCAGCGCTTCGCTCGGCTCGATCTTGATCTCCTTGCCATCGGCGGACCGTCCGACGATGCCATAGGATTTGACAGCCGTTGCTTCGTCAGCAAGCGGCGCGGCGCGGCTGTCCTCGTCAGTCAGCTTCGGCGGCGCGATTGGCTTTGCCCGCCCTGGCTTGTAGTTGCCTGAAGTCACGTCTCGCATGCTTTCGCCATTGCCGGCACTGGCCGAGCCAGGATCGGCGGCGAAAACCGGTACCGCCCACATTGCGGTGGAAAGCAATGCGGACGCAATAAGTACGTTTATCAGTTTTGTCATGGTGAGACTCTCCCAAAAGTCAGCAAGGACTGGATCAAGATATAGAAATATTGTCGAGATCGTGGTGAAGCCGAAAAACGGGCCTGATTACCGGCGCCTGAACCTGATCATCACCCCATACGGTCTATCGAAGGCCCCGCCAAAGACACCCCGCACAGATATATTGCCTAAATTAATACAACATTGGAATGACAAATCGCTTCCACGTAGCCCGTGGGGGGCTATAGGGTTTTGAGTGGGTTCCGCACGGGAACGCGGTCCGCGAAGCAACGCCTGCTTGCCGGCGACTGTTTCGTTGATCATGCACCGGGGCTGGCTCGTTCGGGAACGTGTCTCAGGAGGATTTCAGGTGCACATTATCCATCGGTTCAAGCCGATCGCCGCCGCGTCGTTGCTCGGCATCGCTGCCGCCCTTGCGGGCGCCAACTCCACCCAGGCGGACGAAGCTGCCGCCAAGCCCGAAGCGGCGGTTTCGCCAATGAAGAGGGTGACCGATGCAAGAGCGAAGGCCGCGGCGGAGAACCCCGACGGCGCCGACCGCGTCTATGGCGGCAACCAGGCAGAAAAGGGCGCCTATCCATTTCAGGTGGCGCTGCTCACCACCGACAGGCTGGACGAGAACCCGGTCTCGCAGGCCAATGCCCAGTTCTGCGGCGGCAGCCTGATCGCACCGCAATGGGTGCTGACGGCGGCACACTGTCTCAATGATGAGGGCCGGCCGATTTCGCCGGAGAGCGTCACCGTGCTGACCGGCGCCACCGATCTCAGCGAGGGTAAACGCCACAAGGTGGTGGAGGTTATCGTCAACGAAGGCTACAGCGAGCAAACTCTCGACAACGACCTCGGTCTGCTCCGGCTTGCTGAACCGGCCGATGCGCCGACCATCAAGATCACCCATGACGCAACGCCCGATACCGGCAAGACGACGGTCACCGGCTGGGGCAAGATGCAGGATGGCACCTTCCCGACGACACTGATGGTTGCCGACCTCGATCTGGAGCCCAACACCGCCTGCAACAGCGGCATCAAGGCCATCTATGCGCATGACCTGAAGGCAGCACTTGGCGATCTGTCCCACCGTATGCGCTATTCGGAAAAAGGCATCGACGCGGCCGCCAATGCGATCGCCGCCGACATGACCGACCCACTGACCGGCAACATGATCTGCGCCGGCACCACGAGCGGCGTGCGCGATGCCTGCAACGGCGACAGCGGCGGCCCGCTGTTCATGACCGGCACCGGCGGCCGGGTCCAGGTCGGCGTCGTCAGTTGGGGCGAAGGCCCTGCGGACGGCAGTGCTGCTTGCGGCCACAAGGACGCTTATGGCATCTACACCCGGCTGGCCAATTACACCGGCTGGATCGAGGCCAAAATGAAAACTTCTGCTCCGGCGCCTGCAAAGCCCAAGGCGGGACTGGGCACGGCTCAGAAGCCGAAGACGCCCTGAACTACGGCTATCTCGATTCACATGAAAAAACGGCGGGAACGCCCGCCGTTTTTTGCTTTGCCGGCTTATCGAGCGGGTTTACTTCCTCGGCGGACCTTTGCGCTCGGCCGAAGACGCCCACAGATTGATGTCGGATTCGCGCGCATAGGTATCGATCTCGGCGAGTTCGGCGTCGCTGAAGTCGAGCACCTTGAGCGCGCCTACACAGTCCTCGACCTGCTCCGGCCGGCTGGCGCCGATCAGCGCCGAGGTCACCTTGCCCTTTCGCAGCACCCAGGCCAGCGCCATCTGCGCCAGCGTCTGCCCGCGCTTGCCGGCGATGGCGTCGAGCGCCTTGATGCTGGCGATGGTCTTGTCGTTGATGAAAGCTGTCTTCAGCGACTTTCCCTGAGAGGCGCGGCTGCCATCAGGAATACCGCCAAGATATTTGTTGGTGAGCATGCCTTGCGCCAGCGGCGAGAACACGATGGAGCCGACGCCGAGCCCTTCGAGCGTATCGAGCAGACCGTCGTCCTCCACCCAGCGGTTCAGCATGGAATAGCTCGGCTGGTGGATGATGCAAGGCGTGCCAAGCTGCTTCAAAATATCGGCGGCCTCGCGCGTGCGCTGCGAATTGTAGGACGAGATGCCGGCATAGAGTGCCTTGCCCGAGCGCACGGCATGGTCGAGCGCGCCCATGGTTTCTTCCAGCGGCGTATCTGGGTCGAAACGATGCGAATAGAAGATGTCGACGTAGTCGAGTCCCATCCGCTTCAGGCTCTGGTCGAGGCTGGCCAGCACATATTTACGCCCGCCCCATTCGCCGTAAGGGCCGGCCCACATCTCATAGCCGGCCTTGGTCGAGATGATTAGCTCGTCGCGGTAGACGGCGAAATCGGTGCGCAGTATTTCACCGAAAGCGGTCTCGGCCGAGCCGGGCGGCGGGCCGTAATTGTTGGCGAGGTCGAAATGCGTGATGCCCAGGTCGAAGGCCTTGCGCGCGATCGCCTGCTTCGTGCGGTGCGGCGTGTCGTTGCCGAAATTGTGCCATAGCCCCAGCGAGATCGCCGGCAGCTTCAGGCCGGAGCGGCCGCAGCGATTGTAGATCATTTTCTCGTAGCGGGTTTCGGCGGGCATGTAGGGCATCGGAAAATCCTCAAACGGAAGCAAGCCAGGCATCGCGGCAACGCAGCGAGCAGGCTTCGCCCCGCACCCTTACCCTCTCCCCGTCGGAACGGGGAGAGGGTTGAGGTGCGCTGCCTACTTCTTCTTTGCCAAGAGCTCTTTCGCTTCCTTGACGCCAAGTGCGGCCGGCCGTTCGCAGGTGGTCTGCATGGCGACGAACTTGCCGGTTTCGCCGGAGCGCAACAGGCCGGTCATCACATCGACGGCATGCAGCGCCAGTTCCATCGAGCAGCGGTGCGGCCGGCCTTCCGCGATCGCCACCGCCATGTCGGCGAGGCCTGATGTGCGGTAATTGGCCATCATGCCTTGCGAATGCATTTCGTTGGGAACGCCGAACGGATGCGACCATTTCGGCGCCTTCTTGACCGGCTTGGCCGAGTTAGTGAAGCGCACGTCGCCACCGAAGAAGTTTGGATCAGGCACGAACACCGTACCCCCTTCACCGTAGAGTTCCATCGGCGCGTGGCCGTGGGCCCAAACGTCCCAGCTGGTGTTGAGCGTCACCACCGCACCGTTTTCGAACTCCAGCAGGCCATGGATGGTCGTCGGCGTGTTGACCGGAATCCTTTCACCCGCGCGCGGCTTTGAACTGATCGTGCGTTCCTTGGCCGGCGTCGTTGCGAAGGCAGCGACCTGCTTCACCGGTCCGATCAGCTGGATCAGATTGGTGATGTAGTACGGTCCGATGTCGAGCACCGGACCTGCGCCTGGCTGGAAGAAGAAATCGGGATTGGGGTGCCAGTGCTCCATGCCGTGGCCCATGACGTGACAGGTGCCGCTGGTAATCTTGCCGAGCTTGCCGGTGTCGATCAAGTCGCGGACCAGTTGATGCGCGCCGCCCAGGAATGTGTCGGGAGCCGAGCCGATGCGAAGGCCTTTCGCCTCGGCGCGTTTCTTCAGGTCGAGTCCTTCCTCGACCGACAGCACGAACGGCTTTTCCGAATAGACGTGCTTACCGGCGTCGAGGATCTGCTTCGACACCTCGTAGTGCACCGCCGGGATGGTCAGGTTGACGATGATGTCGATGTCATCGGCCTTCAGCAGTCCGTCGACGGTCTCGGCGCGCAGCTTGAACTCCTTCGCCCGCGCCTTCGCCGCATCCATGTTGATGTCGGCGCAAGCGCGCATCTCAATGCCGCGAAACAGCGGCGCCAGTGAAAAATATGCCTTCGAGATGTTGCCGCAGCCGATGACGCCGATCCCAAGTTTCTTTGCCATGCTGATTGCTCCTAATAGGTCTTGACGGCTGCGATGGAGCGGCGGGCGAAGCGCTCGATGTCGTTGGGGTTGTCCTGTTCCATGACGTAGTATTGGGCAGCACTTTTGGCGCGCAGCACCTTTATCAGACCGGCCCAGTCGATGGTGCCATGGCCGACATCCGACCAGCCATCCTCATCCAGCCCCTCGCCCGGCTTGGCCATGTCCTTGACATGGACGGCGCTGATGCGCTTGCCGTACTTCTCGATCCAGGGCAACGGATCATCGCCACCGCGCACCACCCAGGCGACGTCCATCTCCCAGCCGATGTCGGGTGCTGCCGACAGAATGAGATCCTGCGGCACCGAGCCGTCGGCGAGCTTCTTGAATTCGAAATCATGGTTGTGCCAGGCAAAGCCGTAGCCGGCCCTCTTCGCGGCGTCGCCGACCTTGGCCAGCCGCTCGCCGAAGCCGCGCCAGCCGGCCGCATCGGATGGCCGCTGGTCGGGCATCAGGAAAGGGCAGATGAGCAGGTTGATGCCAAGCGCGTCTGCAATCTTGCACACGCCGTCGAAATCGTTCTCGAGCGCGTCGATCGAGAAATGTCCCGTCGGCATGGCGAGCCCGTTCTTGTCGAGTTCAGCGCGAAAGGCCTTGGGATCATCATAGACGCCGCCAAAGCCTTCGACCTGGGTGTAGCCGAGCTTGCCGAGCGTGGCGAGCACACCTTCCCAGGGCTGGAAATTGCGGGCGCTGTAGAGTTGGAATGACCAGTTCATCGTCTCTGTCCGTTTTGCTTGGGATTGTCGGTGGAGGATGGTTGTCGAGAGCTAGATGCGGTTGCCGGTTTCGGCGTCGAAAAGCGAGGCCCGCATCGGATCGAAGCCGACCGTCACCGCCTCATCATTGTTGGGCGTGCGTTCCGACGTCACCCGGACGCTGAAATTCTGCTGGGCAAGCTTCAGCCAGACCAGCGTGTCGGAGCCCATCGGTTCGACCACCTCGACATTGGCGGCGGTCGAGAATGGCCAGCCCGTGCCGCTGTTCAGGCTGACATGCTCGGGCCTGATACCGAATACGGCGGGGCCGGCGGCTGGAGGACCGGCAAAGTCATAAGTGCCGAGTGGTATCTCGAGAGAGTCGGCCACGAACCGCCAACCGCCGTCGGCGTCTTCAAGACGGCCGTTGATGAAGTTCATCGCCGGCGAGCCGAGGAAGCCGGCGACGAAGCGGTTGACCGGCCTGTTATAGATGGTTTGCGGCGCATCGAGCTGCTGGATGACGCCGCCCTTCATCACCGCGATACGGTCGGCCAGCGTCATCGCCTCGATCTGGTCGTGGGTGACGTAGATCATGGTGTTCTGCAACTTGCGATGCAGCAGCTTGATCTCGACGCGCAACTCGGCCCGCAGCTTGGCATCAAGATTGGACAGCGGCTCGTCGAACAGGAAAACATCGACATCGCGCACCAGCGCCCGTCCGATCGCCACGCGCTGGCGCTGGCCGCCGGAGAGTGCCGCCGGTTTGCGCTGCAGCAGGGGCTCGATCTGCAGGATCTCGGCGGCCCGTGCGATGCGCTTGGCGATCTCGTCTTTCGGCGTGCCGGCGACACGCAGGCCGAAGGACAGGTTCTTCTCTACCGTCATTTGCGGGTAGAGCGCGTAGGACTGGAAGACCATGCCGATGCCGCGGTCCTTGGGCTCTTCCCAGGTGACATTCTTGCCCTTGATGAAGATGCGGCCTTCGGAAACGTCGAGCAGGCCGGCTATGCAGTTGAGCAAGGTCGACTTGCCGCAGCCGGAAGGCCCGAGCAGCACGATGAACTCGCCCTCGGCGACGTCGAGATTGAGCGTCTCCAGGACAGTCACCACACCGAAATTCAGCGACAGGTCCTGGATAGAAACGCTGGTGCCGTTGGCTGCCGTCATCGCCGTCATCCCTTCACCGCGCCGGCGGCGATGCCCCGCACGAAAAGCTTACCGGAAATGAAGTAGACGACGAGCGGCACGAGCCCGGTGAGGATGGTGGCGGCCATGTTGACATTGTACTCCTTCACGCCTTGCACCGAGTTGACGATGTTGTTGAGCTGCACCGTCATCGGATAGGTATCGGGGCGGGTGTAGACGACGCCAAACAGGAAGTCGTTCCAGATGCCGGTCACCTGCAGGATGATGGCCACGACGAAGATCGGCAGCGACATCGGCAGCATGATCCGCAGGAAGATGCCCCAGAAGCCTGCCCCGTCGACGCGCGCCGCCCTGAACAGCTCTTCCGGCATCGAGGCAAAATAATTTCGGAAAAGCAGCGTCAGGATCGGCATGCCGAAAATGGAATGGACGATCACCAGCCCGCTGAGACTCCCATAGAGGCCGATCTCGCGCAGGATGATGACGATCGGATAGATCATCACCTGATAGGGGATGAAGGCGCCGACGATCAGGATGACGAAAAATGTGTCGGCGCCCTTGAAGCGCCAGTTGGCCAGCGCGTAACCGTTCACCGAGGCTATAGCGATCGACAGCAGCACCGACGGCACGGTAATGCGCACCGAATTCCAGAAGCCGCGCGAAAGCCCGTCGCAGTTGAGCCCGGTGCAGGCGGTCGACCACGCCTTGACCCAGGGCTCGAAGGTGATCTCGAGTGGCGGCGAAAAGATGTTGCCGAGCCGGATCTCCGGCATGCCCTTGAGCGAGGTGACGACCATCACATAGAGCGGCAACAGGTAGTAGGCCGCCATGACAAACAATGTGCCGTAGAGAAAGATGTTGCGGCGCGAAATCATGCGGCGCGGCTTCGGGCCGTAGGGACCGATGATGTCCTGGCGCGCGCCGGCGGCAACGCTTGTTTCAGCGGTGGTGTTTGCAATGTTCATTTGCGCCGCCCGAATTCGAGATAGGCCCAAGGCACGATGACGATTACCACCGAAAGCAGCATCATGGTCGAGGCGGCAAAACCCTGGCCGAGGTTCTGGGCGAAGAACATGTAGTCATAGACGTATTTGGCGGGCACTTCGGAAGCGATGCCCGGGCCGCCGCTGGTCTGGGCCACGACGAGGTCGTAGACCTTCACGATGCCGGACGCGATGATGACGAGCGTGGTGATGAAGACCGGCCGCATCATCGGGATGACGATGAACAGATAGGTTTTCCACATCGGTATCCCATCCACCCGCGCGGCTTTCCAGATGTCCTCGTCGATGCCACGCAGTCCGGCCAGCATCAGGCACATGATGAGCCCGGTGCCTTGCCACAGTGCCGCGATCGATATGCCGTAGATGACGATGCTGGAATTGTAGAGCGGGTCGAAGCTGAAGCTCTCCCAGCCCAGCCCCCGCACCACATGCTGAATGCCGAAGTCCGGGTTGAGCAGCCACTGCCATACTAGGCCGGTAACGATGAACGAGAGCGCAAAGGGATAGAGGAAGATGGTCCGGAACGTGTCCTCGAAGCGTATCTTCTGGTCGAGCAGCGCGGCAAGGAGGAAGCCGACGACCAGTGAGAACACCAGTGAGATCGCGCCGTAGATTAGCAGGTTCTCGATCGAGATCAGCCAGCGTGGCGTCGCCCACAGCCGGTAATATTGGTCAAGCCCGACGAAATTCAGCCGCGGCAAGAGCTTCGAATTGGTGAAGGAGTAGAGCACCGTCCAAACGGTACCGCCGACGAAAACCGCCATCGCGGTTAGGATCATCGGGATCGAGGCGACCTTCGCATTGAGGTTGCGGAACAGCGGGTTGGGGCGTTCGCTCTTGCTCATGTCGTCAGCCGGCTGGGTAAGGACGGTCTGCTCCCGGCCCTGTTACGGCCGGGAGCGAGGTGAGTAGACTTCAACGTCAGTCCGCCGAAGCGATGAGGGCGGCGAAGCGCTTCTGCGCCTCTTCCACGGTCAAGTCCGGCTTGGCGAAAAATTCGGCGAAGAGATCTTCCTTCTGCTTCTGGGTGTCTTGTGAAAGCAACTGGTCCGTCCACGGTATGACGGCGCCCTTGGCGAGGATCGCGAGGCCTTTCTTCATGCAGTCGTTCGCGGCATTGAGATCGACGTCGCCGCGTACCGGCAGCGAACCCTTCTTGAGATTGAAGGCAACCTGCGTCTTGGGATCGAGCAGCGTTTCGGCCAGCACCTCCTGCGCCTTGGACTTGTCGGCATCCTTCAGCAGCGGGAAGTAGAACGCGTCGCCGCCTGTGGCGATGACTTCATTCAGCCCCAGTCCTGGCAGACACGTATAGTCCTTGCCTGCGGTCTTGCCGGCAACCTGGAACTCACCCTGTGCCCAGTCGCCCATGATCTGGCCGCCGGCCTTGCCGGTGATGACGAGGTTGGTCGCCTGGTTCCAGTCCTGCACATTGGTGTTCTTCGCCATCTTGCGGGCATCGTCCGCAGCCTTGAAGACCTTGGCTACTTCTGGCCCGGCGGCAAAAGTCGCGTCCTTGTCCTTGTAGACCTTGAGGAAGGTGTCTGTGCCACCGACCGCTGCCAAAAGCACGTCGAAGGCGCCTGAGGATTGCCAGGCCTGTCCGCCGACGGCGAGCGGGATGATGCCCGCCTTCTCCAGCGCGGGCGCTGCCGCAACGAATTCATTCCAGTCCTTCGGCAATGGCACGCCGGCCTTCTCGAAGGCCTCGTTCGACAGCCACAGCCACTGCCAGGAATGGATGTTGACCGGCACGCAATAAATCTTGCCGTCGATGGTGCAGCTGTCGAGCAGGCTCTTCGGCCGCACGACTTCCGTCCACTTGCCCTTGGTTGCGACATCGGTGAGGTCGCGCATCAGGCCGGCCTGGACCAGCTCTTCAGCCTGCCGGCCATGATTGAACTGGGTGGCGCCCATCGGATCGCCACCGGTGATGCGGCTGATCATGATCGGCCGCGCCGTGCCGCCGGAGCCGGCGATGGCGCCGTCGACCCAGTGATTGCCGGTGGCGTCGAAAGCCTTGGCCAACTCGGCGACAGCCGCGGCCTCGCCGCCTGAAGTCCACCAATGGGTGACCTCCAGGTCGGTTGCGGCGGCCGGACCGGCGAACTGCAGTGCGGCTGTCGCCGCCAGCGCAGCGGTCAAAAGTTTATAGCGCATTTCGGTTCCTCCCAGAATCTGAAACGTTACAGATTTTCGATACGGGAATTGCGCGGCCTGCGCAACCCCATGAACCAAGCGAGTTCCACATTTTTTCGAGTGACGAACAAATTCGCATGAGCATGTGCGCTGCAACATGGCTTGCTGCAATGCAAAATGCCAAAATGATGCGTAAGAGCCGGCAAAACCGATGACGAGGGCGATTTCTTCTGGATTCCCAGTGGGTTTCGCAAAGCGGGCGTCTACCTCGCCACGAGTGGTCGGCATCTCGACATTGGCAATCTGTAACGTTTCAGTATATTGAAGCCCCGCCGGGCTGGAACGCATACCATATCGCAATGACGACGATTGCCCGCCCGGCCTACGGCTGCTATGCGCCTGACGGGCGGGACGAATGGACAGACGGCGTACGGAAAAGAACGAGGAAGCGTCGGCGCAGGGGCGACCGACGCTGAAAACGCTTGCCTTCATGACCGGGCTCGGCGTCACCACCGTGTCGCGCGCCCTGAAGGATGCCCCGGAAATCGGCGCCGAAACCAGGCGCCGCGTCCAACTCGTTGCCAAGCAGATCGGCTATCGGCCGAACCGCGCTGGCGTGCGCCTGCGCACGGGCCGGACCAATGTCATCAGCCTGGTGCTCAACACCGATCGCGAGATCATGAGCTTCGTCTCGGATATCATCTACGGCGTTTCGGAAGTGCTCGCCGAAACGCCCTATCACCTGATCGTCACGCCCTATTCGCGCTCGCAGGATCCGATGGAGCCGATCCGCTATCTGGTCGAGACCGGCTCGGCCGACGGCGTCATCATCTCACGCACCCAGCCCAACGATCCGCGCGCCCGCTATATGCTTGAGCACGGCATGCCTTTTGCCACGCATGGCCGCACCGACATGGGTCTCGTGCACCCCTACCATGACTTCGACAACCATGCGTTCGCGAGTGCAGCCGTGCGCCGGTTGGCCAGCATAGGCCGGCGCAGGCTGGCACTTCTGTCGCCACCGCCCGGACTGACCTACTACAGCCATACGTTGAACGGCTTTGCCGATGCGCTAAGCGAGGTCGGCGCCAGCGAAATTCCGTTCAACACCGTTTCCATCGATCACACGATCGAGCAGATCAGGATGAGGACGGCTCAGGTGATGCGCCGTGATGTCAGGCCGGACGGCTTCGTCAGCAGCGCCGCCGCGGCGACGCTGGCCATCGTCGCCGGCATCGAGGATGCCGGTCTCAAGCTCGGCCGCGATGTCGATGTCGTATCGAAGCAGTCGTCGGACCTGCTGCACCTGTTCCGCAGGGAATTGCTGGTCGTCAACGAGAATTTCCGGTTGGCTGGCTCCGAACTTGCCCGCTCGGTGCTCGGCTTGATTGGCGGCGCCGCACCAGGCTCTTTGCAGAGCCTTGTCGTCGCCGGCGACGTCCAGGCGTTCAGCTCGCCAGTGCCCGCCTAACCCGCGATGCTAGCCAGCCGCTCCGCTGCCCCACGGCCCGTGGAACGCGCCCGCATCGTCGATGCGTTCAAAACCGTGCGCGCCGAAGAAGTCGCGCTGAGCCTGGATCAGGTTCGAGGTGCCGCGGCCCTGGCGGTAACTGTCGAAATAGGCAAGTGCCGAAGACAGCGCCGGCACCGGCGAACCGGCCTCCGATGCCCGTGCCACGACACGACGCAGCGAGGGATGCGCCTCCTGCATCAATGAGATGAAGGCCGGCGCCATCAGAAGATTGGTCGAGGCGCCGCCATTGCTGAAGGCTTCCGCCATGGTGTCGAGCATCTGCGAGCGGATGATGCAGCCGGCGCGCCAGATCTTGGCGATGGTCGGCATCGGCAGGTTCCAGTTGAACTCCTTGGAGGCGCCGCTCATCACAGCGAAACCTTGCGCATAGGCTGATATCTTGCCGGCGAACAGCGCCAGTTCGAGGTCTTTCAACAAGGCATCCCTGTCACCGGAAATCCTGGTCACGCCGATATTGCCATAGGCCTTTTCCGCCGCCAGTCGCTCGTCCTTGATCGACGACAGAACGCGCGCCGCCACCGCCGCTTCGATCGCGGTCGCCGGAATGCCGAGCTGCTGCGCCTCGATGACCGACCATTTGCCGGTGCCCTTCTGGCCGGCACGGTCGAGGATGATGTCGACCACCGGCCTGCCGGTCTTCGGATCGTCGGCGGCCAGCACCTTGGCAGTGATCTCGATCAGGTAGGAATTGAGCCGGCCCTTGTTCCAGTTGGAAAACACCGTGCCGATGTCCTTCGGTCCCATGCCAAGGCCGTCGCGCAGAATGCCGTAGATCTCGGCGATCATCTGCATGTCGGCATATTCAATGCCATTGTGGATGGTTTTTACGAAATGCCCGGCGCCGTCCGTGCCAAGCCATGCCGCGCACGGTTCGTCCTTGAACTTGGCGGAGATCGCGGTCAGCACCTTCTCGACGCGCTTCCAGGAATCCTCCGTGCCGCCAACCATGATCGACGGTCCGTGGCGCGCGCCCTCCTCGCCGCCGGACACGCCCATGCCGATAAAGGTGAGGTCCGAGCCGGAAAGCTCGGCGAAGCGCCGCATCGTATCGCGGAAATTGGCATTGCCGGCATCAATGACGATGTCGTTGGCCGACAGCACGCCGCGCAAGGCGGCGATCTGTTCGTCGACCGGCTTGCCGGCCAGCACCATGATGATGATCGGGCGCGGTGGACGGATGGCGGCGGCAAGCTCTTCCAGGCTGTAGCAGGGCACCACCCTACTCCTGAGCGCGCCGGCATTCTCGACGAAAGCGTCGGTGCGCGCCCTGGTGCGGTTGAAGACGGCGATGCGATGCCCGTGCTCGGCGATGTTGAGCGCCAGGTTGGAGCCCATCGTGCCAAGGCCGATCAGGCCGATTTCGGCTTTTTCCATCGTTTTCCTACCCTTCGGGTTTGTTGATTGCAGCCCGCAATTTTGTCGGGATGATTGACGGGCCTTTTGGGTCGCGTCAACCGCCTTGCCGAATTGTGTTGCAGCAGACCATGATGAGTTTGGCCTTGAGAGCGTCTGGCGGTCAGGGCCTGATGTCGATTGGCGCCTCGATCTTTACCAACTCGAAGTCCGACACCAGAATGTCGATGCGCACCGTCCATCGGCCGGGCACCGGTATGACGAGATTGTCGACGCGCCAGCTGCCGTCGCCGGGCTTGGTCGCCGCGCGTTTGAGCGGTTCGATGCCGGAATCGGGCTTCGACAGCACCAGCGTCACCTCCTTGGCGTCGAACGGTCCGAAATCGCCGGTCATGATGATCATCGAGGCGACAACTGGTCCGGCATGGCCGGGCGTGATGCTGAGATCGGCCATCGCTTGCAGCGCATGGATGTGAACCGAGGCCGGTTGCGCCGCAGCGATCGCCAGTGCCCGTGGCGGCGGCGTGAAACGCCAGCCCGCGGCCACGCCGAAGATAGCCAGCACGATCAGCAGTTCGACGCCGATCGAGTGGGAGAGCCTGCGTTGCACCTGCGTCGATCCGGTCTCGGCCGCCGCAGTGAGTTTCCAGCGATTGACGGCGGCGAGCGTGAAGAGAAAGACCAGCAGCCCGAGCTTGACCAACAGCAGCCAGCCATAGGCCGTGTTGATCAGCGCCGAGGGCGTTTGCACCTGGATGACGGCAAGCACGACACCGGCAGCCGCTAGCGCGGCCACTACCGGCACGATCAGCCTAGAAAACGCACGTAGGAATGGCGCGGCCTCCGCCGATTGCCCCTTCAGCGCCAGGCCGAGCGGCATCAGCGCGCCGGCCCAGAAGGCAATGCCAACGCCGTGCAGGAACACCATTGGCCGCGTCAGCCATTGCGGCTCGGCGGCACTGGCATGGCCGCTGGCGGCAAGCGCGACACCCACCCCGGCCAGGCCGGCCAGCGCAAATGGCTTGGCGGCGGCGCGCGGTCCGGCCAGCGACAGCAGGCCGAGCCCCAGCGCGATCAGCGCGACCAGCACCGTCCAGCCGAAGCTGGTGCCGAGCCCGGTCCGCCAGATGACCGGCTGCGCCAGATTGGAGAGCGGTGCCCCGAGCGCATCAAGCCCCTGCAAGCCGAGCGACAGCGGTGCCGCGACCAACCCACCCAAGATTGCAGCCGCGATGAAGCGCTGTCCGGCGTGGGCATCCCGGGCCAGCCAGGCAAGGGCAAAGGCGCCGCCGACGCCGAGCAAGAGCCCGATGTAGAGAAAGACCTTGCCGATCCAGATCGCCGATCGCAGCGACCAGTCGACGGCTTCGGACACCGCCGGCGGCGCACTTGGCGCGCCGATGGAAAACAGGAGGGAGCCACCGACCGGATGGCCGTCGGCGGAAATGACGCGCCAGCTCAAAACGTGCGTGCCGGGTGCGAGCTCCTGCGGGTTGTCGATTTCGACCGTCTGGTCGTTGAGACGGAAGGCAGTCAGCGGGACCGGCGTGCCATCGGGCTTCACCAGGGTCAGCACCAGCGGCGAGACCGGCTCGCTGAAGGTGAGCGAGAACTGTGCCGGCCCCTGTTCCAGCACCGCGCCGTCGGCCGGATCGGTCTTGATCAGCGCGGCATGGGCGAAGGCCTGATTTGCCATGATGGCGAGAAACACGATCAGGGCCAGCAGGCCGACGACAAGCCGGCCGGCGCGGTGGCCGGTCGTGGAAGCCGTTTGCAGGTAGGACGTCATGCTCATGTCACCACCAAAAAATAAAGCGGCGCGCTCTTGCGAGCGCGCCGCCCGAAAAGATCATTTCTTCGGCAGCAGTTTGATGCCGGGCGCCGGGTTTTCGAGGGCGTCTTCATCCTGGCCCGCTGCGGGGATTTCGATCCAGCGGACGGTGGCACCGTCGCATTCCTGCACCACCGGAAAGTAAAGCGTCTGGCCCACCGGGAGATCCTCCGTCAGCGTCGCGCGAAAGACGAACTCGTCGTAGAATTCATCCGGTAGGCTGCCGCCGCTCCAGTCGACTTCCTTGACCCCATCGCTCACCGCCTGACCGTAGAGTTGATAGGATTTGTCGTACTTGCCCTTCTTGGCCTGTAGCGTCCAGCCAGGCTTCGGCATCGGCTTCACCGCGATCACCCCTTCCGGGATCTGCACGCGCACTGCAGTCGTAGCCTTGCCGTCGCAGCCATGCGGCACGCGTAAGATTGCCTTGTAGGTCGAGCCGACGGCCGCTTCCTGGGTTTCGAGCGTGATATGCGCGAAAGCGGCATTTGTCCCGAGCACGAAAAGTGCTGCGGCGGACAAAAGATACTTGTTCATGATGGTTCCTCTGATTTCAAACTGGCGAAGCTGGCCGGATCAATTGGCGTGATCGTCCGTGGCGCCACCACCGATGCCTTCGACGGCGAAATCGACGCTGACGGCGCCGGCCTTCTCGAAGGTCAGCGTGGCGGAAAACTTTTCGCCCTGCTTGGGTTGGCGCTTCAGGCCGAAGAACATCAGATGATAGCCGCCAGGCGCCAGTGCCACCTTGCCGCCGGCCGGAATTTCCAGGCCGCCGGCAACCGGTCGCATGGTCATGACGCCGTCCTTGACGCCCATTTCATGCAGCTCGGCTTTTCCAGAAATATCGGAGGAAATCGACACCAGCCGATCCGGCGCGCTGCCATTGTTGGTGATCGTGAAATAGCCGCCGGCGACCTTGGCGCCCGCCGGTGTGGCGCGCGACCAGGGATGGCCGATCTCGATATCGCCGACCTTGAACTCATGCGCGACGACAGTATGGGCGCCGACGAACAGCAGCGCAAAAGCCAGCATGGCAATGCCGACACGCTCTTCGATGCTGTGTAGAATGCTGCCGAGCATAGGACGCGCGGCGTCCGGGAAAAAATAGGACATGGTTGCTCCATGAAGTGATGGTCGCGCCCGTTGCGGGTCGCGAGCAGTTTGATCTTTGGATGGGTACGCCCACTAAAGGTTCCGGCGGGCAAGCAGGCTCAGGCCGTCGGCGGCGGCGCGCGCGGGTTCGATGGCGACCGCTCACGCGCGAAGTCGAGATGGATGGCCGCCCGGAAGACAAAGGCTACCGTTTCAAAGGACCGACTGTCCAGTGTAGGCCCGGCATCGGGCGGCGGCGCAAAGGCCGGCGAAAACATGCCGCAGCCGAACACGCAGCATGCCGGCTGATGGGATGGCGGCTGGTTGCCGCCGGGAAGCTGGGTGGCACCCCCATGGGTGCAGATGACGTTGCCAAAGGCATCGAGTTGTGACGCATTCGGCACGTTTCCGAAGGCGAAAGCGCCGAGCGTCGACTGGAGCAACAGCAGATAGGCCGCGACAAGCGCGACCGGTATGCTCCACCGTCTCCTCGATACGCCCAAAACCCTGCCTCTTCGCAGCAATGCAACATTCCTAGCACGAGGCCGTCGGGTGGAAAATCGCCAATTCGATGCTGCGGCAACGCGGCAGGAAGCGCGTCGCAGCCCTTCAGATGCGACGCGCCTTATGATTTTTGGGGCGACCGCATTTCGGGGATCGAGGTCAGCAAGGTCTGGCGCGCCGACTTCAGGTGCTTGCGGCAGGCGGCGTCGACCTTGCCGAGATCGCGTGATTTCAGCGCCTCTATATAGACCAGATGCTCATTGATCGCGACTTCGTTGCGTTCGCGTTCTCGCGTCTTGTTCCATTGGTAGTGATAGTGAAAGATCATGGCGATGACATCGTAGAAATCCACGATGAACCGGTTATGCGACGCCCGGTGGATGAGCCGGTGGAAGCGCTCGTCCAACTCGGAGAATTCGTTGAAGCGGGTGGCGATCTCGCTTGCCAGCCGACGATGTTCGTCTTCCAGACGTTCGAGATTGGCCCAGACGGCGCTGTCCTGCGGCAGAGCGGCGAAGGCTGCCGCCGAGCGCAGTTCGAACATCTCACGGATTTCAGTCAACTCCAGCGCGAAAGCGCGCGTGAAACCCTTAAGCACCCAGTGGCTGTTGCGGCGCTTCTCGATCAGGCCGAAGCGCGAGAAGCGGATCAGGAACTCGCGCACGCTGGTGGTGCCGACGCCGATCTCGCGCGCCAGTTCGAGTTCGTTGATCTGCATGCCGGCTTCCGCTCCGCCGGCAAGCAGGCGCCGCATGAACGACCGCTCGATGATCTCGGCCAGCGTGTCGGTTTCTTCCTCGGGGAAGAAATCATCGGGACGCGGTTCGCGCAGCACCGTCTTGGCACGTTTGTTCCAGGCGATCAGCCCGGTCTCTTCCATGCGCGCAAGAATCGTTCGTACCGTGGTGCGGCTGACGCCAAGCAAAGTGCCCAGTTCCGGCTCCGAAGGCAGGCTGCGCGTCTCGCCGAGCAGCCGCAGGCAGCGGTTGTAGGCATCCTTATAGACGTTGTTGCTCTTCGACATCCCTGACCCGTTGCACGCCGTCGCTTGCGGCCGTCGGCCGGAAGCGCAATATGATGTTCCCATGACCCCTGAAAGCGAAATTCGCTTTCCTGAACGCCGATGGACATGCGGAACTCCCCCGCGAAAAAACAATTGACGCAAAATTGTTTTTTCACGATAAAAGACATTATATCTAAACAGGCGCGTGTCAATCCGCCCGCGCACCCCAGGATCACCCAGGAAACCGCCCGTGAACGCCTCCAACTGCATCCTCCTGTCCCCCGCCGACAATGTCGCCGTCGCTAACGGCCGCATCGAGATCGGCACCGTGCTGCCGGGCGGCGCCCTCGCCGCTGCTCCGATCGAACCTGGCCATAAGGTGGCGATCAAGCCGATCGCCGGTGGCGAGGCCGTGGTCAAATACGCGCAGGCGATCGGCCGTGCGACACAGGATATTGCAGCCGGCGAGCACGTTCATTCCCACAATCTCGTTTTCGAGTCCGGTCGCTTGCCGGTCGTGCCGCCGAGCGAGGCCGAGCACGCAACGGAAGCAGACCGCGCCCGCACCTTCATGGGCTATCGCCGCGCCGATGGCCGCGCAGGCACACGCAACTTCATTGGCATCGTCGCGAGCGTCAATTGCTCGGCCACCGTATGCCATTCGATCGCCGATACCGCCAACCGAACCCTGCTGCCGAAATATCCCGGCATTGACGGGTTCGTGCCGATCGTCCACGGCCAAGGCTGCGGCATGAGCGCCACCGGCGACGGCATGATGGTGCTGCACCGCACGCTTGCCGGTTATGCCCGCCACCCGAATTTCGGCGGCGTGCTGATGGTCGGCCTCGGCTGCGAGGTCAACCAGCTCACCCTTTACGGCCAGAAGGGCGTCGCTGCCGGCAAACGCCATTTCAACATCCAGGACGCCGGCGGTTCGCGTAAATCGGTCGAAAAGGCGATGGGCGTGCTGGCTGAGATTGCCGAGGAAGTCGGCCAGTTGAAGCGTGAGCCGATCCCGGTCAGCGAGATCGTCGTCGGCCTTCAATGCGGCGGCTCCGACGGCATGTCGGGCATTACAGCCAATCCGGCGCTGGGTGCTGCCGTCGATATCTTGGCTGGCGTCGGCGGCATCGGCATTCTCTCCGAGACCACGGAAATATACGGCGCCGAACATCTGCTTGCCTATCGCGCGGCAACGCCGGAGATCGCGCAGAAGCTCGACGGCTTCGTGAAGTGGTGGGAAGATCACGTCGCCAAGCACGGCGCCTCGATCGACAACAACCCCTCGCCCGGCAACAAGCGCGGCGGCCTCACCACCATCCTGGAGAAATCGCTCGGCGCGGTCGCCAAGGGCGGCCAGACGCCGCTCAATGGTGTCTTCGGCTATGCCGAAAAGGTCACCGGCAGCGGCTTGGTGTTCATGGACACCCCCGGCTACGACCCGGTCTCGGCGACCGGCCAGGTGGCGGGCGGCGCCAACATCATCGTCTTCACCACGGGCCGCGGCTCCTGCTTCGGTTGCCGGCCGACACCGTCGATCAAGGTCGCCACCAACTCGACCATGTATCATCAGATGGAAGAGGACATGGACGTCAATTGCGGCGTCATTGCCTCCGGTGAAAAGACCATCGCCGGCATGGGCCGCGAGATCTTCGAACTGATTGTGGAGACGGCTTCCGGCCGCAAGACCAAGAGCGAGGATTTCGGCTACGGCGACAACGAGTTCGTGCCCTGGCACCTGGGCGCGACGCTTTAGTTTCCACTGATATCTGAAGATGACCCGGCCGGACAATGGTCGGGAACGGGGAGGTTTTCGCATGAACAAGCGTCGCATCGGTCGCACCGCGCTCGAGGTCACCGAGGTCAGCTTTGGCGGCGCAGCCCTCGGCGGCCTGTACCGCGCCTGTCCGCGCGAAGCCGCGATGGAGACGCTGCAAGGCGCCTGGGAAGCCGGCCTGCGCTATTTCGACACCGCACCCTTCTATGGTTTCGGCCTGTCGGAACGACGCTTCGGCGACTTCCTGCGCTACAAGCCGCGCGATTCCTATGTGCTGTCCACCAAGGTCGGCCGCCTGTTCCGCCCGGTGCCGGATGACCAAGTTCCCGATCACTCCTATGTCGATCCGCTGCCCTTCGCCCTCGATTACGACTATTCCTATGACGGCATCATGCGCTCGGTCGAGTTCAGCTATGCGCGGCTTGGCCTGAACAAGATCGACATCCTGTTCGTCCACGATATCGGCGCCTACACGCATGGCGCCGAGAAGACCAAGCTGCACTTTCGCGATCTGATGGATGGCGGCCTCAAGGCGCTCGAAGAGCTGAAGAGAACAGGTGTCATTTCCGCCTATGGGCTCGGCGTCAACGAGGTGCAGATCTGTCTCGACGTGATGCGCCGGGCGCCGCTCGATTGCATCCTGCTCGCCAGCCGCTATTCCCTGCTCGACCGCAGCGCCGAAGCGGAATTGCTGCCGCTGTGCGGTGCGCAACAGACCTCCTTGGTCATCGGCGGCGTCTTCAACTCCGGCATCCTGGCGACCGGGCCGGTGCAAGGCTCGCATTTCGATTACCGCCCTGCCAGCCATGACGTGCTCGATCGCGTCGGTGCGATGGAAAGGATCGCAGCCGAGGGCGGTTATCCGCTGGCCGCGGCCGCGTTCCAGTTCCCGCTGCATGAACCAATGGTCGCTACCGTGCTGACCGGTACCGCCAAGCTGGCAAACCTGATCCGCAACCTCGAGTTGCTCGACATCGACGTTCCTGAGACGGAATACGCCAGATATCGCCCCCATACCCTGGTGCAGGAGCTGGCGTGAAACGCGATCCGCTCGGTGAACGGCGATCCGGTTTCACACCCTTGCAATCTATAAGAGAATGAATATTCCATATTGACGAATGGGTGGAATTAATATTCCATACGCTCACGGAATGGAAACGGGAGCATTCGATGACGGCGAGGGAAAGCAGTGCGGTGGCTCTGCCTCTGCCAGGCTTCCCGAGAACTGGTCAAACACCGCTTGCATCGGCCGGTTCGATGCACTATCAAAACATGGCAACTGTTTTTTATTGATAAAGTTCTGTTTGGGCTACGCCTATCCGAACGGAGCTTCCGTAACGTTCACCGGGCGACTTAGGGAGGAACCTCATGAAATTCGTGACCAGCATTCTCAACCGCCGCGCTGTCATGGCGCTGGCAGCAGCTTCGATGCTCACCGGCGTCATGCATTCGGCGCCGGTTTCGGCGGCGGATGTGACCATTCCGATCATCGTCAAGGACACCACGTCCTTCTACTGGCAGATCGTTCTGGCCGGCGCCCGCAAGGCCGGCAAGGATCTCGGCGTCAACGTGCCGGAACTTGGCGCCCAGGCTGAAACCGACGTCAACGGCCAAGTCTCGATCCTCGAGAACGCCGTTGCCAGCAACCCGGGGGCCATCGTCATTGCGCCGACCGAGTTCAAGGCGCTTGGCAAGCCGATCGATGAAGCCGCTGCCAAGGTCAAGGTTATCGGCATCGACTCCGGCGCCGACTCCAAGGCCTTCACATCGTTCCTGACCACCGACAATGTGCAGGGCGGCCGCGTTGCTGCCGACGGCCTTGCAGCCGCTATCGGCGCCGCCAACGGCGGTAAGATCGAGGGCGACGTCGCCCTGATCACCAACGCACCGGGCGCCGGCTCGCTCGAACAGCGCAAGCAGGGCTTCACCGAACAGCTGGCCGCCAAATATCCGGGCCTGAAGCTGGTCGCCGACAAATATGCCGACGGCCAGGCCACAACCGGCCTCAACATCGCCACCGACCTGATCACCGCCAACCCGAATCTCAAGGGCATCTTCGCCTCCAACCTGATCATGGCGCAGGGCGTCGGTCAGGCTGTCGCCGAAAACAACCTTGGCGGCAAGCTGGCGCTGGTCGGCTTCGACAGCGACGAGAAGCTGATCAAGTTCCTCAACGACGGCGTCATTTCCGCCCTCGTCGTCCAGGATCCGTACCGGATGGGTTATGACGGCATCAAGACCGCACTCGCCGCCTCTAAGGGCGAAAAGGTCGAGGCCAATGTCGACACCGGCGCCAATCTGGTGACCAAGGACAACATGAAGGACCCCAAAATCGACGCGCTGCTCAATCCGAAGCTCTAAGCCTTCGCATCCAAATCGTTTCCGGGGCCTCGCGCCCCGGAAACATTCGCTGCCGGCACAAACGGCTTGGCAATCCACGAGCCTGAGCTAGGCTGTCTTCGCGGCATATCCTTGCCTCGCCGCGTGCCAATCGTGAGGCCGATCTGGGAGGCCAATCTGGGAGGATTGTCATGACATCGACGGCGCAGGAACTGCATCCGGCCCCTGTGCTGGAGCCTGGCAGGACCATCCTCGAATTGCGCGGGCTGGAGAAGCGTTATCCCGGCACCCACGCGCTCAAGCCGGTTAACCTCGCCTTCAAGTCCGGCGAGATCCACGCCATCGTCGGCGAGAACGGCGCCGGCAAATCGACCCTCATCAAGCTTTTGACCGGCGTCATGCCGCGCACCTCCGGAGAGGTCGTCTGGGAAGGCCAGCCGGCTGCTTTGGCGACGCCGCATGAGGCGATGGCGCTCGGCATCAATGCCGTGCACCAGGAGGTCGTGCTGTGCCGTCACCTGACCGTCGCCGCCAACATGTTCCTCGGCGAAGAAAATTCGCGCTTCGGCATCCTGCAGCAGCGCTCCATGGTCAGGCAAGCGCAGAAGATCATCGACGATCTCGGCTTCGACCTGCCGGCGCATGTCACGCTGGGCGACCTGACAATCGGCCAACAACAGCTGATAGCGGCGGCCCGCGCCACCGTGCGCGGTACCAAATTCCTGATCTTCGACGAGCCGACCGCCTACCTCACCCGCAAGGAGGCCGACCAGCTTTTCACCCTGATCCGCCGGCTGAAGGGCGAAGGCGTGACGATCATCTACATCAGCCACCGCATGGAGGAAGTGTTCGAACTCGCCGATCGTGTTTCCGTGCTGCGCGACGGCATGCTGGTCGGCACCCGCAACATCGCCGAGACCAACGACGCCGAGTTGGTCAAGATGATGATCAACCGCTCTATCGAGCAGGTCTACCACAAGGAGCATTTCACGCCGGGCGCCGCGATCATCGAAGCCCGGAACCTTTCCGGCAAAGGGTTTGAAAATGTCTCGATGACGGTTCGCGCCGGCGAGATCGTCGGGCTCTATGGCCTGATCGGCGCCGGGCGCAGCGAGTTCGTCACGACACTTTATGGCCGCCACCGCAAATCGGCCGGCCAGATTCTCTGGGCAGGCAAGGAGGTTCAGGTCAAATCCGAGCATGACGCGATCAAGCTCGGCATGGCGCTGGCGCCGGAAAGCCGCCGCGACCAGGGCCTCTGCCTCAACCTGCCGGTTGGCCTCAATCTCAACCTGCCGATCTACAAGCGCATCTCGAACAATCTGCTGATCTCGAGTGCGCAGGAAAAGACGCAGGCCGATCGCCAGATCGCCGATCTGCGCATCAAGACACCGACGCGCGGCGCTCTGGCGTCCAGCCTGTCGGGCGGCAACCAGCAGAAGATCGTCATCGGCAAATGGCTGGCGCACGGCGCCAAGCTGTTCATCTTCGACGAACCGACTGTCGGCGTCGATGTCGGCACCAAGGCCGAGATCTACCGATTGTTCGGCGCGCTGCTGTCGAAAGGCGCCGGCATCATCCTGATCTCGTCCTATCTGCCGGAAGTCTACGAACTGGCCGACACGCTGCATGTGTTCCGGCGCGGCAAACTGGTGGCGACTCATGGTTTTCGCGGCGCCAGCCACGAGGACATTCTCACGCAGGCGCTCGCCGAGAAACAAGAAAAGCAGGGAGGACAGATATGAGCACCGAGGCGATTGCTGTCGAAAAGCCGAAACGGAACTACAATGTCCTGTTCGGGCTGACGCTTCTGGCGTTGCTGGTTCTGCTCTGGATCGTCCTGTCGGTCGCGACGCCGAGCTTCGCCTCTTCCAATAACATCGCCAACCTGCTGCGGCAGGGTTCGATGATCGCCATCATGGCGGTCGGCCAGACTTTCGTCATCATCACCGGCGGCATCGACCTGTCCGTCGGCGCCGTGGTCGGCTTCGCCACCGTCGTCGCCGCCATGATGATCAATGCCGGCTTCCCGATCTGGCTCGCCATTCTGGTGACGCTGCTGGTCGGTGTTGCCATCGGCATGTTTCACGGCTTCGGCATCGTCAAGATGGGCTTGCCGCCGTTCATCATCACGTTGGCGACGCTGACCTCGCTGCGCGGCATCGGCCTTTTGATGACCAACGGCAATTCGATCAACATCAACAGCGACACCTTCACCGCGTTCTCGCGCAGTTCCTTCATCGGCATCCCCAACCTGTTCTGGATGGTGATCCTGGTCGGCATTCCGGCCTATATCTTCCTGCATCACAGCCGCTGGGGCCGGTATCTGTTCTCGGTCGGCTCCAACGCCGAGGCCTCGCGCCTGTCCGGCGTCAATGTCCAGCGCACCATCTACATGGCCTACACGCTGTCCGGCCTCTGCGCGGCTTTCGTCGGCGTGCTGCTGGCCGCCCGCATCGGCATCGGCAATCCGACCCAGGCTGAGGGCTGGGAGTTGCAGGCGATCGCCTCGTCGGTCATCGGCGGCACCTCGCTGTTCGGTGCCGTCGGCTCGGTGCACGGACCGCTGCTCGGTGCTTTCATCCTGGCCACCATCAACAATGGCGCCAACCTGCTCAACGTCAACTCGTTCTGGCAGCGCATCATCACCGGCGCGCTCATCATCATCATCGTCTACTTCGACGGGCTGCGCCGCCGCGGCAAGTAAACCCCTCGATCAATTGCCGGCCCGTCACGATCGACGGGCCGGCGATTCATTACAGACTGGATTGAAGCATGAAGGCCGTCGTCTGCCGTTCGCCCGGCGATCTTATCCTGGAAGACCGTCCGGCCCCCGGCGCGCCGCCTCCCGGCTGGGCGCTGGTGTCCGTCAGCCATGTCGGCATCTGCGGCACCGACTATCACATCTTCGAGGGCAAGCACCCGTTCCTCGCCTATCCCCGCATCATGGGCCATGAAGTATCGGGTACCGTGGTGGAGCCCGGGGAAGGTGTCGAACTGGCCGTTGGCGAACCGGTCGTCATCAACCCCTATCTTTCTTGCGGCAAGTGCATAGCCTGCCGGCACGGCAAGCCGAATTGCTGCGTCAGCATCGAGGTGCTCGGCGTGCATCGCGACGGCGCCATGTGCGAACGCATCCTGGTTCCGGCACAAAATCTCTATCCGGCCAACGGCCTGTCGCTGGCCGACGCCGCTGCCGTCGAATTCCTGGCCATCGGCGCGCATGCCGTGCGGCGTGCACGGGCCGATCCGGGTGGACGCACGCTGGTCATCGGCGCCGGCCCGATCGGGCTCGGCACCGCCATCTTCGCCCGCATCGCCGGCCTCCACGTGGCACTGCTCGACATGAGCAGTGAAAGGCTCGCCTTCGCCGAGAATGAGCTTGGGTTCCAGACCCTCGACGGTTCGCGCGGCGCGGTGCCCGACATGGTCAAGGAGGCGACATCAGGCGAAGGTTTCGATGTGGTCTTCGACGCCACCGGCAACGCCCAGTCCGTGCAGTCGGCCTTCGCCCATGTCGCGCATGGCGGGACACTGGTGCTGGTCAGCGTCGTCAAGGACGACATCAGCTTTTCCGATCCCGAATTCCACAAACGCGAGATGACGCTGATCGGCAGCCGCAACGCATTGCGCGCCGACTTCGATCATGTTGCCGCTTCGATCAGCAACGGCGCCGTTCCGCTGGCAAAACTCGTCACCCACCGCACCACGCTCGCGGCCACGCCGCGCGATCTCGCCCGCTGGGCGCATGAGAAATCCGGCCTGATCAAGGCTGTGATCGAGGTGGGAGCATAACTTAGCAGGCGGTGAACCCGGCCCGAATTGACGCGGCCCCGCGCAGATCGACCCCCACTCCGTCTCGGCTTCGCCGAGCCACCTCTCCCCCGATCGACGGGGTAGAGGAAGGTGCGAGCCTATTGCAGCCAACGCTCCTCAACCAGACTCCCTCCCTCTCCCGCCAGCGGGCTCCCTTCCTCTCCCTCCGGAGGGGGGAGAGGTGGCTCGGCGAAGCCGAGACGGAGTGGGGGAAGGCGGTCCTCAAACGCCAAGCCGCTGACAGGGGAGCGCGCGACCGATCAGCGCGAGTCAGAAGTCACGGTCTCGTATGAGGCCGCCACTCCCTACAGTGCCGACAGCTTCAACTCCACCCGTTCCGCCGGAAACCGGGACTCCGAAAACTGGATCGGCTGGCCGTCCGGCGTGACGTTGATAGCGACCGTAACCAGCACGATGGCGCCCGGTTGCAGGTCGAGGTCGGCAAGGTCCGCCGCATCGGCGTGGCGCGCCGATAGCACTGTCGATTGCCTGAGATAGTCGTCGATACCGAACCGGGCGAGCGATGCGGTGATCGAGCCGGTCTCCGCCATTGCAGCATCGATACCGGCAAAGCGCCGGGCATCGAACCAGCCGGCAGCGCGCGACACAGGCCGTCCGTCGGCTTCGCCGCGCGTTTCCAGGCGGATCACATCGGCTCCCTTGGCGAGCCCCAGCCCCTCGGCGACGCGCTGGCTGGCCGGCTCGACCGAGGACGCCAGCAGGACGATATGCCGTTCCGATGTCTGCCCTTGCAGGCCCGTTGAAAAGCGTGTGCGCGCACCGATGGGATAGGACAGCCGCCTGCGCGACAGCACGAAGGTGCCGCGCCCCTGCTCGGCCCGCAGCACCCCTTCCTGCACAAGGGCCGATATGGCGCTGCGCACGGTGTGGCGGTTGACGCCATAGCGCTCAGCCAGTGCCATCTCCGGCGGCAGCGCGGCGCTTTCTGCGAAATCGCCGACGGCGATCGCCTGCAGGATCTTCTCGGCGATCTGCCGCCACAGCGAGACGCCGCTGCGCCGCTCGATGCTGTCCGCTGCCAGCCGCCCGACCATTGATTGCCCCCAGTCTTCAAGTGCTTGTCATCCACCCGTCATGGACTCGCGCTAGATAATAGGTATAATTTGTATAATTGTCTATATCAATAGACAAATTTGGCGAAGAGGAATGTTGCTGATGCGAGGACAGGAAGCCCGCGACCAGGCCGAACGCAAGGCTGTCATGGCAACCCTGGCGCAATCCAGCGGCGACGACATCGTTCGGCTCTGGAACGAGGCCGGACTGCCTTCGGACGCAGAGTTGCTGCGCGGCCCCGAAACCGGCCTAGTCACCGTGCGCGGCCGCATCGGCGGTGGCGGCGCGCCCTTCAATGTCGGCGAGGCGACGGTCACCCGCGCCACCGTCCGGCTGCCGTCCGGACAGGTCGGCCATTGCTATGCGCTTGGCCGCGACAAGCAGAAGGCGAAGCTGGCGGCCATCGCCGACGCATTGTGGCAGGACCCGGCCTGCCGCGCCGAGGTCGAGACCGGGCTGATAGCGCCTCTGCGGTCGGCCCTGACCACGACGCATGAACGCCGCCGCGCCGAGACGGCGGCCACGAAGGTGGATTTCTTCACCATGGTTCGCGGAGAAGACTGATGGACATCGCAGCGCAATCGATCGAAGGCGGTTTCGCCGATCCGGTCTTCAATGCCCAGACTGTGTTCCGCGCGGTCATGGACGCAATGGCGCGGCCGGGCAGCATGCAGCCGCTGCCGGCCTTCGCCCGCCCGCCGGCGCCGCTCTCGGCGACCGCCGGTGCCATTGCGCTGGCGCTTTGCGACAACGACACTCCGCTGTGGCTCGACCCGGCTTTACAGGCTTCCACCGCCATCAAATCCTGGCTTGGTTTCCACACCGGCGCACCATTGGCCAACACGCCGGCCGATGCGCATTTTGCGTTGATCGCCACGCCGGCCGAGATGATGGCGCTCGACGGCTTTTCGCAAGGCACGCAGGATTATCCCGACCGTTCGACCACGCTGATCCTGCACGTCAGCGATCTCGTCTCCGGCACGCCATTGTTGCTCGAAGGTCCCGGCATCGAAACCAGCGCCACGATCGCGCCGGCGCAGATGCCGCGCCATTTCGTCGAACAGTGGAAGCAGAACATCAAGCGCTTCCCGCGCGGCGTCGACATCATCCTCGCCGCCGCTGATGGCATAGCCTGCCTGCCGCGCACGACGCGCGTCAAGACGATGGAGACGTAATATGTATGTCGCGGTAAAAGGCGGCGAAGCCGCAATTGCCAATGCCCACAGCCTGCTTGCCGACCGCCGGCGCGGCGACCGTTCGGTGCCGGCGCTTCGTCTCGATCAGATCGTCGAGCAGCTGGCGCTCGGCGTCGACCGGGTGATGAGTGAAGGCTCGCTCTACGACCGGGAATTGGCTGCACTCGCCATCGTCCAGGCGCGCGGCGACATGATCGAGGCAATCTTCCTGGTACGCGCCTATCGCACCACGCTGCCGCGCTTCGGCTACACCAAGCCCATCGACACCGCCGCCATGCTGGTCGAGCGGCGGGTATCGGCGACCTATAAGGACCTGCCCGGCGGCCAGTTGCTTGGGCCTACTTTCGATTACACCCACCGGCTGCTCGATCCCGAGCTTGCCGCCGGCGCCGACGTCGCCGAGCCGCTGCAGCGCGAGACCGAGGCGCAAGCCATGCCGCGCGTCTCGGCCATCCTTGCCCGCGAAGGCCTGATCGAGCCGGATGGCGACATGCCGCAGGATCACGTCCCCGGCGACATCACCCGCGAGCCGCTGGAGTTCCCGATGGCGCGCGACATTCGCCTGCAGGCGCTGTCGCGCGGCGACGAGGGCTTCCTGCTGGCGCTCGGCTATTCCACGCAGCGCGGCTATGCCCGCAACCATCCCTTTGTCGGCGAAATCCGCATCGGCGAGGTCGAGCTGGAGCTAGATGTGCCCGAATTGCCTTTTGCTGTCCCGCTCGGCACGGTGCGCATCACCGAATGCCAGATGGTCAACCAGTTCAAAGGGTCGGCGAAAGCGCCGCCGCAATTCACCCGCGGCTACGGCCTGGTCTTCGGCCAGAGCGAGCGCAAGGCGATGGCGATGGCGCTCTGCGACCGCGCGCTGCGCGCCAGCGAGTTGGGCGAGGATGTCGTCGCCGCTGCCCAGGATGAGGAGTTCGTCATCTCGCATTCCGACAACGTCCAGGCGACCGGCTTCGTCGAACATCTGAAGCTGCCGCACTATGTCGACTTTCAGGCCGAACTCGACCTCGTGCGCCGCATGCGCGCCGAATACGACGCCCGCGAAAACCCCGCCAAGGCCGAAGAGAAGCGGGAGGCCGCGGAATGATCGAAGGCCTCTCCCACATGACCTTCATCGTCCGCGATCTCGACCGGATGACCGAGATCCTCGAGGGCATACTCGACGCCCGAGAGGTCTATGCCAGCGGCGCCGAACAGTTCTCGCTGTCGCGCGAAAAGTTCTTCCTGATCGGCGACATCTGGATCGCCATTATGGAGGGCGAGCCCTTGCCGGAACGCAGCTACAACCACATCGCCTTCAAGATCGATGACGCCGATTTCGACCGCTACGCCGAGCGCGTCAAAACGCTTGGCCTCGACATGCGCCCGCCGCGCCCACGCGTCGAGGATGAAGGCCGCTCGATCTATTTCTACGACGACGACAACCACATGTTCGAACTGCACACAGGCACGCTCGCGGAGCGGCTGGCACGCTACGCCAAGGGACTGGAAGTCGCGCAATGACCGACATCGCAACCTACAACTTCGCCTATCTCGACGAACAGACCAAGCGGATGATCCGCCGCGCCATCCTCAAGGGCATCGCCATCCCAGGCTATCAGGTGCCGTTCGCCTCGCGCGAAATGCCGATGCCCTATGGCTGGGGCACCGGCGGCGTGCAGGTCACCGCCTCGATCATCGGCCCCGACGATGTGCTGAAGGTGATCGACCAGGGCGCCGACGACACCACCAATGCCGTCTCGATCCGCGCCTTCTTCAAGAAGGTCGCCAATGTCGCGGTGACCACCGACACAGCCAGCGCCACCATCATCCAGACCCGTCACCGCATCCCCGAGCATCCGCTGACTGCGGGCCAGGTGCTTGTCTACCAGGTGCCTATCCCCGAGCCGCTGCGCTTCCTTGAACCGCGAGAGACCGAAACGCGCAAGATGCATGCGCTGGAGGAATACGGCCTCATGCATGTCAAGCTCTACGAGGACATCGCCAAGCACGGCCGCATCGCCACCACCTATGCCTATCCGGTCAAGGTCGAGGGCCGCTATGTGATGGACCCGTCGCCGACGCCTAAGTTCGACAATCCCAAGATGCACCGCTCGCCGGCCCTGCAGCTGTTCGGCGCCGGCCGCGAAAAGCGCATCTATGCGGTGCCGCCCTTCACCGAAGTGGTCAGCCTCGACTTCGAGGATCATCCGTTCGAGGTGCAGACCTTCGACCAGCCCTGCGCGCTGTGCGCGGCCGAGAATGTCTATCTCGACGAGGTCATCCTCGACGACCATGGCGGCCACATGTTCGTCTGCTCCGACACCGACCACTGCGAGAAGCGGCGCAACGCCCCTACCTCCCCCTTGTGGGGAGGTCGCGCCGAAGGCGCGGGTGGGGGGCTTGACCAATCCACACTCCACTCAGCCCCCACCCCGGCGCTGCGCGCCGACCCTCCCCACAAGGGGGAGGGTAAGGAGAAGCAATGACCGACGAACCGCTGCTGCGCGTCTCGGCGCTGTCCAAATTCTACGGCTCGCGCGTCGGCTGCGACAACGTCTCCTTCGACCTGTGGCCGGGCGAAGTCCTGGCTGTCGTCGGTGAGTCCGGCTCCGGCAAGACGACATTGCTCAACTGCCTGTCGACGCGGCTGCTGCCGAGTTCCGGTACCGCCAGCTACCGCATGCGCGACGGCCAGTTCCGCGAGCTTTATCGCATGAGCGAGGCCGAGCGCCGCTTCCTGATGCGCACCGACTGGGGTTTCGTCCATCAGAACCCTGCCGACGGCCTGCGCATGACGGTGTCGGCCGGCGCCAATGTCGGCGAACGGCTGATGGCTGTCGGCGACCGCCACTACGGCAAGATCCGCGCCACCGCCGTCGACTGGCTGTCGCGCGTCGAGATCGACGAGGACCGCATCGACGACGAGCCGCGCGCCTTCTCCGGCGGCATGCGCCAGCGCCTGCAGATCGCTCGCAACCTCGTCACCGGCCCACGGCTAGTGTTCATGGACGAGCCGACCGGCGGCCTCGACGTCTCGGTTCAGGCACGCCTGCTCGACCTGCTGCGCGGTCTGGTCACCGATCTCGGCCTGGCGGCAATCGTCGTCACCCATGACCTCGCGGTAGCGCGGCTGTTGTCGCAGCGCATGATGGTGATGAAGGACGGCCGCGTCGTCGAAAGCGGTCTCACCGACCGCGTGCTCGACGACCCGCGCGCGCCCTACACCCAGTTGCTCGTTTCCTCGATTCTACAGGTTTGACGATGAAGTCTCAAAGTGCGTGTTCGCGAAACCTTAGCGCGAGGCACCCCCCTCTGGCCTGCCGGCCATCTCCCCCGCAAGGAGGGAGATCGGCTGTCCCTGCTGCTTTCACCAATTACCAAGGCTGCAAGAAAAGCGCTGCGGGTGAAACTGCCAATCTCCACCCTTCCGGGGGAGATGTCCGGCAGGACAGAGGGGGGTGCCTCGCGCCGACACCTCGCAACCACCCGCTTCGAGATTTCACCGTTATTCCGCACGTGCAATTGCATTGGCCAGAGGGGGGTGTTGGCCCGCAAACGAATGACGATGGGAGCACCTTCTGATGGCCACCCCGCTTGTTGTCTCGGACGTCGCCAAGAGCTTCACCATGCATCTGCGCGACGGCATCAAACTGCCGGTGATCGCCGGTGTCTCGTTCTCGATCAGGGCGGGCGAATGCACCGTGCTCGGCGGCCCGTCCGGTGCCGGCAAGAGCTCGATCCTGAAGATGCTCTACGGCAACTATGCCGTCGATGAAGGCCAGATCATCGTCACGCATGACGACGGACTGATCGACCTTGCCACCGCCAGCCCGCGCACCGTGCTTGCCGTGCGCCGGCAAACGATCGGCTATGTCAGCCAGTTCCTGCGCACCGTGCCGCGCGTCTCGGCGCTCGATGTCGTCGCCGAACCGCTGGTCGAGCGCGGCGAGGACCGCGAGATTGCCCGCGACAAGGCACGCGGCTTGCTGGCGCAACTCAACCTGCCGGAAAAACTCTGGGCATTGCCGCCGGCGACCTTCTCCGGCGGCGAGCAGCAGCGCGTCAACATCGCGCGCGGCTTCATCACCGAGCACCCGATCCTGCTGCTCGACGAGCCGACCGCCTCGCTCGATGCCAGGAACCGCGACGTCGTGATCGAACTCATCGCCGCCAAGAAAGCGGCTGATGTCGCCCTGCTCGGCATCTTCCATGACCACGACGTGCGCGAGGCGGTTGCCGACCGCATCATCGACGTTACCGCTTTCGCTCCCGGAAAAGTCGCCGCATGACCAGGAAATTATCGGGGACACCGCTGGTCCACCCGACGGCGGAGGTGCAGAACTCGACGCTCGGCCGCTGGACCGAGATCGCCGACCGCAGCCGGGTGTTGGAGAGCGAACTCGGCGACTATTCCTACATGATGCAGGATTGCGCTGTCTGGTGCGCCACGATCGGCAAGTTTTCCAACATCGCGGCAAGCGTGCGCATCAACGCCACCAACCACCCGACTTGGCGGCCGACACTGCATCACTTCACCTATCGCGCCTCGGATTATTGGGACGACGCCGAACACGAGAGCGAGTTCTTCGCCCAGCGCCGCGCCAAACGCGTCACCATCGGCCACGACACCTGGCTCGGCCATGGCTCGACTATCCTGCCCGGCGTCACAGTCGGCGACGGTGCGGCGGTCGGTGCCGGCGCTGTCGTCTCGAAGGATGTCGCCCCCTACACCATCGTCGCCGGCGTGCCGGCAAAACCGATCCGTGAGCGCTTCGACCGCCGAACCGCCGAACGCTACCAGGCGCTTGCCTGGTGGGACTGGGATCATGCCAGGCTGCGCGCTTCGCTCGACGATTTCCGGGAACTATCGGCCGAGGCCTTCCTGGAAAAATACGAAGGATAATTCTTCACATCATCGTCATGGCAGCCGCATGGCAGGACCTGTTCGATGCCTCCACTGCGAGGAACTGCAGGTCTTGGGCCGACCGTAACTCCACGCCTGTGGAGCGTAACAAAACTGACATCATCGCGACACGGCAGGTTCATGTGGCTGCGTTAGGCGAGTGCCTGACGATCAATATGGTCCGGACTGGAACCTGCCCCATGTCAGTAACCTCTGCCACGCTCGAAATCCGCGGTGTCACCCGACGATTTGGCAAGAACACCGCCGTCAGCGACATCAACATCGCGATCCCGCAGGGTCAGATGGTTGGCATTATCGGTCGTTCGGGCGCCGGCAAATCAACCCTTCTTCGCATGATCAACCGCCTCATCGATCCCAGCCAGGGGTCGATTTTTTTTGACGGCGCCGAGGTCTCCCAGTTGAGCGGCTCGCCGCTGCGGCGCTGGCAACGCGACTGCGCCATGATCTTCCAGCAGTTCAACCTGGTGCCGCGCCTCGACGTGCTGACCAATGTGCTGCTCGGCAAGCTGAACCACCGTTCGACCATGTCAAACCTGTTCGGCATGTTCTCTCGCGCCGAATGCGCCGAGGCGGTCGCGGCACTCGAGCGGCTCGACATTGCCCGTACAGCGCTGCAGCCCGCCGGCACTTTGTCGGGCGGGCAGCAGCAGCGCGTCGCCATTGCCCGCGCCATGATGCAGCAGCCCAGGGTTATCCTCGCAGACGAGCCGATCGCTTCGCTCGATCCACTCAACGCCAAGGTGGTGATGGACTCGCTGCAGGACATCAATTTGCGCGAAGGCATCACCGTCGTCACCAATCTGCACACGCTGGACACCGCCCGCACCTATTGCAACCGCATTGTCGGCATGGCCGCCGGCAAGGTCGTTTTCGACGGGCCGCCGGAAGAGCTCAACCGCGAAGCCGTGCGCCTCGTCTACGGCGCAGACAACAATGGCCAGGAAATCTCAGAGGCCATCACCTCGACCAGCGTTGCCTTCAGCCGAAAGATCGCCGCATCCGCCGGACCGCTCGAGCCCGCATTCCCGGGATACTGAGAGCGGTTGGGATCGCCAGCCCACGTCAAGGGCACCTGTCAAAATCGATAACGCTGCCGGCGCGGGGCCGGAACCTACAGGAGAGATATCCAATGTTCAGGAAGATGGTTTTTAGCGCCGTTTCGGTGCTCGCCATGGCGACCAGCATGGCCCACGCGGCCGATATGAAGGAATTTCGCGTCGGCATTCTCGGCGGCGAAAACGAAACCGACCGGCTGCGCAACTACCAGTGCCTCGCCGACCATTTGAAGACCGAATTCGGCTTCGAAAAGGTCTCGCTGTTCCCCGCCGCCGATTATGATGGCGTGATCCAGGGCCTGCTCGGTGGCACGCTCGACTTCGCCGAGCTCGGCGCTTCCGGCTATGCCAGTGTCGCTCTAAAGGACCCGAAGGCAGTCACCCCGATCCTCACCACCCAGCAGACCGACGGCGCCACAGGCTACTATTCGATCGGCCTCGCCCTGAAATCCTCCGGCATCACCGACATCAAGTCGGCCAAGGGCAAGAAGCTTGGTTACGCCGATCCGGATTCGACCTCCGGCTATCTAATCCCGCTGACCCAAATTCCGAAGGACACCGGCGCTTCGAACGAAACCTTCTTCGCTTCGACTCAGTTCAATGGCGGCCACGAGAACAACGTTCTGGCCGTGCGTGACGGCAAGGTCGACGTGGCGGTGGACGATTCGTCCGGCATTGGCCACTTCAAGGACGGCTACACCTCCGGCACCTTCCACAAGGAAGTCGCCAAGGGCGCCGTCGATCCCAACGACTTCGTTGAAGTCTGGCGCTCCGGCCTGATCCCGAACGGCCCGCTGGTCGTGCGCACCGCGCTCGGCAAAGAAATGACCGCCAAGCTCACCGACTTCTTCACGCAGCTGCCCAAGAAGGACAAGGCCTGCTTCGAAGGCGTCGAAGGCGGCGACTTTACCGGCTACGTTCCGGTGAAGGCAGACTTCTACAAAGTCATCATCGAAGCCCGTAAGGCAGCCATTGGCGGCTAATGGCAAAATCAGGAAGGGCGGCGTTAGCAAACGCCGCCCTTCTTGCATGTCCGATCATGACCCTTTCCGAGACAGCCCCTTCCGGCGCCACTCACCAGATGGCCGACGCCTGGCGTCGCCAGACATCGTTGCGCCGGCTTTACACCGCCATCGGCTTCGGCCTGCTTCTTGTCGGGCTCGGCGGCACCATGTGGTTCGCCGACGAGGCCAATGCCGGGCATTTCTTCGACCGGCTGCCGCATTTGCTGGATTTTCTGAGCTGGCTCGTTCCCAAGGACTGGAACGATGTCTGGCGGGCGATGTTCGACATCGCTTCCCCGCATGACACCGGCACACAGGAATTCAACTTTCCGCTGGGCCGCGCTTATGTCTGGGGCAGCTTCTATATTCCCGAATATTTCGAGCTGATGCTGACCACGCTCAACGTGGCGCTGGTCTCGACCTTCGTCGGCTTCCTCTTTGCAGTGCCGTTTTCCTTCATCGCGGCGCGCAATCTGACGCCGCATCCGGTGCTGCGGCTGATCGTCAAGCGCTTCATGGAGTTGCTGCGCGCCTTCCCGGAGATCGTCATCGCCGGCTTGTTCGCGGCCATCGTCTCGATCGGCCCGATCGCCGCCATCATCGCCATCGGCCTGCATTCGATCGGCGCGCTGGGCAAGCTGTTTTACGAGATAAACGAGAACATCGACATGCGACCCGAGGAAGGCCTGCGAGCCGTCGGCGCCAATTGGTTCGAGCGGGTGCGCTTTGCCGGCCTGCCGCAGGTGCTGCCCAACTTCATGTCCTACACGCTGCTGCGTGTTGAAATAAACGTCCGCATTTCCACCATTATGGGCGCGGTCGGCGGCGGCGGCATCGGTGAGGAACTGAAGCTGTCCATCTCGCGAGGCTTCGGCGCCAAGACGATAGCTCTCGTGCTGCTCCTGTTCACGACGATCTTCATCGTCGACCAGTTCTCCGCCTGGTTGCGTCGCAAGCTGGTCGGCGAACAGGCTTTTGCTGTGGGTTCGTAAATGACGACGACCATGACCGCCGATGAAATCCGGTCGATCGAGGAACGCTTTCCGCAGGTATTCAAGCGGCCATTCCAAAAACGCTTCGGGCCGCTGCTGTTGCTTGGCGGCACCTTTTTCTATCTCCTCTACGCACTGTGGTTCTTCAACCTGCCGCAAGTCATGCGGGAATCGCACTGGGAGCGCCTGCCGCTGTTCCTGACTCAATGGATCAGCTACGATGTGCAGCCGATCTTCCGGCTCGATGAACCGCAGATCACCGCCAAATACCCGCGCTTCTCGGTGCTCGGCCCGAATCCCAGCCCGGACTGGGTCAAGGCCAATCCCGATGGTTCGGTAACGATCCTGATCGACGGCACAGCCAAGTCGGTCACCTTCAACAAGACGCAAGCCACAATCATTGCCAATGATGAAACCGTTGCGGTCGGGCTAAGCACCGGCAGGCCGCTGATCTCCGGACCGGTTCCCGGCTGGATCACAGCGCATGAAGATGAGGTCGTGGCCGACATGGGCTTCGCCGGCGAGGTCCGCGTCGCCGCTGACCGCGTCAGGATACGCAAGCGTTTTCTCGGCTGGGCAAACTTCGTCTTCGACACCCGCTCGCCTTTCTTCGGCAAGTCGGCAGGCGAAGTCGCCTCGATGATCGTCTCCGGACCGGAACTGAAACCGGGCACGTCCAACCTGGCGCTGGCCGGCGACAACATCTGGAACAACGCCCAGTGGCAGCATGGCGATGTCTGGACGAAACTCTTGCAGACCATCGTCATGGCTTTTCTCGGCACCTTGCTTGGCGGCATCGTCGCCTTCCCGCTCGCCTTCTTCGCCGCCCGCAACATCACGCCCAGCCGGCTGGTCAACCAGGTGCTCAAGCGCTTCTTCGACTTCATGCGCTCCATCGACATGCTGATCTGGGCACTGTTCTTCACCCGCGCCTTCGGGCCGGGACCACTGGCGGGCAGTGCAGCCGTTTTCTTCACCGAGATCGGCACGCTCGGCAAAACCTATTCCGAGGCGCTGGAGAACATCGACGACAAGCCGCGCGAAGGCGTCGTCTCGACCGGGGCCAACGGCCTTTTGGTGCAGCGCTACGGCGTGTTGCCGGAAGTGGTGCCGGTTTTCATCAGCCAGACGCTCTACCAGTGGGAATCCAACACCCGCGGCGCGACAATCATCGGCGCCGTCGGCGCCGGCGGCATCGGCCTGAAACTATGGGAAGCGATGCGCACCAATTCCAACTGGGCCAACGTCTTCTACATGGTGCTGCTGATCCTGCTCGTGGTCTTCATCTTCGACAACATTTCCAACTTCCTGCGCCGCCGGCTGAGCCAGACCATCCACGACTACAACAGGATCCAGGCCGAGCAGGGGTAGCCTTGTGACGCAGAAGCCCAATCATCGTCTCGCCTCGCGCCTAGGATCGTCGACGCAGGTCTTCTTCGCGTGACTGTCGCCAGATCAGGGTGCCTAAGCCGCTCGTTTCCACCCGTTCCTGATGTGCTTGTAGCCATCGCGATAGACCGCCTCCGGCGTCTCGGAAAAATCGCGCCATACCTTGGTCGCCGCCGCCAAATCCTTCAGCGAGCGCCCGAACGCCTCGATCGTCAGCCAGTCGTCATAGCCGCTCTTGCGGATGGCGGAAAAAGTTTCCTTCCAGGGAATGTTGCCGCGGCCCGGCACACCGCGATCGTTTTCCGAGATATGGATATGCACGACATTCCGGCGGTGTTTTGCATAGGCGCCGATCGGGTCGGTCTCCTCGATATTGGCGTGGAAGGTGTCATACATCGCCTTGACGTGCGGCCGGTCGATGGCGTCGATATGTTCCGACAGGTCCGCCATCGTGTTGAGCAGATAGCATTCGAAACGGTTGAGCGCCTCAAGACCGATAGTGACGCCATTCTTGCCGGCATGGTCGCCGATCGCGCGTTGCGAGGCGACGGAACGCTTCTTCTCTGCAGCCGTCGGCCCTGAGCCGGAAAAGGCGCCGAGCGTCGAATGCAGCGGGCCACTCAGCGTGTCCGCGCCAAGCGATTGCGCGCAGTCGATCGCCCATTTCATGTAGCTGACACCGGCCTTGCGCGTTGCGGCATCGGCCGAGATCAAATTCATCGCCGGATCGCCGATGGCTGAAACCGCGGTCCGCTCCAGCCCGATACGGTCGAGCAGATCGCCGAGTTTCTTATAGTCATCGGGCGCGCCGGCGAAGATCGGTATTTCGACGCCATCGAAGCCGGTCGCCTTGATATCCTTGAGCAACGGTTCGTGTTTCTTCGATACGGCCGTCGTCCACAAGAACATGCACATGCCGATCTTCATCGACGCCTCTCCCCCATCAATTCTCCCGCGAGGTCGGAGCTATAGCTTCGTCCACGCCCCATTCTTCTTCGACGACTTCACACAGGCCTCGATGAAGGCCATGCCTTCGACGCCGTCCTGAACGGTTGGAAAGACGACATCCTTTGCCGGCTTGCCGCCCTTGCGGCGCGCCGCGCGGATGGCGCGCGCGGCCTCCTGGTAGATGTTGGCGAAACCTTCGAGATAGCCCTCGGGATGACCTGGCGGCACGCGACTGACACGGCCTGCTACCGGCAGCGCGCCGGCGCCATTGCGGGTGAGCAACTGCTTGGGCTGGCCAAACGGCGTGTACCAGAGATAGTTCGGGTCCGCCTGCACCCATTCCAGCCCGCCCTTGGAGCCATAGATGCGCAGCTTCAGCCCGTTCTCATGGCCGGGCGCCACCTGGCTGGCCCAGATCATGCCCTTGGCCGGGTGCGTCTTGCCGGCCGGTTTGAAGCGCAGCATGACATTGACGTTGTCATCTAGCAGCCGGCCCGGCACGAAGGCGTCGAGATCGGCTGAAAGGGAATCCAGCTCCAACCCGGAAACGAAGCGGGCGAGATTGTAGGCATGCGTGCCGATATCGCCCAGGGCGCCGCCGGCGCCTGCCTGTTTCGGATCGCCGCGCCACGCCGCCTGCTTCTGGCCTGTGGCCGCAAGGTCCTCGGTCAGCCAGTCCTGCGGATATTCGGACTGCACGATGCGGATGTCGCCGAGCAGGCCCTTGGCGACCATTTCGCGCGCCTGCCGCACCATCGGATAGGCGGTGTAGTTGTGGGTCAGCACGAACACCTTGCCAGTCTTCTCGACTATCGCCGCGAGCTTCTTGGCTTCGGCCAGCGTCGTCGCCAGCGGCTTGTCGCATATGACGTGGATACCGGCCTCCAGGAAGGCCTTGGCCGCCGGCACATGAACATTGTTGGGCGTGACGACGGCCACCGCCTCGATGCCGTCGGACCGCTTGGCCTCGGCCTTGGCCATTTCGGCATACGACGCGTAACTGCGATCGGGGTCGAGCCCGAGTTCGGCGGCAGAGGCTTTTGCACGCGCCGGGTCGGATGACAAAGCGCCGGCGACCAACACGAAGTCATTATCCAGGCGCGCCGCGATCCGGTGCACCGCGCCGATGAAGGCACCTTGCCCGCCGCCAACCATGCCATAGCGGATCGGGCCGCCTCCCGTTTCCGACTTCGATGCGGCGACCATGTCTTTCTCCCTCGTGTTGCTCACCCCCTTGAAGGGAGGTCGATCCGCGCGCGGATCGGGTGGGTTTGCCGGGCATAGAACTCGGCATGAACCGACCCACCCGGCCCTTCGGCCACCCTCCCCTCAAGGGGGAGAGTATGTCCTTTAAATTCCCATCATGGCCCGCAGCACCTTCTTGTCAGTGGTGCCGCCAGCGAAATCGTCGAACGCCTTTTCCGTCACCCGTATGATGTGGTGCTGGATGAAGGGGGCGCCCTCGGCCGCGCCATCTTCCGGATGTTTCAAGCAGCACTCCCACTCCAGCACCGCCCAGGAATCATAGCCATATTGGGTGAGCTTGGAAAAGATGCCGCCGAAATCCACCTGTCCGTCGCCCAGCGAACGGAAGCGGCCGGCTCGGTTGGTCCAACTCTGATAGCCGGAATAGACGCCTTGCCGGCCGGTCGGATTGAACTCGGCGTCCTTGACGTGGAACGCCTTGATGCGCTCGTGATAGATGTCGATGAATTCGAGATAGTCGAGTTGCTGGAGCAGGAAGTGCGACGGATCGTAATTGATGTTGCAGCGTCTGTGGCCGCCGACCGCGTCGAGGAACATCTCGAAGGTCGCACCGTCGAATACGTCCTCGCCCGGATGAATTTCGTAACCGACGTCGACGCCATTGTCCTCATAGACATCGAGGATCGGCTTCCAGCGCTTGCCGAGTTCGGCGAATGCTTCCTCGATCAGCCCGGCCGGCCGTTGCGGCCAAGGGTAAAGGTAAGGAAAGGCCAATGCTCCGGAGAAGCTCACCGAAGCCCCAAGGGCGAGATTCTTCGAGGCCTTGGCGCCGAACGTCATCTGCTCGACCGCCCACTGCTGCCGCGCTTTGGGATTGTTGTGCACCGAAGCCGGTGCAAAACCGTCGAACTGCGCGTCATAGGCCGGATGCACCGCCACCAATTGCCCCTGCAGATGGGTCGATAGTTCGGTGATCTCGACGCCGGCGTCCGCGCAGATGCCCTTAACTTCGTCGCAATAGGTCTTGGATGAGGCCGCCTTCTCGAGATCGAACAGCCGCGCGTCCCAAGTGGGGATCTGTACGCCCTTGTAGCCGAGACCGGCCGCCCATTTGGTGATCGATGCCAGTGAATTGAACGGCGCGGCATCGCCCGCGAATTGTGCCAGAAACAGTCCAGGGCCCTTCATTGTCGTCGGCATCGGCAATCTCCTCAATTTGTCCCGCGACCGAGCATAGCGCCGATTGGAAGCAGGGCCAGCCACTTTGGTCTTTTTCACATCGGCGCATTGTGTACGCCATAATTCTGGTATTACCAAAAGCGGGAATTTGGTCAAGTCTCGCAATGCGCTATGGAAGCCCTCCCGACGTGGAAAGCAGGGGCATATACATCAATGTAATCAACGAAATAATGGGCTAGCACCGCCAGTCTTCTTGCCGTCCAGAAGAAATTGCTGTAGACCTCGTTTCAGACCCAATTGGTCGAACCAGTTTGTGAAAAATGGCTGGGGATGGCCTGGGGAGGAACCCATGCGTCGCCTTTAGCGACGCACGTCGCAGGCGATTTTTGGGAAGGACAGACGATGCATCTTTCGACGCACAACTGGATGCGCGCGGAACCGTTGGAGACGACGCTCAAGCGCATCAAGAAATTCGGCTACGAGTCGATCGAGATTTCCGGCGAGCCGGAGCAGTACAAGACCAAGGAGACCCGGGCGCTGCTGAAGGAGCATGGCATCCGCTGCTGGGGTGCGGTGACCTTGATGTTGGGCGAGCGCAATCTCGCTGCCAGGAACCAGGGCCAGCGCGAGCGTTCCGTTCAGTATGTCAAGGACGTGCTGACGATGGTCAGCGAGCTCGACGGCGAGATCATCACGCTTGTTCCGGCGACAGTCGGCAAGGTCGTTCCTGACGGCACCGAGGAAGAGGAATGGAAGTGGGTTGTCGACGCCACTCGTGAATGCTTCGCCCACGCCAAGAAAGTCGGCGTCAAGATTGCGGTCGAGCCGCTCAACCGCTTTGAAACCTATCTGTTCAATCGCGGCGCCCAGGCGCTGGCGCTGGCCGATGCAGTCAGTCCCGAGTGCGGCGTCTGCCTGGATGCCTACCACATCCATATGGAGGAATTTAATGTCTATGACGCGATCCGGCAGGCAGGAAAGCGCCTGTTCGATTTCCACGTCGCCGACAACAACCGCTTCGCCGCCGGCCTCGGCCAGATCGACTGGCCGAAGATCGTCGCCACCTTGCGGGAGATCGGCTACGACGGCGCGCTGACCAACGAATTCGTCGCTCCTGTCGACCGCACGCCGGCTGCCCCTTATCCCGACATGGTCGAGCGCAATCCGGTCGACATCTCGCCGGAACAGCTGAAGTTCATCCAGGATCACGGCTCGAGCGTGCTCACGGAAAAATTCTACACCGACCAGATGCGCATCAACGCCGAAACGTTGCTGCCGCTGATCAAGTAGCCGACTACCTCTGGGAAATTCGCCTTTCCGCCCTGACCGGGCGGCAGGGTTGGGGAAGAATATGCGCATCAAGACCGTCCTAGCCTGGTGGGTCCGCGTCCCGATCGAAGCCGCTCGGCAACACCGCAGCGATTTCGGCCAGGTGACGACCTTCGACGCCGCCATCCTGCGCATCGAGACCGATGACGGACTGGTCGGCTGGGGTGAAGGCAAGAACGCCGCCGGCAGCGCCGGCAGCTATGGCGCCCTGGTCCACATGCTGAACTGTGAGGTCGGGCCGCAATTGATCGGCCGCGATCCGGCCGATATCGGTGTGATCTGGGAAATGCTCTACAATGGCGTGCGCCACGATAGCGCCGCCCGCGCTGGCCACGCCATGCCGCAACTGGCGCGGCGCGGCATGAGCATCGCCGCCATCAGCGCCGTCGACATCGCGCTGTGGGACATTCTGGGCAAATCGCTTGGGGTTCCAGTTTGGCGGCTGCTGGGTGGCCGCAAGCTCGACCGCATGCCGGCCTACGCATCAGGCGGCTGGGCGGCGACCGACGCCATCGGCGAGCAGTTGAAATCGTATATCGCCAGAGGCGGTTTCAAGGCGCTGAAGATGCGGGTTGGTGCCATGGACGGCGCAGCACACGTGTCTGCCGCCCGTGTCCATGCCGCACGGCAGGCGCTCGGCCCCGATATCGAGTTGATGGTCGACGCACATGGCACCTACACCGTGGCCGAAGCCAAGCGCTTCATCCACCTCGTCAACGACCTCGACCTCGCCTGGTTCGAGGAGCCTGTTATTGCCGATGACAAGCCCGGCATGGCTGAAGTGCGGGCATCGGGCGCGGTTCCGATCGCGACTGGCGAAAGCGAAGCGACCCGCTATGCTTTTCGCGACCTCGCCATGCTCAAGGCCGCCGACATCTTTCAGCCCGACCCTGCTTTCTGCGGCGGCATCAGCGAGGCGATGAAGATCGGCACCATCGCCAGTGCCTTCAACCTGCGCTTTGCGCCGCATCTGTGGGCAGGTGCGCCCTGCTTCTTCGCCGGGCTGCATGTCTGCGCTGCCTCGCCGTCGAGTTTCACCGTCGAATATTCGCTCGGCGCGAACCCGATGATCCACGATCTGATCGAGGAGACTGTCGAAGCCAAGGACGGTATGATAGCGATCCCCGAAAGGCCGGGTCTGGGATTCACGATTTCGGAGCGATTCCTGGAGGCGCACGCGCAACGCGATTGAAGATGAAAGAAAAGAACCTTCTTGCGGAACTCGCCGCCTACCTGTTCTCCCATTCGGACAAGGAGACCGGCCGAACGCCGTCGGAACGCGAACTGGCGGAGCATTTCGGCGTCAGCCGCGGCCAGATCCGCGAGGCGCTCGCCATCCTCGAGGCCATGCGCATCGTCGAGCGCCGCGCCAAGTCCGGCATCTATATCGACACCAAGCAGGCCAGCGTCGAAGCCATGGCGCTTTTTGCGCGCGCCGGCCTGCCGCTCGACCCGATCCAGATCTACGAGACGGTCGAACTGCGCAAGATCCACGAGATCAAGGCGGCCGAGCTAGCCTGTTCGCGCGCCACCGAGGAGAATTTCGAGCGACTGCGCGAAATCCTGAAAGCTTCGGAAAAGCGCATCGCGGCGGGCGAAGGCCTCGCCAAGGAGGACCGCGAATTCCACCTCGAGATCGTGCGTGCCACCAAGAACAGCGTCTTCCACAATGTCTGCAGCGTCTACTACATGATGGGCGAACAGCGCCTGCCAATCTATTTCAACGATCTGGAGCGCAGCGTGCGCTCGCACGCCGAGCACATCCAGATCTATGAGGCGCTGCTGCGCCGCGACGGCAATCTCGCCCAGGCGCTGATGAGCGCCCATCTGCAGGGCGCCGAGAGCTATTGGAAGGGGCTGATCGAGGGCCATGGCGAGCAACCGCAAAGCCCGGCGCTCGAAAAAGCCTGATCGACATGGCCCGCATCCTCACGACACACCCGCTACATCAGCGCGCCTCGGCCATGCTGGCCGGCGCCGGCGAACTCGTCGTCGCTTCTGCCATCGATCCAGCCACGCTGGCCGCCGAGGCGAGGAATGCCGACATCGTCATCGTCCGCGCGCCGCTGCCGCCGGCGCTGTTCGAGGGCGCCTGGAAGCTGCGGGCGGCGATCCGCCATGGCGCCGGGCTCGACATGATCCCGATGGAAGCTGCGACAGCCGCCGGCGTGCTGGTGGCGAACGTGCCGGCGGTCAACGCGCGCTCGGTGGCGGAACACGTCATGTTCGTGGCCCTTGCCTTGCTGCGCAACTTCCGCGTCGTCGACCGCGACCTGCGGGCAAGAGGTTGGCTCGCCGGCCGCGAGCACGCCAACGCCAACAGCGAACTCGCCGGCAAGACGATCGGCATCGTCGGCCTTGGTGCCGTCGGCCAGGCTGTCGGCCACATTGCGGCGCACGGTTTCGACCTGAATGTGGTGGCAACGACGCGCAGCATGCAGCCGGCGCCGGAGAAGGTCGGCTTCCTGTCGATCGATGCCCTGGTCGAGCAGAGCGACATCATCGTTCTGTGCTGCCCGCTGACGCCGGAGACGCGCGGCTTGATCAACCGCGAGCGGATCGCGCGCATGAAGCCGCATGCGTTGCTGATCAACGTCTCGCGCGGACCGGTCGTCGACGACGACGCACTGATCGAAGCCTTGCGGAAGCGCCGGATTGGCGGCGCTGCGCTCGATGTCTTTACGACGCAGCCGCTGCCGTCAAATCATCCTTATTTCAGCTTCGACAATGTCATCATCACTCCGCATATGGCCGGCATCACCGAGGAGTCGATGATGCGGATGGGCATTGGCGCGGCGGGCGAAGCCTTGCTGGTGCTGGCGGGCAAATTGCCGGTCAACCTGCGCAACCCCGAAGTGGTCGATCACTACCGGCGGCGGTTTCCGGCCGACAGCTGAAGCATCGCGGTTTCGCCCCAATTCTCGGAGACGCTGAGAACTATGTTCGGCCTTCGCCTCAAATGTCTGACCGTTGCCGCGTCTTCACTCTGCGTCTTGCCGTCATTTGCGGAGGCCCAGAGCAGCTACGTCTATTGCGATAACGGGCTGCGCTGCTTCAAGGCGCCGTGCCCATCGAGCAGCGCGCTTGACCTTGGCACCGGCACGATCGTCAAGGGCGTGGCGATCGACCCCAGCGGATTGCCGCAGGCCGACAAGGCGATAACGGATCTCTCCGACGCGCTTTATGCCGGAAAGATCGTCGTCAGGGGATCGATCGAGCAACGCACCCAGACCGTCACCGGCAAGGAATACACCCTCCCCTGGCTGGTCGCGACCCGCATCGTACGGACCGCCAAGGATAGTGAACGCAAGCACTGTTCGTCGCACTGATCGTCGGTCCAGCTCCGGTCACGAGCCAAGCAGCGACTCAATTTCAGCAGCAATCCGCAACAGACGCCGGTCATGGCCGCTGCGCGCCGCAAGCATCAATCCGGCAGGCAGCGCCGTGCGCGGCATAGGCAGCGAGATCGCGCAGAGGTCGAACTGGTTGGCGACCTGTGTGTTGCGCAGCAGCAGGCCTTCGATGCGGTCGCGCAGTTCGGCATCTCCGGCCATCGAAGCGATGGTCGGCGCCATCACAGGTGTGGTCGGCAAGACCAGCACATCGAGCGATGCCAGCCGCTCATCCATGGCGGCGGCGAGCGCTGCACGACGGCGTATCGCCCTGATATAGACAGGCGTCGGCAGCATTGCTGCCCGTGACAGAGGCCCGCTGACGTGCGGGTCGACAGGCACCGACGCTCCCGTCGCCAACCAGTCGGCATGCACTTCGGCACCCTCCATCGCTGCGATCGAACCGCGCTTGGTGGCCGCGCGCATCTCTCCAAGCAGATCGTCGATCGGCAGGTCTGCGACCTGCGTGCCTGCCTGCTCGATCTTGCCAAGGTAGTGGTCAAACGCGGTCGTCACCTCGCCTTCCGTCTCTTCGAAAAGAATGCCGCGCGGGATGCCAATACGAAGCCCCCTAAGAGCAATCTGCGCCAGCGCGGTCGGTATCTCGCCGGCCATCACGGCGTCGGCAGCGGCACACTGAGCGACGGTTCTGGCAAGCGGCCCGATCGAGTCCAACGTGGCGGACAACGGGAAGGCACCGGTCAGCGGCACACGCCGCGCCGTCGGCTTGAAGCCGACCACGCCATTGAGCGATGCCGGAATGCGTACCGAACCACCGGTGTCGGAACCGATCGATATCTCGCTCGTCGCCTCACCGACGGAAACGCCGGCGCCCGAGGAGGATCCGCCGGGTATGCGGCTGGCGTCAACGGCATTGCCGGGCGTGCCAAAATGCTGGTTGTCACCGATCGCGGTGAACGCGAATTCGGTCATGTTGGTCTTGCCGATTATGACAGCGCCGGCCTGCCGCAGCCGGCTGACGATCGCGGCGTCGAGCAGTGCAGGCGCGGCGGTCTTGCGCATCAGCGAACCGGCCGTGGTCGCTTCGCCGGCGACATCGAACAGATCCTTGATCGAGACAATGGTGCCGTCGAGCGGTCCGAGCTTCACCCCCGCCCGCTTGCGGGCATCGCTGGCGTCAGCCGCCGCTCGTGCGACTTCCGCATAAACCTTGGTGAACACGCGCTCTTCACCGGCACGGGCGGCAAGGCGCGCGAGGATGATTTCCAGATGATCCCGGACTGATTGCATTTCGGTGTCGGACTCCAGACGCCTCGAACGTCCTTAGTGCAGCGGCATGGCTTGCCGAGACTTAACCCGGCGCGGACGGTTTTGCACCCCTGCCGAACGGAAGGAAGACACCGATGCTCTATAAGGGTAGCTGTCACTGCGGAAAGGTCACGCTTGAATTCAAGGCCAAACTGACCGGGGCCGTGCGGTGCAATTGCTCGATATGCGCGCGCAAAGGCGCCCTCTTGTGCGCCATCCCGCACGAAACCTTGCAGGTGCTGGCTTGGGGCGACGATCTCGGCACCTACACATTCGGCAACCATGCCATCGCGCACCGCTTCTGTCGCACTTGCGGCATCCATCCCTTTGCAGAGGATGTCCGTGAAGACGGTGACCGCAATGCCTACGTCAACATCAACTGCGTCGCAAATCTCGATCCCTCTACCCTGTCGATATTCGACTTCGACGGGCGCGCTGTCTGAACCCGCCGCCGGCGCCTTGTGTCAACGGCAGCTTTGCCGCCGCCATCAGAACGGCAGCGGCTCGAAACCGTGATGGTTATCGGGCCGATGCGCGGCGTCGGGGAGGCTTGGTCCTGGCAATAGGAAGCTATTCGGCGCGTTTCGGACCGCGCAGGAACACCACGACGGCCGCCAGCAGTGTCGCCGCGCCGCAATAGGCGAAGGCAGTGGCCACGCCGGCATGGTCGACCAGCAGGCCGCCAAAGAGCACGTCGGCTCCGGCGGCATCCTGGCGCGGCTGGCCGACGTGCTTGCCGCCACGGTGATCCGCTCATGGGTCGAACGCGGCTGCCGTGATGGATCGCCGCAGTCAGGGACCGCGAAATCGGCCGCGTGCTGGCCGCCATCCATCTCGAGCCGAACCACGGCTGGACGGTTGAGTCCCTGGCCCGGATGATGGGCGCCTCGCGATCGGGATTTGCCGAGCGCTTCGCCACCGTCGTTGGAGGAACGCCGGCAAAATATGTCACCCAGGTCAGGCTGCATCAGGCGAGACAATGGCTGATCCGCGACCGGATGAAAATCTCCGTCGTTGCCGGGCGTCTCGGTTACGAATCGGATGCCGCCTTCAGCCGCGCCTTCAAACGCGTCATCGGCTCGGCGCCCGGCCACCTTCGCGCCGAGGAACAGACTGCTATCCGCCAGGCCGGCTGAGCTGCCTCCAACACCCGCTCCAGCTGGAGTTCACACAGCGTGCCGCAAGCTGACGCCGCTGCCCTTATCGAACAGCACCACCTTGTCCGGGTTCCAGGCGAAACGCACCGATTGCTCGATCGCAACATCGGTCCTGGCCGGCGGCGAGCCAACGAAGCTCGCCACATAGGTATCGCGCGGATTGTTGTAGATCTCGTGCGGCGTACCCGTCTGCACGATGCGGCCATGGTTGAGCACGCCGACCTTGTCGCCCATCGACATCGCCTCGATCTGGTCATGGGTGACGAACAGGAACGTGGCGCCGAGCTGCATCTGCAGGTTCTTCAGTTCCGTGCGCAGCGCCTCGCGCAGCTTGGCGTCAAGCGCCGACAGCGGCTCGTCCATCAAGAACACGCGTGGCTTGCGCACGATGGCGCGGCCGATCGATACGCGCTGCATCTCACCGCCTGACAGCTTGTCGGTCTTGCGGTCGAGCAGATGCTCAATCCGCAGCGTTCGGGCGGCACGGTCGACGCGATCCTTGATCTCGGCGTCAGGTCCTCCGGTCAAGCCGGAGGATGACGGCGTGAGAGTTGAGAGGGCGACGCACACCGACCGGCGCGGACCGGCGCAAACGCGACCTGCCGGATAGCGTCAGCTGCTGATCATCTCGTAGTCTTGTTGAGAACCGTGACGATCGCCGCGAGAATCACTGTCGCGGCGGCAACTTCCCACACGAAAACCTGCTTGTAGAACGGCGGCGTGGCGAGCTGCGCCTTGCCGCCGATCGTATTGGGGTCCGGCGGCTTGAGGAAGAAGGCGCCGTAGAGATGGGCTACCGTCATCGAAACCAGCAGCACAATGCAGAAGATCATCGCCACCACCAGCGCAACCTTCACTACGCTGCGTGGCTTGACGCCTGGCTCGGCCAACGGCAGCAGGTTGTTGACGAGTCCGGCGAGCACCACGAGACCGCTGCCGACCGCGTACAGCCCGATAGAAAAAGGCTGGAAGATCAGCACCAGCGCCAGGACACCGAGGCCGATAATGAAGACCTCGAGGCGAAACGCGCCGGCGGGGCTGATGCCGGAAGAACTGTCGCTCATGACCGCACCGCCCTTCCGGCATCATCGAAGACGTGGGTTTGCCTGGGATCGGGGCGCAGGTTCAGAGCCTCGCCGATCTTGACCCGCTGGCTGCGTGGCACCACGACGCGGATGTCGCCGCCCATGGCCGTGCGGGCATGAATAAGGGTTTCGGCGCCCATGGGCTCGATGAGTTCGGCCTGGGCGGCGATGGTGCCGCGGTCTGCCGCGTCGGTTGCGGTGAAGGCACGGGGGCGGATGCCGATCGTTACCTTTCCGGGCCGCAGGTGCTCGACGGCCGCGTCGGTGGTGATCGCCAGGGTATTGCCGGCGACGGTCATGTCGGCCATGCCATCGGCGAACGTCTTGAGGTCGGCCTCCAGAAGATTCATCTGCGGCGTACCGATGAAGCTCGCCACAAAAACATTGGCGGGCTTGGCGAACACTTCGTGCGGTGAGCCCACTTGCTCGATCAGGCCGTCCCTCATGATGGCGATGCGGTCGGCCATGGTCAGGGCTTCGAGCTGGTCGTGGGTGACGATCACGGTCGCTTTGGATAGGCCTTGCAGCACCTCCTTGATCTGGCCACGCATGGTCTGGCGGAGCTCGACATCAAGACGCGACAACGGCTCATCGAAGAGGAAGCAATTGGGATCGCGGACGATGGCGCGGGCCATGGCGACGCGCTGCTTTTCACCTTCGGATATCTGGCTGGGCAGCCTGTCGAGGACTTGCTCCAGGTGCAGGATCGCCGCGACGCGGTTGACGCGGGCAGTGCGGGCAGCCGCGGAAATGCCGTCATGGTAGAGCGGGAAGGCGATGTTCTCTCCGACCGACGCCGACGGGTAGAGGGCGTAAAATTGGAACACCATTGCGATGTCGCGCTTTTCGGGCGGCAGGTTGTTCATCACCCTGCCGGCGAGGACGACCTCGCCGCCTGAGACGCTTTCGAGCCCGGCGATCACGCGCAGGGTAGTCGTCTTGCCACAGCCGGACGGGCCGAGAAGGCAGACGACCTCGCCGGCAGCCACCGACAGGTCGACGTCCCTGACCGCCGTGAAGGAGCCGAAGCGCTTGGTGACTTTACGGAGTTCGATGGTTGACATGTCAGCGCTTCACCGTGCCGAAGGTGACGCCGCGCAACAGATGGTCTTGCAGGAAGAAGGTGACCAGGAACACGGGAATGAGAAACAGGGTTTCAATGGCGGCAAGCAAGGTCCAATCGGTGCCGCGTCCGCCCGAAGACACGGCCTGGTTCATGGCAACCGGGACCGTCCGCGTGTCGGGTCCCGACAGCAACAGGGCGAACAGGAACTCGTTCCAGGTGAGGATCAGGCCAAACACAAACGTCGCGGCGAGGCCGGCGATGACCTGGGGAAGGGCAATCTTGAAGAACACCCGGATTCCAGAGGATCCGTCGATGCGGGCCGCATCCTCGACGTCGGGCGACAATTCGTCAAAGAAGCTTTTCATCATCCAGATGGTGAAGGCAAGATTGAAGGCGGTGTAGAGCATGATGATGCCGAAATATGAACCCGACAGGCCCACCACGCGGAACATCAGGATCACGGGAATGATCACCACGATCGCCGGCAGCATGCGCGTGGTCAGGATGATGAACAGGTAGGTGTCGTTGCCTTTCAGCGGATAGCGCGAGAAGCCGAAGGCCGCGAGGGTGCCGATGGCGAGGGCGAGCAGCACCGACACCGACGCGATGAAGATCGAATTGAAGAAGTAACGATCGAACCCCGTCGCTTCGGGGGCGCCGCCCGGGGTCATCGAGCGCGAGAACACGGACCCGAAATTTTCGAGCGTCGGCGTGAAGACAAAATGGTCTGGAATCAAACCGAACAGCGAGGTGGGCGATAGCGTCGGCGGGACGAGGAGCGCGTCGCCCTGCGGTTTGAAGGCGGTGAATATGATGAACAGCACCGGCAGAAAATAGATAAAGGCGACGACGGCCACGCCGAGCGTCCGCCCCCAGCCGGCTTTGTCCACACCGCTCGCCCTACGCAGGCCGAGCTTTCCCCATATCGATTCGGCCACAGGTCAGGCTCCCAGCGTGCGGCGGTTGGCGAGGTAAAGGTAGAGGTTGGTGAGAACAATCACCATGAAAAGCATCAGATAGGAGATCGCCGCGCCCTCGCTCGTCTTGTTCTGCTCGTTGGCGATGCGGATCAGGTGATAGGAAATCGTCAGCGTGTCGTTGCCCCCCTTGGTGAGCAGGATGACCAGATCCGCCAGCTTGAAGGCCTCGATCGTGCGGAACAGCAGGGCCAGCATAAGAAGGCCGCGGATGTAGGGGAAGGTGATCATCCAGAACTGCCGCCATCGCGACACACGGTCGATGGCGGCCGCCTCATAGAGGTATTTCGGCACCGATACGAGGCCCGCCAGGACAAGGAGCATGACGAAGGGCGACCACATCCACGCGTCGGCGAAAACGATTCCCGTCACCGCACCGACCTTGGTGCTCATCAGGATGAACTGGTCGCCGGCGATCGAATTGATGACGTAGCTGAGGATGCCGAAGGTCGGGTCGTAGTAGTAGGTGAAGAACACGCCGGAGGCGACAACCGAAAGCATCATCGGCGTCAGCACCAGGATCAACAGATACTTGCGCAGCGGGAATTGCTTGGAGAACAGGATGGCCAGCAAAAAGCCGACGATCATCTGCGCGGAGACGGTGAACACCACGAACATCGCGGTATTGATCAGCGCGCTCCAGGTCGCGTTGGCGGCGAGATCGTTGGTGAGAATCCGGGCGTAATTTCCGAGGCCGATAAATCGGATCGTCTGCTGGTTGGCCTGATAGGCGAAGAACGAAAGGCCCAGCGACCACAGCAGGGGGAAGATATTCATCACGAACAGAACGGCGATCGCCGGGGCAACCAGCAGGGCGCCGAAGTAGTGGCGCCGATACGCGTTGACGGTAAATGCGGCCGCGACCAACGTCGCCGTCACGCCCACCACCCAGAAGGATAGTGCCGCCGGCAAGACCGCGATCGATATGGCCGAGACGACGACGGCGACGGCGATGGCGAGTTTCCAGTTGTGAGCAACAACCGCGGTGAACAGTGGTGCCGGCAGGGAGTGTGAAGCAGCGGTCATGGGAGTCCGGAATGTGGAGCGTCTGACGTTACAGTGACGGGGAGCGGCTTTGCCGCTCCCCGCAGATTTGTTGGAGAGTTACTGGATCAGGCCGGCGTTCTTCAGGAGGTCCTCCTGGAACTTGGCGACATTATTCATGGTGGTCTTGGCGTCTTGCTTGCCGGTGATGGCAAGATCGTACTGGTCCTGCTGCTGGGTGAGCATCTCGAAGAACTGCGGCACGTGCCACATATCCTTCTGCCAGTCGAGCGAGTTTGCCCAGGCGCGGTTCCACGGACGGTAGGTCACGTATTTTGGATCGGTGTACACGGAGGTGATAGCCGACTGACCGCCAGCCGCGGCGAACTGGTGCTGGATCTCGGGCGAGAGCCACCACTTGACGAAGCCGACCGCTTCCTTGATCTGCGCGTCCGTTGTCCAGGTGGTCAGCACGAAAGGCTGTCCGCCGATCTGTGACGTACGATTGATCTTGCCGTCGGCGCCGCGCAGGCCCGGCGCCATTCCGAACACCAACTTGTCGGCAACCTTCGAGGTCTTGGGATCGAGCGAGGCTTCGCCGAGGCCGATCCAGTCGACGTTCATGGCGACCTTGCCCTCACGGAACAACTGGTCGGAGACGAAGATGTCCATGGTGCCAGTCTTGACCACCGGGGGCATCCACTTGAGCATGCTCATGAAATGGTCCATGCCCTCGATGGACTTCGCCGAGTTCACGACGCCTTCGGCATGTCCCGTCGGTGCCTTCGTTTCATCCCAGATGCCGCCGCCATGCTGCCAGACAAACGAGTGGACCGAGCTCGTCGAGAAGTCATAGCCTTTGCCGGCCTGATAGGCGATGCCGTAGAAATCGTCATCCAGCACCTGGCCGGCGAGCTTGTCGCCCTTCTTGCGCTGGAAGAATTCGCCAACATGCGCGAACGTGTTCCAGTCCATGTTGTCGAGTTCTTCGCCGGTGCAGGGCAGCTTCTCATTGTACTTCGCCTTGAAGGCGGCCTGCTCGCCTTCGTCGCAGATCACGTCCTTGCGGGCGTAGGTGACCAGCACGTCCGGGAACTGCGGGAAACCATAGTAGTTCGGCGTCGAGTTCGGATAGGTTGAATAGGCATTCACAATCGCCGGATGCATAGAGTCCATTGTGGCCTTCAGTTCCGGGTCGGCGTCGATCAGATCATTGATCTTGCGGAAATAGCCCCCCTCAATAAACGCTCCAAGCCACTGAGAATCCGACACAGCGAAATTGTACTTCTGTTCACCAGATGTAAGAGACGCATTGACACGGGTATAGAAATCCGGCCACGGAATGAAGTCGATATCAAGCGTCACCTTGTTGCCGGAAGCTGGCTTGTATTGCTCGTCGAAGAACTTCTTCATGATGCGCATTGGCGGCCAATCGGGACCGACCATCGTCAGTTTCACCTCGTCGGCAGAGGCATAGGTCACGCCCCCCACCAGTAGCGTGGCAGCGAAGCTGGCGGCTGTCGCTAGCCCTTTCACTTTCGTCATCGCGGTCATTCGGGTTTCCTCCCTTTGGTAAACCGGATTACTTCTCGCCGTTCGCGTCAGGTCATTGCCTGGCCGCTCGCGGCGTCGAAGACGTGGATTTTCCTGCTGTCGATGGCGATTGATGCCGAATCGCCAGTCCTGATGCTGGCGGCGGTCGCTTCCGGCAGCACCATGCGCAACATTTCGCCGCCCGCCTCGACCGAGACGATGGTGATGTCGCCGAGCGGCTCGAGCAGATGCACCTTCGAGGCGACCGCAGCTTCGCCCTTGGCGGCGAGCCGGATGTCGCTCGGGCGAATGCCGATCAGCACCGCCTCGCCGGCATTGGCGGTCTTGCATGGCGCCGCCGGAACCAGAGTGCCGAGCGGCGTGTCGAAAGATTTGGCGTCGGCCCGCACCGAAGCCTTGAACAGATTCATATGCGGCGAGCCGATCTTGCTGGCGACATAGGCATGGACGGGCCGCTCGTAGAGTTCGTCCGGCGTACCGATCTGGACGATGCTGCCGTCGCGCATCACCGCGATCTCCTCGCCCATCGACAGCGCCTCTAGCTCATCGGGCGTGGCATAGATCACGGTCATGCCGAACTGGCGGTGCAGCCGCTTCAGCTCGGCGCGCGTCTCGTGGCGAAGCTTGGCATCGAGGTTGGTGAGCGGCTCGTCAAGGAGGAGAATCTTCGGCCGGCGGATGAGCGAGCGGCCGAGCGCGACGCGCTGCTGCTCGCCGCCGGACAGGGTCGCCGGCTTGGCCCTCAGCCGGTGCGTCAGCTTGAGGATCTCGGCGGTCTCATTCACCCGCTTGTCGATCTCGCCGCGCGCGGTTTTTTCCTCGCGCAGCGGATAGGCGAAATTGTCGTAGACGTTGAGGTGCGGATAGAGCGCAAAGGACTGGAATACCATCGAGATGCCGCGGCCCATGATCGGCGCGCGGGTCACGTCCTTGCCGCCGATCTCGACAGTCCCGCTGTCGGGCGGCACCAGACCCGCAATCGTGCGCAACGTCGTCGTTTTGCCGACCGAACTCGGCCCGAAAAGGACGAAGAAGCGGCCTTCGTCGACGGCGAAGCTCAGGTCGTGGACGGCCCGCACGGATCCATAGGTCTTGCTAACCCTGTCGAGGCGGAGCGCAATGCCGTTGCCGGCACCAGGCGACGCCTGCGTCACGATGCGCCACCTCGTGCGGACGGAACACGCGCCATCCGTATGATCCTCCTCGCCCTGCCGAAATCGACTGCGGCTGTCATTCCTGATCCGCCCTTTCTTCTTCATCTGGTATTACCAATTCCCGACGCCCGTCAAGCGCTTTTCTTGAGCGTAGCCGCCAATCGGAATCTTCCATCTTCTCGCCTATCCCTATATTTTTCCTTCTTTTTCGTTTCAACAGGCTCGGAAAGCTTGTACCTACATTTGGATCCAACAGAAATATCGAATCGTCGGAAAATAAATCTGGTCGAACCAGATTTACGCTATCCCACCGACAAGACCTGTACTTTAATGCCGTCGCTGCCTTCCGACTCCGCGACCGCCGCACGCACCAGCGCGCCGGCCGCCCATTGCGCGACCGACATCGTCCGGCGACTGTCCAACCCCCAGATATCCTTGAGCACGATCAGCACCTCGACGCCGAAGATCAGCGACAGCGCCTGCGCCAGCCGCTTGAATTCGCGCGGCGGCAAACGGCCCTTGAGCGGTGCGATCGCCTGTTTCAGCAAGTCGATGCGGTGACCACGCGTGAAAGCCGGCTCGCCGTCCAGCGTGCCGGCCTGACGCCGCGCCCACTGATCGAGCGACAGCTTCAGCGCTGCCTTGAACGTCGCCTCGAAGGCCTCGATGCGCGGCATGGCCGTGTCGAACAGATCGGCGACCCGGCGCTCCGCATCCGCGGAGGTCGATTGCCAGGTGAGGATTGGCCCTAGCCCCTCGTCGACTACCGCTTGCACCAGTGCTGCCTGGCTCGGGAAATACCGGTAGGCGGTGGCACGGGAAACCTGTGCCGCCTCGGCGACTTCGCTGACCGAGGGCGTGACGCCCGCCTGCATCAGCCTCGTCGCCGTCTCCAGCATCAGTCGTTTCGTGCGCGCGCGCGGCCCGCGCTCTATCGCCTGGCCGTTTCCCGGCTCAGTGCTGTCGCTCGCTGTGGATTGTTGACGTGAGACATCCATATCAATACGATACGCGCGTCTCAAAAATTTGCAATGGCCTTCGCTTGCCGGAAGGTCGGGCAAGCAGCCGGCGGGGAAACGCGATGAAGCGCATCTATGTGGTGGGCACCGCCGACACCAAAGGTGAGGAACTCGCCTTCCTGGCCGATGCGATCGCCGCCACCGGTGCCGCGGTGTCCCGCGTCGATGTCGGAACACGCGAAGCAACAGTTCCCGTCGACATCACCGCAAAGGAAATTGCCGGCCATCATCCCGACGGCCGTGACGCCGTGCTCGGCGGCAATGACCGTGGCGCCGCGGTCGCCGCGATGGGCATCGCCTTTGCCCGCTTTGCCCAATCGCGAAACGATATCGCCGCCATGATCGGCATTGGCGGTGGCGGCGGCACCTCGATCATCACGTCGGGCATGCGTGCCCTGCCGCTCGGCCTGCCCAAAATCATGGTTTCGACGCTCGCCTCCGGCGATACCGCGCCTTACGTCGACGTTTCCGACATCATCATGATGCCTGCGGTGACCGACATGGCCGGACTGAACCGGCTGTCCCGCGTCATCCTGCACAATGCCGCCCAGGCGATATCGGGCATGGCGGCAACGCCGGCGCCACCGCCCGACGGCAAGCCGTCGATCGGCCTCACCATGTTCGGCGTCACCACGCCTTGCGTAACCGCGATCGCCGACCAACTCCGTTCGGCCTATGACTGCATGGTCTTCCACGCCACCGGCACTGGCGGCCGCAGCATGGAGAAGCTGGCCGACAGTGGCCTGCTGTCCGGCGTCATCGATATCACCACGACCGAGGTCTGCGATCTCTTGTTCGGCGGTGTTTTACCGGCGACGGAGGATCGTTTCGGAGCGATCGCCCGCACCAGGCTGCCTTATGTCGGTTCGGTCGGCGCGCTCGACATGGTGAACTTCTGGGCTCCTTCGACCATTCCGGAGCACTATCACGGTCGGCTGTTCTACGAACACAATCCTAACGTCACGCTGATGCGCACCACGGCGCAGGAATGCCGCGCGATCGGCGAATGGATCGGCGGCAGGCTCGCCCGCAGCGAGGGGCCGGTGCATTTCCTCATCCCTGAAAAGGGCGTCTCGGCGCTCGACATCGAAGGCGGGGCCTTCTTTGATCCGGAAGCCGACGCCGTGCTGTTCGAAGCCATCGAGCGCACCATCAAGCCAAATGGCACCCGGCGCGTGAAGCGCCTTCCACTCCACATTAACGACCCGGAATTCGCCGTGGCCGCGGTCGCAGCTTTTCTCGACATCGCCAGACAGTGAGATTCAAGACATGCCCGCCATACCGCGCAAGGACATACTGAAGAGATTCAGGGGAATGATCGACAAGGGCGTGCCGATCGTCGGCGGCGGCGCCGGCACCGGCCTGTCGGCCAAGGCCGAGGAGGCTGGCGGCATCGATCTCATCATCATCTACAATTCCGGCCGCTACCGGATGGCCGGCCGCGGCTCGGCCGCTGGCCTGCTCGCCTATGGCAATGCCAATGAGATCGTCAAGGAAATGGCCTACGAGGTTTTGCCTGTGGTCAAGAAGACGCCGGTGCTGGCCGGCGTCAACGGCACCGATCCCTTCGTCATCATGCCGCTGCTCTTGGCCGAGCTGAAGACCATGGGCTTTTCCGGCGTGCAGAACTTTCCCACCATCGGCCTGTTCGACGGCCAGATGCGGCAAAGCTTCGAGCAAACCGGCATGGGCTTCGGGCTCGAGGTCGACACGATCGCCGAGGCGCGCAAGCTCGATCTGTTGACCACGCCCTATGTCTTCAATCCCGACGAGGCCCGCGCCATGACAAAGGCCGGAGCCGACATCGTCGTCGCCCACATGGGCGTGACCACAGGCGGCTCGATCGGCGCCACATCGGCCAAGTCGCTTGATGATTGCGTGCTCGAGATCGACGCCATCGCCAACGCCGCGCGTTCGGTGCGCAAGGATGTCATCCTGCTTTGCCATGGCGGCCCGATCTCGATGCCGGACGACGCCCGCTACATCCTCGACCGCTGCAAGGGCCTGCACGGTTTCTATGGCGCAAGCTCGATGGAACGGCTGCCGGCGGAAGCCGCGATCGCAAGACAGACGGCGGATTTCAAGGCCGTGACGCTTGGCGGCGACGGGAATACGAAGAAAAAAGAAGGGGTGATGAGATGACCGACAAGAGCAAGATGTTTGTCTACCCGAAGGACGTCAGCGCCTTCGGCTTCGACTGGGGAAAATTGTCGTTGACGGTGGCGCCCGAGGTGAATGGCGCAACGCGCTTTTCCGGCGGCGTCGTCGACCTGCCGTCCGGCAAGGGCCACACGCGCCACAATCATCCGGGCGCCGAGGAAATCATCTTCGTCATATCAGGCCATGGTGAGCAGATGGTCGAGGACGAGAAGGGCAATCCGGTGGTCGAGAAAGTCAGCCCCGGCTGCACCATCTATGTGCCGGAAAGCCGCTTTCATTCGACGCTCAATACCGGTGACGGGCCGATGCAGCTTTTTGTCGTCTACTCGCCGGCCGGCCCGGAACTGGTTCTGCGCGAACTGCCGGATTTCAGGCTGATTCCGGCGGGGCAGTGATCTTTCTTCCGTTCCCGCGTTTGCTGGGAGGCCGCCCTCATCCGGCCGCTTCGCGGCCACCTTCTCCCCGAGGGGAGAAGAGACGAGCATCATCGCCGGCTCCCTCCTCTCCCCTCGGGGAGAGGTCGGATTGCCCCGAATTGCACTTCGCAATTCGGGTGGCAATCCGGGTGAGGGGGCAGCGCCCTTCAATAGCAGCTAGGCGGTCGCGCCCCTGTTCCACCCCCTGCCCCGATCCCCGAACATCACGTAACCAGCATCCGTCACCGCCAACGTGTCCTCCAGCTTGATGAAGCCGCGCGTCGGATGGAGCATCGTCGTCTCGACCGACAGCACCATGTTCTTCTCCAGCGGCTTGGACGCATAGGTGCCCTCATAGGTCACCGGGTGGTTGGTCATCACGAACGGCGCCTCATGCGTGATCAGGCCCATGCCATGGGCGAAGAAATCCGTGTAGGCCGCGACCTTCGAGGCCTTCAGGACGCCTTCGGCATGCGAAATCATGTCGCCGCCCAGCGTGCCCGCTCTGACCTTTGAGAAGGCCGCCTGCTGTACCGCCTCGACCTCGGCCAGCAGATCCTCGAGCTCGGCATCCGGTTCGCCCAGAATGCCCATGCGGCAGAGGTCGCCGATATAGCCGTGATAATTGCCGCCGGAATCGATCGACAGCACCTCGCCTTTGTTCCACGCTTGCGGCGAGGCGGCGCGATTGTGGCTGGAGCCCAGTGTCAGCAGGCAATATTCGAAATGCGCGCCGCGATTGGTCTCCTCGCGCCGCAGCTGCTCGATCATCTCGCTCTTGGTCGTGCCTTCGCGCGCCCACGCGATCGTCGCCAGCATGGAATCGGTGATCAGTTCGGAGGCCGTGCGCAGCTTCTCCAACTCGGCATCGGTCTTGATAGCGCGCATGCGCTCGAGCATGTCGGTCGCATCGATCAGCTTGGCGTCCGGCAGCGCCTTGCGGATCAGTGTATAGGCGTCCGACGGCAGGAAGCCCGGCTCGATGCCGATGCGAGCGCCGGCCTTACCGATCTTCTGCAGATGTTCGACAGCGAGGTTGGCGGCGTCGAGCGTGCCCCAGCAGGCGGCGTGCAATGTCGGCGTCCAGAACGGGTTGTTCTGGTGCTCGCCACTCTCCATGCGGTTGCCGATATAGGCGGCATGGTCCGGCCCGCCCTTTTCGTACACGACGATCGGCAGATAACGACTGTGGCCTATCGCGTCCATGGCGGCGAAGAAGATGAATTTGTAGCCGCCCAGCAGATACTGCGTGTTGTGCTTGGAGGTGGCGAGCAGCACATCAATGCCGGCCTCCTCCATCAGCCGGTCGACCCGCGCCTGGTCGAACGGGACAGTGCCGACGGCATTCTTGCCCGGAGCAATGTTCATCTCTCTCTCCCTGAATTGCCCGGGATCGCCGGCTGTTCCGCTCCCGATCCCATGGCCCTGCATCAAATCTGCACCATTCCGCCCACTCTGGTCCAGCCAGAAATGGCAAAAACAGCACCGTTCGATGTCACCGTACCACCATTGGTCGCATATCAGATCATTCTGGTCTTACCAGATGGAGCGAATTGAGCCCCTTCCACCAAACTGGTCCAGCGGATGAAAATTTCAAAGCCAAGCGAGGATGCGCCAATTCCGTCTCTGGCGAAACCCTCGGCAAGGCCCATAATCGCCGCCGCAAGGATGCCGGCGGACTTGCCGGGTCTGAGGGGTTGTTGGCGCACCCGGTCGGGTCGCGGAGAGGACGGAGTTCGATCATGTCAGATTTCACGATTTCGAGACGCACGATGCTTGCCGGTTCGGCAATGCTGCTGGCCTCCACCGCCATGCCGATATCAGGCTGGGCGCAGACACCGAAGAAGGGCGGCCGGCTGGTGCTTGCCGCCGATTCCGAGCCGCGCAACCTCAACCCGGCGATCGTCGCCTCCAACGGCGTCTTCTTCATCTCCAGCAAGATCGTCGAAACGCTGGCCGAGGCCTCCTTCGACGGCAAGGACGGGCTTGCTCCTCGGCTGGCGCTGAGCTGGGAAGGGTCTGCCGACGGGCTCTCGGCGACGTTCAAACTGCGCGACGGGGTCAAATGGCATGACGGCAAGCCGTTCACCTCGGCCGACGTCGCCTTCTCGGCGCTGCAGATCTGGAAGCCGCTGCAGAACCTCGGCCGTACCGTGTTCAAGGATCTGGCCAGCGTCGACACCCCGGACGATCTCACCGCCGTGTTCAAATTCGCCAAGCCGACACCGTTCCAGCTGATCCGCAACGCGCTGCCGGCGTTGAGCAGCGTTGTGCCGAAGCACATCTACGAGATCGGCAAGATCGAGGACAACCCGGCCAACAACGCGCCGATCGGCACCGGGCCGTTCAAATTCGGCGAGTACAAGGCCGGCCAGTACTATCGGTTGACGAAGAACACCGATTACTGGGGCAAGGATGAGCCCTATCTCGACGAGATCATCTATCAGGTGCTGCCGGATCGCACATCCGCGGCGAGCGCGCTCGAGGCTGGAGAGATCCAGCTCGCAGCGTTTTCCGCCGTGCCGCTGGCCGATCTCGACCGCATCTCCAAGGTGCCGGGCCTGAAGGTGATCTCCAAGGGCTATGAGGGGCTCACCTATCAGCTCGTCGTCGAGATCAACCATCGCCGCAAGGAATTGGCCGACGTGAAAGTACGGCAGGCGATCGCGCATGCCATCGACAAGGATTTCGTCGTCAAGACGGTGTTCCTCGGCTATGCCGCCGCCGCCACCGGCCCGGTGCCGAAGAACGATCCGCAGTTCTACACCGCCGACGTGCCCACCTATGCCTTCGACGTCGCCAAGGCCAACGCGCTGCTCGACGAGGCCGGCTACAAGAAAGGCGCCGACGGCAACCGCTTCTCGCTGAAGCTTTTGCCCGCGCCCTATTTCAACGAGACCAAGCAGTTCGGCGACTATCTGCGCCAGGCGCTCGCCGCCATCGGCATCGACGCGGAGCTGGTCAACAACGACTTGGCCGCCCACATCAAGGCCGTCTACACCGATCATGCCTTCGACCTCGCCGTCGGCCCGCCGGTGTTCCGTGGCGACCCGGCGATCTCCACGACCATCCTGGTGCAGAGCGGTATTCCCGATGGCGTGCCGTTCTCCAACCAGGGCGGCTACAAGAACGACGCGCTCGATGCCCTCATCGCCAAGGCATCCGAGACGCTCGACACCACTGCCCGCACCGACCTCTACAAGGAGTTCCAGAAAGAGGTGGCCGCCGACCTGCCGCTGATCAACGTCGCCGAATGGAGTTTTATCAGCGTCGCCCGCGACACCGTTGGGAATATTGCCAACAACCCGCGTTGGGCGGTGTCGAACTGGGCGGACACTTATCTGGAATCGTGACACATTTGCGCGGATGAGAGTTCGCGAGGAAATCGGTGTCGAGACATGGCCTAAGGCCGCGTTCCTTCACACCCCCCTCTGTCCTGCCGGACATCTCCCCCGCAAGGGGGGAGATCAGCAGCGTCACCAACCGCACCCCCCTTTCCGCGTCACCGCATCGGAGATTGGCGGAAGCAGCAACGACATCCAATCTCCCCCCTTGCGGGGGAGATGTCCGGCAGGACAGAGGGGGGTGCCCAGACACCACACCTCTAACGGCCAGGCCGGCGTTAAGTCTTTACCATGAACCGCGCCCTCACCCTCCTCCGCCGTCGCCTTATCGGCAGCATCTTCGTGCTGCTGATCGTCGTCGTCGGCACCTTCCTGCTGCTCGAAGCAGCCCCCGGCGACGCGGTCGATGCCTATATCGTGTCGACCGGCGGCGACGCCGGCATGATCGAGCTGTTGCGCCATCGCTGGGGCCTCGACCAGTCGGAGCTGACGCGGCTCGCCAACTATCTCTGGGCGCTGCTGCATCTCGATCTCGGCCAGTCGGTGACGTTCTCCCGACCGATCCGCGACGTGATCCTGGAGCGCCTGCCCAACACCTTGCTGCTGATGGTCAGCGCCACCGCACTTTCCTTCGGGCTGGGCTCGGCACTCGGCATCTATGCCGGCGCGAGGCCAGGCAGTTTCCGCGATCGCTTCCTGTCGATCGGCTCGCTGGCGCTCTATGCCGTACCGGGTTTCTGGCTCGGCCTGGTGCTGAGTGTCGTCTTTGCCGTCGACCTGCGCTGGCTGCCGATCGGCGGCATCGAAACCCTGGCCTCGGACAAGACGGGGCTCGACCGTGCAGCCGACATCGCTATCCATCTCGTCTTGCCGGTTTCTGCCCTCGGCTTCATCTATCTGGCGCTTTATCTGCGTATGATGCGCGCCGGCATGGCCGAGGTCTGGCGGCAGGATTTCGTCTTGGCCGCCCGCGCCAAGGGGCTATCCCGCCGGCGCATCGTTCTCGCCCACGTCGCCCGCAACGCACTACTGCCGCTGGTCACTATGCTCGGCCTGCAATCGGCGCAGATGCTCGGCGGCAGCGTCGTCATCGAGAGCGTCTTTTCCGTGCCCGGCCTCGGCCGGCTGGCGCAAGAGGCGGTCGCCTCCCGCGACACGCCGCTTCTGCTCGGCATTATCCTCACCAGCGCCGTCCTGGTCATCGTCATCAACCTCCTCGTCGACATCGCCTATGCCTTCCTCGATCCGCGCGTCGGCGCGAGCGAGGCCCGCGCATGAGCCCGCTCCGCCGCTTTCTGCGCGCGCCTGAGGCGGTTGCTGGTGCGATCCTCCTCGCGGCGCTGATTGCTATGGCGCTGTCGGCGTCGCTGCTGTTCCCTGGCGATCCGCAGGCCATCGCCGGCCCGGCGCTGCTGCCGCCGTTCCAGGACTGGTCGTTGCCGCTCGGCACCGACCGGCTCGGCCGCAACGTGCTGGCCGAGCTCTTTCACGGCGCCCGCACATCGCTGGCCGTCGGGCTCGCTGCAGCGGCGGCCGCACTTGTCGTCGGCGCGGTGATCGGCACGCTGGCCGGCTTTGCCGGCGGCCTCGTCGACGAGGTGCTGATGCGCATCACCGACGCCTTCCAGACCGTGCCGAGTTTCCTGCTGGCGCTGGCCTTCGTCAGCGTCGTCGGGCCTTCCCTCGGCGTCGTCGTGATTGCCATCGCGCTCGGCACCTGGACCGGACCGTCCAGAGTTGCCCGCGCGGAAGTCCTCTCCATTCGTGAACGCGACTACGTCGCCGGAGCGAGGGTAATCGGCATGCACCCTATGGCGATCGCCTTTCGCGAGGTGTTGCCCAATGCCTTGCCTCCGGTGCTGGCGATGTCGTCGGTGATCGTCGCCGCCGCCATCCTCACCGAAGCGGCCTTGTCCTTCCTCGGTCTCGGCGACCCCAACCGGGTCACCTGGGGCGGCATGATATCGGAAGGCCGCACTGTTTTGCGCACCGCGCCCTTCCTGTCGATCGTCCCAGGCATAGCATTGGTTCTGACCGTGCTCGGCGTCTATCTCGCCGGTGAAGGCATCGTCGAGACGACAGCAGTCAGGAGAGGCCTTTCGTGACCGCCCTGGCTACGGTCCGCGACCTCACGGTGACCTACCGCCGAGACGGCAGCGAGGTGGCGGCGCTGAAGAGTATCAGCCTCGACATCGCCGCTGGCGAACGCCTCGCCATCATCGGCGAAAGCGGCTCCGGCAAGAGCACGCTGGCGCTGGCCATTGCGGGGCTGTTGCCGGCAAGCGCCAGTATTGGAGGCCGCATCGATTGGTTTTTGCCATCGTCGCAATCCGCTGGTGCCAAGGCACCCCCCTCTGTCCTGCCGGACATCTCCCCCTCAAGGGGGGAGATTGGCAGTTCCACTGTCGGTTCCTCCCCTACTGCCAGCGTAGTTGGCGAAAGCAGAGATAAGGGCACAATCTCCCCCCTTGAGGGGGAGATGTCCGGCAGGACAGAGGGGGGCCTCGTAGAGCGCGAAGTCCGAAAGTCTCCCTTCAAACAGAGCTACATACCCCTCCCCGGTCGCGACATCGGCTTCGTCTTCCAGGACCCCTCCGCCAGCCTCGACCCTGTTATGACCATCGGCAAACAAATCGCCGAAGTCGCGCGCACCCATCTCGGCCTCACATGGCTACAGGCCTACGCGAAGGCAAGACACCTGCTCGAACGCGTCCGCCTGCCGGACCCGGACTCAGCCTTGCAAGCCTTCCCGCATCAGCTTTCGGGTGGCCAGAAGCAGCGTGTCGCGATCGCCGCCGCCATTGCGGCCGGACCGAAATTGCTGATCGCCGACGAGGCGACCAGCGCGCTCGACACCATCGTACAGGCGGAGATCGTCGCTTTGATCCGGCGCCTGGTGGCCGAGGACGGCATGACGCTGCTGTTCATCAGCCATGACATCGCGCTCGCGGCCGAGCTTGCGGAGCGCATCGCCGTTTTCCGGCATGGCCGGTTGGTCGAGCTTGGCACGACGGCGCAGATTATCAATGCACCTAGCCAAGCCTACACGCGCGCGCTGCTCGACGCCCATATCGGGCTCGACGCCAAGCCATTGCTGAACCGAGCCGAGCTCCAGACATGAGCCTGCTGACGGTGTCCAACCTCACCAAACGCTACCGTCGCGACAAAAAGGCCATCGCTGCCATCGACGATGTCTCCTTTCACATCGACCCCGGCGAGACGCTGGCGCTGGCCGGGCCTTCCGGCAGCGGCAAGTCGACCATCGCGCGGCTGGTGCTGCGGCTGATCGAGCCGGACGCTGGCCGCATCGACTTCGAAGGCAATGATTTCCTGGCTTTGAGCGGGGCTGCGCTGAGAGCGCGTCGCGCACGCCTGCAGATGGTATTCCAGGATCCGCTGGCAGCCTTCAACCCGCGCGCCACGGTGGCGCGTGTGCTCGATGATCCCTTGCGCATCCACGGCATCGCCTCACGCTCCGAACGCCCGCGCCGCGTTGCCGAATTGCTGGAGCGTGTCGGGCTGACCGCCGACCTCGCCACACGCGCCATCCATGAGATCTCCGGTGGCCAACGGCAGCGCGTAGCCATTGCGCGCGCGATCGCGACGAAGCCGTCGCTGATCGTGCTCGACGAGGCGGTCTCGGCGCTCGACGTTTCGGTGCGCGGACAGATCCTCGATCTTTTGCTGGACCTGCAACGGCAGGAACGGATTGCCTATCTCTTCATTTCACATGATCTCGGCGTCATCAGAGCGATCGCCCACCGCGTCGTCCTTCTCGACGCCGGCCAGGTTGCCGAGAGCGGCGATGCCCGAACCGTCATCGACGCGCCGCAATCGGCCATCGGCAAGGCGCTGGTGGCCGCGGTGCCAAGACTCAACCGTATCATTCGACAGGACCCGACATGACCGATCCCGAAGCCAGAGCCGAGAAACTGTCGCGCGAACTCGATTCCGCTTTTCGCAACCGAGCCGATCTCTACCGGCTGTTGCTCGAGGAACTGAGTGGAGAACTGGGCGCCGACAAAGCCGAAGCGATCATGATCCGCGCCATCGAACAACGCGGCAAGGAAGTGGCGGCAGCCGCCTTCGCCGGCTTCGGCCCCAATGACGCGCGCGCGATCGGCGAAGCCTTCCTGGCCGTCAGTCCAGACGGCGGCCGCATGTATCCGACCGATGTCGAACGCAGCGACGACCGCATCGCCTTCAAGGTGAAACGCTGCCCGCTGAAGGATGCCTGGGTCGAAGCCGGAGTTGGTGACCAAAGGCTTGCCACGCTCTGTCGCATAGCCGGCGCCTTCGACCGCGGCCTGTTCGAGGCGACCGGCGTTCGTTTTGACAATGTCACCTGGACACCGGGCCACGGCTCCGGCTGCTGTCATATCGCGCTGACAGACAGGGATGCCGGATAGCTCAGTAGGCCCGCTACACCGACAGCCGGCCGGCTTCGATTTCGACGACGGCCAAGCCGGCCAAGGAGGTCGATCCGTCCTATCAGGAATGACTGCGCAAGCGCGAACCCGACCTGATCAGTGGGGAACGCGCTTTGTCGAACGCCGCCGCGAGGAACCGAGATAGGACGGTCTTGTCATACGGAAAGTTACCGGCGCGTCGGGGTGCGCGAAGCGCTGACGCGGCTGGCGTCGGCCAGCCTCGACTGAGACTCGGCCGCCGCTACCCGTTCGATCAATAGCCGACGGTGAAGCGCTGCCTGATATGGGCCGGCTTCTCGATCTCGTCGACCACGGCGATGGCATAGTCCTCGAACGAAATACTGCTGCCCTTGTCGGAGGCGAGAAGCGTGTCCTTGCCGAGGCGGAATGTGCCGGTACGCTCGCCCGGGACAAACATGGCGGACGGGGACAGGAACGTCCAATCGAGGTCGCCGACCGTCTTCAATCTGTCCAAGAAGTCGGCGCCCTTCTGCGCTTCGGCCTTGTAGATCGCCGGGAATTCGGGGGTATCGACCAGCCGCTTGCCGGGCGCGACTTCGAGACTGCCGGCGCCGCCGACGATGAGATAGCGCTTCACTCCGGAGGCACGCACCGCCGCAATCAGCGTGTCGGCATCACTGTCGAGAAAATGCACCGAACTGATCACCACATCATGGCCGCGGATCAGGTCAGCGAGACCTTCCTTATCGAAGACATCGCCCTTCCTGGCGATCACGCCTGGGAGTGCGGCGATCTTTTCCGGGTTGCGCGCAATACCGGTGACGGTGTGGCCGCGATCGGAGAGTTCTTTGAGAAGGAGCGAACCGACTGCGCCGGATGCACCAATGAGAGCGACTTTTGCCATGTCTTTTCAGTTTCCTTGTTGAGGTTTTCTGGGGATCAGGCCGCCGCGATATGGGCGACGAGATTGTCGAAGCTGCCGAACAGTGCGTTCGAACCGATGAGCCGGGGCGCATCGTTGCGGATGACCACGAGGGAAGGCACGCCATCGGCATGCAGGCGCTGGAACAGCGAGCGGCCTCGGCCGACCAGCTCGCGGTGGGCCGTCAGCAATGTTTCGGTCGGCGCCTTGAGCATCTCAGCGGCGTCCGCCATTCCGGCGGCGGCGAGCACTTCGGCCACACCGCTGGTCGTCACGACATCGCTGCCGTCGACATAGCGCGCCCGCTGGATCGTCTTCAGCGCGGCAAGCCGGCGGCTGGGATTCTCCAGGCCGGCGGCGCTGATGCCGAGCGCGGCGGCATGAGAGTCCAGCAGCGTGCCGCTGATATCGAGGACATTGTGCCGATAGGCCTGCGTGAACGATTGCCCGGTCAGGCGCTCGATGCGCTGGTCGTTCGCCCAGGCATGGGCGGCAAAACCTTCATCCATCGGACGCGCGCCGGCGCCAGAGAACAGGCCGGTCGGCAGCAGCTCGACGCGCACGCCGCTGGCAGACAATCTGTCCAGCATCGGGGTGGCGCCATAGCACCAACCGCAAAGCGGATCGAACAGATAGGTCACTTCTGAATTGCTCATGATCGCCATCCTCGGTCCGGCTGCGGGCGAATGCCCCTTGGCTCACATGTGGCAGACGAAGGTCTTGCGAAAAATAGCGCTCAATAATACAAACTGTCTGATCCAATCATACAAAGACTGCCGCCTTGGCCGAACTTCTGAACCTCAATCGGCTCGCCTACTTCACCACGGTGATGGAAACCGGTTCGTTCACCGCGGCGGCCAACCGACTTGGCGTCGCCAAGGCCGTGGTCAGCCACCAGATCGGCAAGCTCGAGGAGGAATTGGGCGCAACGCTGCTGCAGCGCACGACACGGCGTGTCACGCCGACCGAAGAAGGCCGCCTGTTCTATGACCGCGCGATGATTATCCTGAGGGAAGCAGAGGCGGCCTATGGCGAAATCTCGCAAGGGGCGATCGAACCGAGCGGAACGCTGAGGCTGACCGCGCCGCTCGACTACGGCGCCAAAATGGTGGCCCCGGTCATGGCGGCCTATCTCAGGGCCTTTCCGCATATGCGCGTCGATGCGATCTTCGACGACGCGGTGAGCAATCTGGTGGACGAGCAGATCGATCTCGGCATTCGCGTCGGCTGGCTTGCCGATTCCTCGAACCAGGCGCGGCGACTGGGCACAATACGGCAGACCGTGGTGGCAAGCCCTGGTTTCGCAGCGCGCATGCCGCCCGATGTGACGCCGCGCCAGTCAAGATCGCTGGCCTGGGTCGGCAACGCCCAGTTGCGCGGCATCGGCCAATGGCTGTTTTCCAGGGATGCTGAAACGGTGCTGACCGAACTCAATCCGATCATCATGTGCGACAAGAGCCCCGCTGCCCTGGCTTGCGTGCTGGCCGGCATCGGGCTTGGCATATTTCCGGATTACAGCGTCAACGACGATATCGCCGAGGGGCGGCTGGTGCCGGTGTTTGCCGACTGGAGCTTACCGACAGGCGGCATCCACGCCGTCTTTCCACCGGCCCGGTTCCGGCCCGCCAAGGTGCGCGCCTTCGTCGATCTTCTCGCGGCGGCCGAGAGAAAGCGATCACGCGGCGTCGCCATGGCGTGAGGCCTTTAGTGGCCTCTTGCAGGATATTCAGGGGAGCACGTCAACGGGCTTTTGATGTCGAGGTGCCATGGCCTGCGCGGCTTCAAAACGCAAACGGCCCGCGTTGAGCGGGCCGTTTGCGTTTGAAGTTTGGTTGCGGGGACAGGATTTGAACCTGTGACCTTCAGGTTATGAGCCTGACGAGCTACCGGGCTGCTCCACCCCGCGTCGAGG